>JAILCT010000111.1 GCA_024690425.1 Lachnospiraceae bacterium | reverse complement strand
GACCGGCTTGCCGTACTTCTCCCTGAGCCATGAAAGTGTCTTGCCGGGTGCAATGGATATTATGACCGTATCATCAGAGACCGTATCCCTGATATCCTCAATGACTGCTTCATATACCTGGGGTTTTACCGAAGTTACCAGAATATCTGCCCTTGCGGCCGCATTATTGGAGCCTGCTGCCGTGATCCCGAACTTATCGACTATCTCCTGCGTCCTCTCGGGACTTGCATCAGCTCCTGTTATATCAGATGCCTTGACCACCTTATTGGCGATTATGCCGCCTATCATGGCACTCCCCATGTTTCCAAGTCCTATGAATCCTATCTGCATTTTTCCTTCCTCCTTCTCTTCGCTTCGTGGTACCCCTTATGATAATTCAAACATCAGCAGTGCTGCAGCGACCGCCGCGTTAAGTGACTCTACCTGTCCCTGCATCGGTATCTTTACAAGCTCATCCGCGGCAGCACTGACATCTTCGCTTAATCCTACGGCTTCATTCCCGATAAGAATCCCTGTCCTGTCGGTGTATTTTACCTCATTATAAAACGACCTTCCCTTGAGATGGGCCGCATACAGCCTGACACCGGATCCCTTGAGGATATTTAAGTCCCTTATAAGATCATCTGAGTAGATCACTGGGATCCTGTATACCGATCCCATCGTCGACCTTATGACCTTGGGATTATATACATCTACTGTCCCCAGGCTTGCAAGCATAAGATTACATCCTGCCGCCTCCATGGTCCTTATCATGGTACCTAAGTTCCCCGGATCCCTTATGTTCTCAACGATGAGCACTTTGAACCTGCTGTCCTTATGATCATCGATCACTTCCTTAAGGTCCTGTTTATCCATTTCGATGACGCACAGTATCCCCTGGGGCGTCACGGTATCCGATATCTTTGCAAATACCTGGCTGCTCACGGTCTCATATCCCGTTTCCCCCAGCTTTTTTAAGCATTCATCTCCCAGCCTGCCGGCAAGGTCCTCACTTACAAAGACCTCTTTTATACGTGCCAAAGGCGCCTCTATGAACATCTTAACGCCTTCTGCTACGAATGCATTCTGCTCACGCCGCGCCTTACTGCTTGTACATAACTTTATTATGTTCTTTATCTTGTTGTTGGATGTACTTGTTATCATTGCTAGATGCTCAGTGACTTGGTTACCTCGTATTCGTACTCCGGGATGTCCTTCTGCATTGCCAGTGCCTCATCAATGTCAAAGTCACAATACTGGCCGTGCTTATACCCCACTACCCTGTTGGTCTTGCCCGCACACAGAAGATCAGCCGCATAGGCACCCATCATGGAAGCATAATACCTGTCCTTACAGGTAGGTGAACCGCCTCGCTGCATGTATCCTAAGATCGTTGCCCTTGTCTCAACGCCCGTTGCCGCCTCGATCCTTCTTGCCATGGACGTAGAATGGCCGATACCCTCGGCATTTATTATAAGGTGATGGGTCTTTCCCTTCTTACGGTTGTTTATGATATTGTTGATTATCTCCTGTTCCTTGTACTGGTACTTCTCGGGAAGAAGGATGTCCTCAGCACCCGATGCGACACCGCACCAGAGGGCTATATAACCTGCATTTCTTCCCATTACTTCTATTATCGAACACCTCTCGTGAGAGGATGATGTATCCCTTACCTTATCGATGGCTTCCATCGCGGTATTGACTGCGGTATCAAAGCCTATCGTATAATCGGTACACGCTATGTCGAGGTCGATGGTCCCGGGAATCCCTATTGTATTGATCCCGTGAGCAGCAAGGGCCTGGGCTCCCCTGTATGAGCCGTCACCGCCTATTACCACAAGACCGTCAATACCGTATTTATGGCATATCTCAGCACCCTTCTTCTGACCTTCCTCGGTCTTGAATTCCTCGCATCTTGCCGTACGGAGTATCGTACCGCCCTTCTGGATTATATCGGATACATCCCTTGGAGTCATCTCATTCAGTTCTTCATTAAGAAGGCCCTGATAACCCTTCTGGATCCCTATAACCTTCTTACCGCTCGCGATCGACCTGCGAACAACAGCCCTTATGGCTGCATTCATGCCGGGAGCATCGCCTCCGCTCGTAAGTACTCCTACAGTTTTTATCTCTTTAGCCATAAGCATTCCCTCCTAAAGTACCCTTATCAACTATATTACTTCATTTGCCCCTTTCAGACAACCTTAACATTACCTTCCCCGAAAATACCTTCAAGCTTACCCGTGAGCATTTCATCCGCATGTACACTGTACCGGCCGGTAAGCTCCTTCTTCTGTTTTGTTTCTTCTATATATATTACCACAATATCATGACCGTCCGACTCTTCGATCGCCTTATATAGGTCATCCTGCCTCTTTGTGAATTCCTCTTTGGTCTTTATCCTTATCCACAGCTTCCTGGGCATCTTCTCAAAGGGTATCACCTGGTCGCATATCACCTTGGCGTCTTTCTCTTCTTCCACGGAGGCCCTTCCCTTTATGAACACCTTGCCTTCTTCCTTAAGGCAGTCGCTGTTTTTCTCATAGTCATTCGGCCACACGATGACTTCAACGGTACCTAACAGGTCTTCAAGACTTAAAAAGGCCATTTTCTTACCTGTCTTGGTATACTTTATCGTGGCTGTCTCAATAACCCCGCCAACCGTGACTCTTGCATTATCTTCAACCCTGACTGACTTGGTCTCCTCATCATAGGCAAAATCAATCGTCGTATTGGTAACGTTCTTACGCCACATGGCTTCATATTCATCAAGAGGATGCCCGCTGACATATATGCCAAGTATCTCCTTCTCGGCGGCAAGCAGTTCATCCTTGTCGAATTCACCTATATTGGGCATCTTAAGCTCATAGTCTTCCTTGGCTTCATCCGGGATTATATCAAACAGGGTCATCTGGCCTTCGTATCCGCTCTTCTTCTCGCTCGTGACGGAGTCCATGATCTGTGAATATACGGCCATCTTCTGCTTACGGGTACCCGGCAGTGTATCCATGGCACCTGCCTTTATGAAGTTCTCTATTATCCTCTTGTTAAGGTCGCCCGAAAGACGGTAGATAAAGTCCTTAAGGCTCTTGAAGGGACCGTTTGCACTTCTCTCTTTAACCATTCCCTCGATAACAGGCCAGCCCACTCCCTTGATGGAGGCAAGTCCGTACCTTATATCATTTCCCGATACCGAGAAGCCCGCCACTCCTTCATTGATATCCGGCGGCAGGATCCTTATCCCCATGGACCTGCATGTATATATATAGAAGGAAACCTTATTGAAGTTATCAATAACGGAAGTCATAAGGGCTGCCATGAACTCGACAGGATAGTAGTGCTTAAGCCAGGCTGTCTGGTAGGCTACAACAGCATAGGCTGCCGCATGGGATTTATTAAAGGCATACTTGGCGAAATCCATCATCTCATCATAGATGTGGTTGGCAACCGACTCGCTTATCCCTTTCGATACACAGCCGGGAACCCCTTCTTCCTCATTGCCGTATACGAAGTTCTTCCTTTCCTTCTCCATGACCGACTGCTTCTTCTTGCTCATGGCACGTCTTACAAGATCGGACCTGCCGAGGGTATAGCCTCCAAGATCACGCACTATCTGCATAACCTGCTCCTGGTATACTATACAGCCGTAGGTGGGCTTGAGTATGGGTTCAAGCTGGGGGCAATCATAAGTTATGGTGTCAGTTGCATTCTTGCCCTTTATGTACTGGGGGATGAAATCCATGGGACCCGGCCTGTAGAGGGATATTCCGGCTATTATGTCCTCCATGGACTTGGGCTTTAATTCCTTCATGAAGGACTTCATGCCGCCGCTCTCGAGCTGGAATATACCGTCGGTCTTACCGGTTCCTATATAGTCGAACACTTCCTCATCGTTATAGTCGATGGAAGCCATGTCTATAACCCTGCCGCTACTCTCCTGTGCAAGCCTTGAAGCCTCCTTTATGACCTGAAGGTTCCGAAGGCCAAGGAAGTCCATCTTAAGAAGGCCCAGCTCCTCAAGGGTTGTCATGACGTACTGGGTCGTTACCGTTCCGTCGGCTCCCCTTGACAACGGAACGTATTCATCCGCCGCCTCCGGACATATAACGACACCGGCTGCATGCATGGATGTGTTCCTCGGAAGCCCCTCAAGCCTCATACACATATCGATAAGGTTACGGGCTTCTTCATCCTCGTCGTAGGTCTTCTTAAGGTCCTGTCCGTAATCAAGGGCCTTTTGAAGGGTGATGTTAAGTTCATCCGGCACCTGCTTGGCCAGTGAATCGCAGTAGGAATAGGGCAGATCCATCGCCCTTCCCACGTCCCTTATGACTCCCTTGGCGCCCATGGTACCGAAGGTGACTATCTGAACCACTTTCTCCTTGCCGTATTTTCTGACAACATAATCTATGACCTTCTGACGCCCTTCCGGTTCAAAGTCAATATCTATATCCGGCATGGTCACACGCTCAGGATTAAGGAAACGCTCAAAGAGAAGGTTATATCTTATTGGCTCTACATCTGTTATTTTAAGACAGTAGGATACGATCGATCCCGCAGCTGATCCACGGCCCGGCCCCACCGCAACATCATGGGTCTTAGCGTAATTGATAAAATCCCATACTATTAGGAAGTAATCTACAAAACCCATGGTATTTATGGTATCAAGCTCGTATTCGAGCCTGTCCTTAAGCTCTTCTTCCTGTCCGGGGTACCTCTCCGCAAGTCCCTTAAAACAAAGCTCCCTTAAATACTCATATGATGTATAACCTTCAGGTATATCAAAATGAGGGAGCTTATAGGAACCGAATTCTATCTCTACATTGCACCTGTCTGCAATCTTCTGGGTATTCTCAAGGGCCTCAAGGGCATAGGGGAAGATGGCCTTCATCTCATCTTCCGACTTTACATAGAACTGACCGCCCTCATAGCGGAGCCTGTCCTCATCCTGAACCTTCTTGCCTGTCTGGATACACAGAAGGACATCATGGCTTACCGCATCCTCTGCATAAGTATAATGGACATCGTTGGTGGCTATAAGAGGTATGTTCAGTTCCCTGCTCATGCGGAGAAGGTCGGTATTTACATTCTTCTGTTCGGGAATGCCGTGATCCTGGAGCTCAAGGAAGTAATTGCCTTCTCCGAAGATCTCAAGGTGCCTAAGGGCTGCCTCCTTAGCCTCGTCGTACATGCCCTTGGCAAGGAGCCTCTGGACTTCACCGGCAAGGCAGGCTGAAGAGCATATGATCCCTTCATGGAATTCCTTAAGAACTTCCATGTCTACCCTCGGCCTGTAGTAGAATCCCTCGGTAAAACCACGGCTTACTATTTTACAGAGATTGGAATAACCTGTGTTATTTTCAGCCAGGAGGATAAGATGATGATATCTGTCCTCTCCCGGACTTGCTTCCTTATCAAACCTGCTTCCGGGAGCCACATAAACCTCACAGCCGATTATCGGCTTGATACCTGCTTCCCTTGCAGCCCTGTAGAAGTCAATGACACCATACATCACACCGTGGTCCGTTATAGCCGCGGCATTCATATTGAGCTCCTTAACCCTTGCTACGTATTCTTTTATTTTATTGGACCCGTCAAGGAGTGAGTACTCCGTATGGGTGTGCAGATGTACGAATGACATAAGCTTCTCCGATTTCGCTGTTTTGGATTCATCCAATATATAATTTTATAAAATATCCTTCTCACAAGCAAGCTTGACGCCGGATATTTTAAAAATTGTATGTTGTTCTGAATAGCTGCAAAGCATAAGAAGCGTCCTGCCTTTTCGCAGAACGCTTCTCTTCAAAATGTTTAATCATGATTTGTTAAGTCGTGATTATACCTATAAGTACTTCTTAAGGTCGTCTACCTTGTTAAGAGCCTCCCAGGGAAGGTCAAGATCATTGCGGCCGAAGTGTCCGTAAGCAGCCGTCTGCTTGTAGATGGGCCTCCTTAAGTCAAGCATCTTGATAATGCCTGCGGGACGAAGGTCGAAGTTCTCCCTTACGATCTCAACAAGCCTGTCATCCGAAAGCTTGCCTGTGCCGAAGGTATCGATCATGATGGATGTGGGCTGAGCTACGCCGATAGCATATGAGAGCTGGATCTCACACTTGTCTGCAAGACCTGCTGCCACGATATTCTTGGCAACATATCTTGCTGCATAAGCTGCCGAACGGTCAACCTTGGTGCAGTCCTTACCGGAGAAGGCTCCGCCGCCGTGACGAGCATATCCGCCGTAGGTATCAACTATGATCTTACGTCCGGTAAGACCGGCATCACCGTGAGGTCCTCCGATAACGAAACGGCCTGTGGGATTAATGAAGAACTTGGTCTTGTCATCTATGAGTTCCTTGGGGAGCACGGGATCAAACACGTACTTCTTTATATCCTCGTGGATCTGCTCCTGGGTAACATCATCATCATGCTGGGTTGAGAGTACAACAGCCTCGAGCCTTAAGGGCTTGCCGTTCTCATCGTACTCAACCGATACCTGGCTCTTACCGTCGGGTCTTAAATACTTAAGGGTTCCGTCCTTGCGCACATCGGTAAGCCTCTTGGCAAGCTTGTGGGCAAGCGAGATGGGATAAGGCATGTATTCCTCGGTCTCGTTGGTGGCAAAACCGAACATCATACCCTGGTCGCCGGCACCTGTATCAAGATCATCCTTAAGATCACCCTTCTTAGCCTCGAGAGCCTTGTCAACACCCATAGCTATATCTGCCGACTGTTCATCGATCGCAACCAGTACCGCACAGGTATTGCCGTCAAAACCGTATTCACTCTTGGTATAACCTATTTCCTTGACCGTATCACGGACAACCTTCTGCATATCAACATAGGCATTGGTCGTGATCTCGCCGGTGATAAGCACGAAACCGGTACAGCATGCTGTCTCACATGCAACACGGCTCATTGGATCCTGTGCCATGCAGGCATCAAGAATGGCATCGGATATGGCATCACATACCTTGTCGGGATGGCCTTCCGTTACCGATTCCGAAGTAAATAAATATTTCTCCATCTGTTCTCCTTTCTTCGCTCTTTAGAGCTTAAAAAAGGTCCGCTTGATAAGCGGACCCGACTTAAACCTCATCAAATCCTCTTATTGCTCGATTGCTCGCTCAGGTTGGCACCTTCCTTACGGGGTTGCCGTGGCTTCACAGATCCTATGTATCTCCACCACTCTGAATAAGAGATTCTTAACAATATTAGATTTTCAGATCAGATTAAGAATACTATCCATTCACACATAAGTCAAGCATGAAAAAATCATTTTCTGTTATCTGCGTAATAGTTGATCAGGCAGCCCTTAAGTATTATCTCCCTCTCATCATCCGTAAGATCGCCGAGCCTTACTGTGAACTCCTTAAGGTTATCACCAACAACGTACCCCTTTATCTCTTCAGCCTTATCCTCCACAGCCTTCTTGATACCCGGGAAGAAGAGATAGTCCTTATTCTTAAATGGAAGATCGCCTTCTTTGATTAGGAAGGGGAGCATTCCCCAGTTAATGAGGTTGGAACGGTACCTCTTGGTGGCATATTCATTGGCTATATTGGCCCATCCTCCGAGCACCTTCTGGCAGGATGCAGCCTGCTCACGGGCCGAACCGTCACCGGGCTTGACCGCAAATATGGTACTTCCGAAGCCGGTGTTGTCCCTGCCTGCATCGGGGAATTTCTTCTTGATATTGTCCATGACACCCTTAACGTCCGCATTGGCTTCACAGGGGTGTCCACCGCTTATCCTTGCATCCTCTGCCTTCTTGATCTCCTTGGCAAGACCCACGTAATTAGGATCCTTCCTTGATAAGGTGAACTCGGCAAGTCCGAGGGGATTAGATCTGAAGGAAGATGTCTCGCCCGAAGGGATGAGCTCATCCGTTGTGGTAACGGGATCATGTATCTCGGATACACACCGAAGTACCAGGTTTTCCGGTAATGCACTCATCTTCGGCCAGTCCTTGATATTGGGACCGAACTTTATCTCCACATCGGGATCTGCCACACCCTTTGAATCGAATACACGGTTCTCGTATATTGTCTTATCAAAATGATACTTATATTTCTTAAGGATACCCTCTTCGATAAACCTGTCAGCTCCAGTAAGGTAGCCCTTGTTGGCTGCCGTTGCAGCGATTGAGCGGGCATCCATGAGGGCAACGGATGATATCTGGCCGTTCTGGAGCTTTGATCCCTCACGGTTAGGGAAGTTACGGGTTGAATGCCTTATAGAGAAGGCGTTGTTGGCCGGAGTGTCGCCTGCTCCGAAGCAGGGACCGCAGAATGCTGTCTTAAGTACTGCTCCGGTCTCCATTATCTTAGCCGCACAGCCGTTCTTAATGAGTTCCATATAAACAGGCATCGAAGCCGGATATACGCTTAATGTGAACTCATCGGATCCTATGCTGGCTCCGCTTAAGATGTCTGCTGCGGCACATATATTCTCAAAGCCGCCGCCCGCACAGCCTGCGATTATTCCCTGGTCGACGTAGAGCCTGCCGTCCCTTACCTTATTCTTAAGTGTGTATTCAACCTGGCCGTCAAGGCTTACAAGTGCCTTCTTCTCAACATCATCAAGGATATCAAGGAGGTTAGCGTTTAACTCATCTATAGTATATGTATTGCTGGGATGGAAGGGCATTGCTATCATGGGCTTAACCGTCGATAAATCGATCTCGATAAGGCCGTCGTAATAAGCCACATCACCGGGATTAAGCTCCTTATACTCTTCCTTCCTTCCATGTATCTCGTAGAATTCCTCTATCTGCTCATCGGTCCTCCAGATGGATGAAAGACATGTGGTCTCCGTTGTCATTACATCAACGCCTATCCTGAAGTCAGCGCTTAATGATGATACGCCGGGACCTACGAATTCCATTACCTTGTTCTTGACATAGCCGTTCTTAAATACAGCTCCTATTATGGCCAGGGCAACGTCCTGTGGGCCTACTCCGGGATTCGGAGCTCCCGTAAGGTATACCGCAACGACACCGGGCCTGTCTATATCATAAGTCCTTAAAAGGAGCTGCTTAACAAGCTCGGGACCTCCTTCACCTACTGCCATGGTTCCCAGGGCTCCGTATCTTGTATGGGAATCGGATCCAAGGATCATCTTCCCGCAGCCTGCGAGCATCTCACGGGCAAACTGGTGAATGACCGCCTGATGAGGCGGAACGTATACTCCGCCGTATTTCTTGGCGCAGCTTAATCCAAACATGTGGTCATCTTCATTTATCGTACCGCCGACTGCACATAAGGAGTTATGGCAGTTCGTGAGCACATAGGGCATGGGGAACTTCTCAAGGCCCGAAGCACGCGCTGTCTGTATGATACCGACAAAAGTGATGTCATGGGATGTAAGCTTATCAAACCTTATCTTAAGCTTATCCATGTTGTCCGAGGTATTATGCTCCTTTAAAATGCCGTAGGCAATGGTATTCTTTACTGCTTCTTCCTTATCTGCCTGCCTTCCGGCTGCCTCGGCCACTTTAGCCCCGGCATTGTCCTTATCGGGAATGATCTTTTCCCCGCCTATAAGATAAACACCGCCATCTTCTAACCTTAACATGATTGTCCTCCTGCATTATCTAAGCTGAAACTGAATTATACATATCGCTGTTTGAATCCTGTGGATCTTCCAATGATATAAGGTGCTTTACCGGAAGAAGAGCACGTAAGAGTGCCGATCCCAAGATCATACATGAGATAATCTCTCCTGCTCCTACCGTGAGCATCTGTAAAGGTATTCCTCCCGGAATATTATATACATATGTAAGTATAAAAGGGATTATCAGGCAATTGGATACAACGGGCGGAATGGTAACAAGGAGCTTGCTCTTTCTTAAATACCATGAGCCCACTGCACCGAGAAGGGTTGCCAGGGATCCGAATATTACATCTGGAAGCATACATCCCGTAATAAGATTGCTTAAAAGGCATCCTATTGCCAGACCCGGTATTGCTGCCGGTGTGAAAAAGGGCAGTATAGTGAGAGCCTCCGAAAACCTTACCTGGATCATGCCGCTTGCAAGATTAAAGCCGGCCGCAACGACCGTAAGTACAGTGTAAACAGCAGCGATAACAGCCGCCTGTGAGATAAATAAAACCTTCTTATTCATTTGATCCTCCTTTAGGATTGGAAAATAATTCCGGATGGGAAGGAGCTAACATCCGTTTGCAACTTTGCAAGTATATCATATAAAAATCAAATATTCAAATATATTTACCTCATTGACTTTTATCATGAATATTTTTATACTGAAAGTGTGACTTTTTCGTCAAATGTGACTATAAATATTTAAATTGATCAGGCATATTTATGAAACGTGTTAGAACATCCGAACTACTCCCGGGTATGACAACAGCCGAGGATGTATATTCGTATAACAATCAGATGATCGTACCGAATAATACGGTACTTACAGATAAGATGATAACCCGTCTTGAATTCTACTCGATACTGGCTGTAAGGATCAAGGATGATCCCGGTATGTCCCAGGAAGAAGCCAGTCCCTTTGATATGCCCTCCTACTCGGAGAGGATCAAGGCAAGCAAGGAATTCAAGGAATTTGAGAAGACCTTTATCGCAACGACTGAGGAATTTAAACAGAACTTAAGATCCATCGTAGATGACAGGGCTCCTATCAATACAGAGGAGCTGTTTGACCATATCTCCAACCTCATGGCCACCCAGTCGACCAGCGTGTCAATATTCGATATGCTCCACAACATGAGGCAGTATGATGACCTGACCTATGCACATTCGATAAACGTAGGTCTTATCTGCAATGTATTTGCCAAGTGGCTGAAGCTCCCGCCATCCGAGGTCGAGAAGCTTACCCTGTGCGGTCTTCTTCATGATATAGGCAAGCTTGTTGTTCCGGACAATATCATCCGCAAGCCCGACAAGCTCACACCCAACGAGTACAATATAGTCAAGACCCACACCCTTCAGGGTTATAATATCCTTAAGAACTACGAGAATATAAACAACGATATCAGGGAAGCTGCCCTTATGCACCATGAGCGCTGCGACGGTACCGGATACCCTCTGGGGCTTACGGGCGATAAGATCAACAAGTATGCCAAGATCGTAGCCATAGCTGATGTTTATGATGCCATGACAGCAGCCCGTGTATACAGGGGACCCTTATGTCCCTTCAAGGTTATCGGTATATTTGAATCGGAAGGCCTTAACAAGTACGATTCCAAGTTCATCCTGGTCTTCCTTGAACATATCGCAAGTACTTACATCAAGAACCGTGTCAGGCTTAACAACGGCATGGAAGGAGAGGTTGTGTTCATGAACAAGACAGCCCTCTCAAGGCCCATGATCCAGTGCCGCAACCGCTTCGTTGACCTGTCCAAGGAACCCGACATCTATATAGAGACATTCGTATAAGATTACGGAACGGTTACCGGATAGGTTTCACCGTCGATCTTCACACTCCGTACACTGTCATCGGCACTGAAGATATCCTCATCAACATACTCGTATTTATCCGGAGTGATCCCGTTCCTTAAGTTCTTGATGATCTTCTCAACTCTGGGACCGTGCAGGGGATTACATTCCCCTATACAGGATATCCTGCCTGATCTTACGGCCTCAACCGCCTGGTCGGAGGACCCGTCAAAGGCAAGGACCATTATCTCACCGTGTCTTATGTCACTGCCGACCGTTTTACCTTCGGCTTCTATTGCATCGATGGCACCGAAGGCCTCATTATCATTCTCACAGTAAACAACGTTTATGTTATCGTACTGACGTAAGAACCTGGACATTACCTCACGTCCCTTGGCCTGGGTAAAGTCACCCGACCGCTCATCAAGAAGGTTCCAGCCGTATTCGCTGACTGCGGCCCTTAGTGACTTGGACCTCCCCAGCTCGGCAGATGCACCTTCCGTTCCCTTGATGTTTACGATATTTATATCGCTTGGGTATATATGATTGGCCTCACAGTACTCATTAAGCCATTCACACACCTTCCTGCCTTCCAGTTCAAAGTCAGACCCCACCCAGCAGGTAAAGAGATCCTGGTCTTCAACATTGACCATCCTGTCCACCAGTATGACCGGGATGTCAGCATCCTTGGCCTCCGTAAGAACAGTGTTCCAGCCGTCCTCGATAACAGGGGCAAGAACAATATAGTCGACTTCCTTCTGTATGAAGGTACGTATGGCGGTGATCTGATTCTGCTGCTTCTGCTGGCCGTCATCGTATATAAGGTCATAACCGTTCTCGGGTGAGAAGGTCTCCTTCATGGACTCGGTATTGATGTTCCTCCAGTCGGACTCTGCTCCTACCTGGGAAAAGCCGACCGTTATAAGTCCCTTGTCTCCGGCAGTTCCTTCACCGGCCTTATTTACAGCAGAATTACCGGGTGCATTACTACACCCGGTAAATAGCATTAAGATCACTGTTATTAAAGTTATCAAAGATAATGATGGTTTCCTCATAACATCATTATTATACTAAAGAAATGCCTTCCTGTACATCATTAACGGAGCTTCTTGTTTCGTATGGCTGCAAATATACTCTGTATTACTATGAAGAGGAAGAGCAGTGCCGCCGTTAAGATGTTGGGCCAGGAGCTGGCCAGCTTACCGTTGGTCTTAACGATTGAGGATATGGTTCCGTTTATCAGAACACCGAAGAAGGAACCGAGCACATTACCTACACCACCCGTAAGGAGGGTACCTCCGATAACCGCCGATGATATGGCATCCATCTCAAGGCCGAGAGCCTGCTGAACAGAACCTGACATGGTATTGAGCGAGAAGCATATACCTCCGATCGAGCACAGGAATGATGATAATACGTAAGCCTTTAACTTAACGGACTTGATATTAAGACCCATCATTGCTGCCGACTGCTCATTACCGCCTACCGCATAGAGGCTTCTTCCGAACCTTGTATGCCTTAACATGAAGAATATTATTATAAGGACGATAAGGGCGATGACAACATTTATACGGATATAGGGTGCATTGTACACTCCCTTGTTGTTAACGTATCCTCCGAAGGGAAGCTTGATCTTATAGTTGGCCCATGCGTAGTAAAGCGGTGATGTATCCTTGGTTATCGATACCTGGTCCGTTGATATCACGGCGGTCATACCTCTTGTGAAGAACATACCCGCCATCGATACGATAAAGGGCTGGATGTTTAAGTATCCTACGAAGAATCCCTGCATAAGTCCGAATACAAGGCCTGTCAGGATAACCAGAAATACCATCACAGGTGCCGGGATCCCGCTGTTGATACCTACTGCAAGCATCATACAGTCCATGGCTACAAGGCCGCCGACCGAAATATCGATACCGGCCGTTAACATTACACAGGTCATTCCGGAAGCGATACATATAAGTCCCGCATTTGTGATCAGTATATTAAGGAAGGTCTGCAAGTGGGTAAATCCCTTCTTGCTGTACAGGACACATCCCAGCATATACAATACAATGAAAAGTACTATTGTTATAAGAAGCAGTATGGTGTGGCTGTTTAAGTTAAGTTTCTTATTCTTCATTTATGCCACCCCCTTTGATGTTTTGGAAAGTTTTCTCTTTCTTATGAATGCCTTAACCGGCGGTGCCTGTATAGCTACGATGATGATGACTATTATTGCCTTGAAAACAGGAGCCTGGTTGGTCGATACACCCAGTGCATACAGGGTAGTGGTGATAGCCTGTATGGTATAGGCACCGATTATTGAGCCGGCAAGTGAGAACTTACCGCCGCCAAGTGAATTACCGCCAAGAGCTACCGCAAGGATGGCATCCATTTCAAGATACAGACCTATGTTGTTGGAATCGGCGGATGTGATCCTTGAGGATGCAACTATTCCCGCGATACCGGCAAAGAGCCCGCACACGATGTAGGCAAGATGGATTATCATCTTTGAATTAAGGCCCGCGATACGTGATGCCTTTGAATTGATACCAACCGACTGGATATACATACCAAGAGCTGTCTTATTAAGTATAAGTGACAGGATGGCAATGCATATGGCGGTTATTATTATAGGTGTAGGGATCGGTCCAAGGAAGCTTCCGAAGAAACCGAAAGAATCATTCCTTACATACACTATAAGGTCGTTACACAGAAGAAGTCCGATAGCGCGTGCAGCCGAATACAATATCAGCGTCGCGACCATGGGCTGGATATTAAACCTCGCAACCAGCAGTCCGTTAAAGGCTCCGCACACACAACCCATAAATATAGCTGCAAGAAGTCCCACGATAAGGGGAACCGCAAGCTCGTTTGTTGATGATACACCATAACCTGCAAGGAGCATACAGCAGAAGGATGCGCTTAAGCTCATTACCGAACCTACCGAAATATCCGTTCCTGCCGAAGCCGATACAACAAGGGTCATTCCAAGGGCAAGCAGTGCTGCTTCGGAACCCCTGTTTAAGATATCTATGATCCTGCCGTAGAGTATTGTTCCGTTTCCGGTCGTCTGCTGCAGGGTTATCTTAAAGAATGAAAAGGCACCGGCGCCTGTAGCCGCATCATGGATGATGTTTATGGCCATGACAAGTATCATCGCTACAACAGGTAACAGGAGCTGTGACTTTTTTATCTTTTTCCACATTAACTGTGCATTCATTTGTTGTCACCTCCCGCTATTGATTTCATTACACGTTCTTCAGTAAGCTCTCCGTCAAGCTCATCAACCTTCTCACCGTCCCTCATGATTATCATGCGGGAGCAGGTACGAAGCATTTCCGATATCTCCGAAGAGATGAACATGATCGACTTTCCTTCTTTGGCAAGCTCAAGTACAAGCTTCTGGATCTCTGTCTTGGTTCCGACATCGATACCTCTTGTAGGCTCATCAAGGATAAGGAATTCAGGGTTTGTTGCAAGCCAGCGGGCCAGTATTACCTTCTGCTGGTTACCACCCGAAAGCTGCTTTACGAGTGTCTCGCGGCTTGGTGTCTTTATCGAGAGAAGTTCGATATACTTGTCCGCAAGCTCATTCTGCTGCTGCCTGGTCATAAGCTTGAACATTCCGTTCTTACTCTGGAGAGCAAGTATGATGTTCTCCCTTATGGACAGGTCATCTATGATACCCTCTGCCTTACGGTCATCGGGAAGCATTCCCATACCGAGGTTCATGGCATCTATAGGCTGGT
>JAILCT010000180.1 GCA_024690425.1 Lachnospiraceae bacterium | reverse complement strand
ATACCCGGACTTGATTTCCCTGAGAAGACCGAGGAGGTTGTTGAGGAAGCGGCAGTTGAGGAAGTGCCGGTCGAGGAAGTGCCCGAAGAAGCGGAAGTAGAAACTGTAGTTGAGGAGGTTCCTGTAGAGGAAGTGGAAGTTTCTATAGAAGAGCCGGTAGTTGAAGAAGAAGTTCCGGCTGTAGAGGATGAGATCCCTGCAGTAGAGGAAATACCAGTAGAAGAACCTGTAGTAGAAGAAGCTCCTGCAGTGGAAGAAGAGATTCCTGCTGTAGAGGAGGAAGTTCCGGCCGTAGAAGAAATCCCTGCAGTGGAGGAAGAGGTTCCTGCTGTAGAGGAGGAAGTTCCTGCAGTAGAAGAGGAAATCCCTGTGGTAGAAGAGGAAGTTCCTGCTGTAGAAGAAGAAATTCCTGAAGCAGAGGAAATCCCTGTAGAAGAGCCTGTAGTAGAAGAGGTTCCTGCAGTTGAAGAAGAGATACCCGTTGTAGAAGAGGAAGTTCCGGCTGTAGAAGAAGAAATTCCTGAAGTAGAGGAAATCCCTGTAGAAGAACCGGTAGTAGAAGAAGCTCCTGCAGTTGAGGAAGAGATCCCTGTAGTTGAAGAGGAAGTTTCGGCTATAGAAGAGGAAATCCCTGTAGTAGAGGAGATACCAGTAGAAGAACCTACAGCAGAAGAGGTTCCGGTAGTTGAGGAAGAGATCCCTGCAGTAGTAGAGGAAACACCTGCAGTTGAGGAAGAAGACACCATGTCGGAAGCCGAGATGGAAGCCCTTCTCGCTGCATTTGACAAGAAGGAAGAGAAGAAGAAGGAAAAAGAAGAAGCGGAGGAGATAGAAGCTATATTCAACCGCTTAAAAGATGACGATGTCAAGGCCGAGATAAATGAAACCCTGTCTGATGTTAAGCTGAAGAAGGATGTTTCCAAAGATGATATAGATCTGTCAGTCCTTGACGGTATCCTGGATGATGTCGATGAAACCCTGGCGGCCGAGACACCGGAAGCCAAGAAGATCACATCTATAGATGATATTGAAGTTAATGTTCCGGGATTCGATGATATAGCCGACAATACGGATGAGATGCTGGCAGGCCTTGCCGATATAGAGGTTCCGGCTGCGGATGTCGAGACGGAGATCCCCGAAGAGATCGAAGAGGCCGAGGACGAGGCTCCTGAAACAGCAGAAACTGAACCTGAGATACCTGCGTCAGAAACAGAGATATCCGATACCGAGATCCGGGATATAATACCGGAGATAACAGAAGAGAAGACTGAGGAAGAAAAGGTCCTTGAGGATATTGGTCTTGTTGACTCCATAATAGACGACACGGCAGCTGATGAAGCATCGGCCGAGATAGCCGAAATTGCGGATATGATCAATGAGACCCTCGATGCAGCTGAAGCGGCAGAGGAAGCACCGGCGGAGGAGATTTCTGCAGATGAGCCTGCTGTAGAAGATCAGCCCACAGAAGAAATACCCACAGAAGAAATCCCTGCAGTAGAGGAAATACCTGTGGAAGAACCTGCAGCAGAAGAAGTTCCTGTAGTAGAGGAAGAAATACCCACAGAAGAGATACCTGCAGAAGAGATACCTGCGGAAGAGATCCCGGCAGACGCGATCCCCGCAGATGAGCTTCCGATTGAGGATACACCCGTTGAAGAAGGAGAAGAAGGCAATATCGATCTTACAACTTCCTTCGGAGATGAAGATGTTCCTGCTGAGGAAACTCCTGCTGAGGAAGCTCCTGCAGAAGATATATCTGTTGACGAGGTTCCCGTAGATGAGATCCCTGCGGATGAAATACCCGAACTTCCTTCGGATGAAGCGGAAGAGGCAGGGGATACATCAGAAGAAGCAACGGAAGAGAAAGAAGAAGCAGGATCTGCCCCGGGCGATGAGATAATGACCGAGGAAGAGATAGATTCCCTTCTTAAATCAATAGAGGATATGGGAGATCCGACCAATGCGCCCGCACAAGAGGATGTTGATCTTGATGCGATGCTTGCGGATTCGGATGACACAGAGATATCCGAGATCGGAGACCTGCTTGAGAAGAACGATAATTTTGAGGCTGTCGATCCCGGAGCCCTTGAAAAGGAAGAGGTAACGCTTCCCGATATTGACGGCGATGATGAGGAGTCAGAGGAAGATCTGAGTCCTGCCGAGAGACGCAAAAAGGAAAAAGAGGCTAAAAAGGCCGCCAAGGAAGCCGAAAAAGAAAGAAAACGCAGGGAAAAGGAAGAAAAGAAGAACAGGAAGAAAGGTGCAGTAGATCCTGAAGTTGAAGTAAAGACCGAGGAAGAGCTCACGCCGGAGGAAGCCGAGCTTAAGGCAGATATGGATACGGCTCTTGCGGGACTTGAGTTTACCGACATACCCGAATACGAGGGTGTGGATCTTGAGGTGGTTGAAAATGGTGATGAGGCCGCTTCCAGGAAGAAGGCCAAGAAAGGCTTCTTCGCACGAGTGATAGAAAGCCTCACTGAGGTTCCCGATGAGCAGGGGGAGGAGATACCTCTTGTATTTGCCGAGGAATCAGCCACCGATATCGCCAAGGCCGGAGCTGCCGATAACGAGCAGATCTTAAAGGAACTGGGCGACGAGGAAGAGGAAGGAAAGGGCAAGAAGAAAGGAAAGAAGGAAAAGAAGCCTAAGAAAGAGAAAAAGCCCAAGGAAAAGAAAGAGAAGAAGCCCAAAAAGGAAAAGGTCAAGAAGGAAAAGAAACCCAGAGATACTGAGCTTCTCAAGATGCCCAAACTTCCCAAGAAGAAGGTAGGTCTCATAATGGCCTTTAACCTTTCGGTAGGTATACTTATAGGCATGGCTGCCATGGTAATACCGTATTACAATGACGTGGGCAACGCTCATGTGGCATTCGAAGAGGGTGATTATGCCTCAACATATATGTCACTTACGGGCCACAGGCTGAACGAAGAGCAGCAGGAGCTCTATAATAAGAACCTGATCCTATATAAGCTTGAAACAAGGCTTCGTTCCTACAGGAATTACCTTAAGATGGGAATGAGGATAGATGCTCTCAATGCCCTTGTACAGGCACTTAAGGAAGTTGATGCGGACCGTGAGAGTGCTCAACAGTACGGTATCGGCGAACAGTTTACAAGCTACGAGAACCAGATAAATTCGGAGCTTAATACAACATTCTCCTTATCGCCGGCCCAGGCCAGGACCTTCCTGGCGATAGAGGATTCGCAGGCCTATACGTGGGCCCTGCATGATTTCCTTGAGCCGTCCGGGGATGTCCAGCCTCAGGAAACGGAGGAAGTGGAGGAAACAGAGGAGGATCTTGTGACCAATCCCGTTATAGAGGGTGAGGAATCGGAATTTGAGGATGAGTTATGATCGCAGTGATTGATTATGATGCTGGAAATATAAAGAGTGTTGAGAAGGCCATTATGTACCTTGGCGGAGAGGTATTAGTCACGAGGGATCCGGATAAGATCCTTAATGCGGACAAGGTCATTCTGCCCGGCGTAGGTGCTTTCGGGGATGCCATGAACAGGATCCGCGGCTACGGACTTGAAGAGGTTATAAAGGAAGTAGTCGGGGATGGCACTCCTTTTTTGGGAATATGTCTGGGCCTCCAGCTTATGTTTGATACAAGTGAAGAGGCTCCGGGAGTTAAGGGCCTGTCCCTTCTTAAGGGAGATATCTTAAGGATACCCAAGGGAGAATATGAAAAGATCCCCCATATGGGCTGGAATTCGCTGCATCTTAAGAATGACGGAAGGCTCTATAAGGGGATTGATGAAGGAGCCTATGTTTATTTCGTTCATTCCTATTATCTGAAGGCGGCCGATGACAGCATCGTAAAGGCAGAAACTCAGTACAATACCTGTATTCACGCTTCGGTCGAGAAGGATAATGTGTTTGCCTGCCAGTTCCATCCGGAGAAATCCTCATCGGTGGGCCTTACGATACTTAAAAACTTTATGACTATTTAGAACATTTAGAGCCTGTTCCAAATACTTATAAGGATCTGTAAAACTAGGAGAAATACATGTACACCAAACGTATAATCCCCTGTCTGGATGTGAATAACGGAAGGGTTGTCAAGGGGACCAATTTTATCAATCTGAGGGACGCCGGCGATCCGATAGAAGTAAGCAAGCTGTATGATGCATCGGGCGCCGACGAACTTGTTTTCCTTGATATAACCGCATCTTCGGATGCGAGGAATATAAAGACGGAGCTTGTAAGGAAGATAGCCGAGACGATATTCATACCCTTTACCGTTGGCGGCGGTATAAGGAGCGTGGATGATTTTAAGATGATCCTGCGCGAAGGCGCTGATAAGGTTGCGGTCAATTCCGCAGCAATAATGGATCCGGACCTTATATCAAGGGCTGCCGATAAGTTCGGGAGTCAGTGTGTTGTTGTGGCTATTGACGCCAAGAGAAGGGAAGACGGTTCCGGTTTTAACATCTTTAAAAACGGCGGAAGGGTAGATATGGGGATCGACGCCGTTGAGTGGGCGATAAAGGCCTGCAGGCTCGGGGCTGGAGAGATACTGCTTACGAGCATGGACTGCGACGGGACCAAGAACGGATATGATATAGAGCTTACAAGGACCGTATCCGAGAACGTTGATATACCTGTTATAGCATCGGGCGGAGCAGGATCTAAGGAGCATTTTTACGAGGCACTTACGGAGGGCAGGGCAGATGCGGCTCTTGCGGCATCCCTCTTTCATTATAAAGAGCTTGAGATTTCACAGGTAAAGGAATACCTCAGGGGAAAGGGAGTATCGGTAAGACTGTAATGGCTGCTATTAGTAATGACTGGCTGGGTCCGCTGAGCCCCGAATTCAAAAAGCCCTATTATAAGGACCTGTATGAAAAAGTGCGTTCAGAATACAGGAGCAGGACCATATATCCGCCTGCCGACGACATTTTCAATGCATTTACTCTTACACCTCTTGGCGAAGTTAAGGTGCTTATCCTGGGTCAGGATCCCTATCATGAACCGGGTCAGGCACACGGACTTTCATTTTCTGTAAAACCGGGTATTGATATTCCGCCGTCACTTGTTAATATATACAAGGAACTTCATGATGATCTGGGATGTTATATCCCGGATAACGGATATCTTGAGAAATGGGCAAGGCAGGGCGTTATGCTTCTAAATACCGTCCTGACTGTACGTGCTTCGGCGGCCAATTCCCATAAGGGGATAGGCTGGGAGGAATTCACCGATGCGGCCATCAGGATCCTTAACGAACAGGACAGGCCCATAGTGTACATGCTCTGGGGAAGACCGGCGCAGACCAAGAAGCCCATGCTCACAAACAGGAAACATCTGGTCCTTACGGCACCGCATCCGTCACCGCTTTCGGCTTACAGGGGCTTTTTCGGATGCAGGCATTTTTCGAAGGCCAATGACTTTCTTGAGAAAAACGGTATTAAACCCATAGATTGGCAGATAGAGGATCTTGGGGCGGAGGATAGATAAGTGGATACAAAAAAGGCAAGGCTGGTAATGGGGATAGCCACGGCCGTTATCATAGTCATAGCGATAATACTGGGCGTTTATTACGGTGTCAGCAATCATTCGGAAGCCAACAAGCTGGCTGACCTCTTAAGGACCGGCAGCGAACACATGGATTCGGGTGATTATGAAACGGCGATCAAGTACTATGATGATGCCCTAAATTACGAGCCCGAGAGCGAAGAGATAAAGAATGCCATATCATATGCATATATCAAGCTGGCAGAGAGTAAGGATAATTCGGTTGAGGCTGTGGAACTGTACCAGCAGGCCCTCCTTTACAATAAGATGAATAAGACCCCTTATTGGGGGATAGCCAATATTTATGAGAGCCTTGACGATGAGGATAACATGCTCGCGTCTCTCCAGAACGGCTACGACACTACCGGCGATGAGACCATGAAGCAGAAGATCGATGCGGTCATGGAGGAGAGGGCCAGGATCCAGGCTGAAGAGGAAGCAAGGGCAGCCGAGGAAGCCGAGCGCGAGGCTGTGGAACAGGAGCATGCTGCAACCCTGCAGAAGCTCTTTGAATGCTTTGAAGGCGAGGATCTCGATGCGGTCAAGGAAATGATGAGGACCGAGGAATTTACTGACTTTGCCGATGAGGTCATAGGTGATAATTCATTTTATTACGGGACCAAGACTCCCGAGGGAGTGCGCGAGGGCAAGGGTATTGCCGTTTACAGGGACGGATACTACTATTACGGTGACTTTTCTTCGGATATGCGAAACGGCCACGGTATACTCATGAGGGCTGTGTATTCCGAGTCATCGGCCATAGGTTCCTTCGTCTATGACGGCGAATGGAGCAATGATAAGCCCAACGGCGAGGGTACGGCAACATCCAATTACTATAAGGACAAGGTTGGTCCGGCGGGCCTTAGCAAGCAGATAATAAAGGGCAATTACACGGACGGACTTGAGAACGGGACTATGAGGCTTGAGGGAACCGCCAAGGCAGGAGGCGTGGTAAGTTATTCTTACACGGCCGAGAACGGTGTGGCCAAGAAGATAAGCGATGAAGATTCCGGGGTAAAGGGTCAGTACATCATTGCAAAATCAAGCGATGGCAAGTCTAATCTTACATCGGATGGCTCCTTAAGGGGCGTAGAAGGCTTTATAGAAAGTGAATAGAGGAGGAGAATTATGGAATCATTTATCCAAAGTGTTGATTTTTTCAAAGGGAACGACCCGGAGGGACTGGCAAGGCAGTACGGTACCCCTCTGTATGTCTATAATGAAGACATAATCAGGGACAGGATGCTCAAGGTTGCAGGTGTCATCAGGAAGTATCCCTACAGGGCCAATTATTCATGCAAGACCAATACAAACCTTGAGATATTAAAGATAGCACTGTCGGTAGGCGTAAATGCCGATGCCATGAGTGAGGGCGAGATGCGCATGCTCCTTGCAGCCGGTTTTACACCGGACAGGATATTCTATGTACCCAATAATGTATCGGCTGATGAGATGCGGTTCGCCATAGACAATGACATACCGATAAGTCTCGACAGTCTGGATCAGCTTGAACTCTATGGGACCATCAATCCCGGAGGAAAGTGCGCGGTAAGGATCAATCCCGGCGTGGGAGCGGGCCATCATGAGAAGGTGGTTACAGCAGGCAAGAAGACCAAGTTCGGTATAGCCGAGGAAGATATTGACGGAATATTTAAGATCGCGAAGAAGTATGATCTTAAGATAATAGGTATCAACCAGCACGTCGGTTCCCAGTATATGGATCCGGCCCCTTTCTTAGCGGCTGTTGACAATCTCTTAAGGATAGCCGGGAGGTTTGAGAATCTTGAGTTTATTGATTTTGGCGGCGGTTTCGGGATCCCCTACCACAAGCTTGATGATGAGAAGGAATTCGATATGGAGACCCTGTCGAAGGAATTCACGGAAAAGCTTGATGATTTTGTAAAGGAATACGGATGTGCCCCCCTCTTTAAGAGTGAGCCCGGAAGGTACTGTGTTGCCGAGGGCGGTGTGCTTCTTGGAAGGGTACATTCGTTAAAGCAGAATTCGGGAGTAAAGTATGTGGGCACGGATATCGGTATGAACGTTTTGGTCCGCCCTTCCATGTATGATTCATGGCATGATATAGAGGTAATATCCAAGGGTAAGGTTGTAAAACGCAAGGCTGATAAGATGGAAGCCGTTACCGTGTGCGGCAATATCTGTGAGTCGGGCGATGTCCTGTGTAAGGACAGGCAGCTTCCCAAGGTCAAGGACAACGACCTTATCTGTGTGCTCGATGCGGGTGCCTACGGTTATTCCATGTGTTCTTCATACAACACAAGGCTCCGCCCCGCCGAGGTCCTTATCTGCTCGGACGGGACAGCTAAGCTCATAAGACGCAGGGAGACCTTCGAGGATATGTTCGCCTTCTACGAGACTTGATAATTCCTACTGTGTATGCTATCATCTAGTAGTTGTTTTTAGGGACGCAGGTCCCTGAAGCCGGCGTGTCGGAATGGCAGACGAGGCAGACTCAAAATCTGTTGTGGGCAACCACGTGTGGGTTCAAGTCCCACCGCCGGCACTCGTCATGGGATTAATGAGTCAGGGGACGAATGAGTCAGGGGACGTATCTCCTGACTCAATTCATTAAACGGGAAAGAGCCATATGGTCATTTTTAAGAGGCAATACGATAAAACAGTAAATTCGAATCTGGAAGCCGATGAAGACCTTGCAGCCCTTATCAGGGAAGCAGAGTCACTCGTTGAGCGCGCGGGACAGGGTGTTAAGAGCGAGCGGTCCCCGCTTACGATAGTAGAGAAGGTGCAGATAAGCGATACTACCAAACTGGTCCAGAAACTTATCATTGATATAAACAAAGATATAAAAAAGGGACGATCGGCCGGGAAGAGCAGGGAGAAGCTTGAAAAAGCCGTGGAAGCCTTAAGGACCAGCATAATCAATATTCTGGAATGAGGTTAAGATGCATTTCCATATTATGACGCTATTTCCCGAGATGGTGATGCAGGGGCTTTCCGAGAGCATCATAGGCCGGGCCATGGAGAATGAGATAATCGATATAGAGGCTGTGAACATCCGTGATTTTGCCTTTAACAAGCACAATAAGGTGGATGATTACATATACGGAGGCGGTGCCGGCATGCTGATGCAGGCGGAGCCTGTATATCTGTGTTATGAGGATATCGTAAAGAGGATAGAGCTAAGGAAGGGTCAGGCTGAAGGCGGTACATCCGGTGATATAAGGCCCAGAGTCATTTATCTGACTCCCCAGGGTGAGATCTTTAACCAGAATAAGGCCCGTGAACTTGCGAAAGAAGAAGATCTGGTCCTCCTGTGCGGCCACTATGAGGGGATCGATGAGCGGGTCCTTGAAGAGATAGTCACTGATAACATTTCCATAGGAGACTACGTTCTTACCGGAGGCGAGCTGCCGGCAATGATCCTCGTGGATGCAGTATCACGTTTGATACCGGGAGTTCTCAATAACGACGTATCGGCCGAATTTGAATCCTTTCAGGATAACCTTCTTGAGTATCCCCAGTATTCAAGGCCTGAGGTCTGGCACGATAAGCAGGTCCCGGAGGTCCTCTTATCCGGCCACCATGCCAATATAGAGAAGTGGCGCCATGAACAGTCCATGCAGCGGACCCTGGAACGCCGCCCTGATCTTTACAGAAAACGTAATATACACAGAGGACTTGAGTGAGTCAAAAGATACGTCCCCTGACTCACTCTTGACATATGGGGGATGATGGTGTAATATTACATATAGGTATATATGTGACGTTTGCGTAAAGGAGGCATTATGAGAATAGGTGCTGTGGGAGCAAGCCCTTACGTATACAATACAAACGCAGTAAGTTCGGCAAGCCTGAATAAGATCCGGGGTATCGGTTCCGACACTGCTGCTTCAAGATCCGATTTCTCGGGCCTGACCGAGACGGCTGTGAATGAGAATCCCTTAAGGCTTGGTGAGACCAAGAACTTCGTGGATGTCATGGATATGCAGCTGCAGATCGGACGGATGAACGCCGCAAGGGTAATGGATGTTAATCCATTTGCTGAATAAGGATTACAGGACAGAGGGACGGATGTAGTGATACATCCGTCCCTGCTTTTATGTAGCCGGAAAATATGATAGAATACCCTCATGGGCAAGAAATCTCACATAAAGGGAATAATGGACGACCTTACGATCAGATGGAAGCTGATCGTATTGTTCGTTTTTTGCGTTCTTGTGCCCCTGGTTGTCACAGATACGGTCATCCTTGGGCTCATACGTCAGGACGAGGAAGCCAGGAAGCGGTATGAGATGGCCGATATAGCGACCTCGGTCCAGAACGATCTTATCAATAATGTTGAGGAAGCGGTCACGGCAACCAAGGGAGTCTATATTAACCGCAAGATCAATGAATTCCTGGATATGGATTACCCGACCACGGCGGATTTCTACGCTGCAAGGTATGAAATGCTGAACCAGCCCTTCACATCGATAAACATAGGCAGCAGGGACCAGATAATCGTAATGTACACCTCAAACCCCACCATAGTCAGCGGCGGTACCTTCGCAAGGCTTGACACCCAGGAGGGGGAGGAGTGGCTTAGGGCCATAGAATCATCCGACCAGGATCTTATACTTATCAAATACTTTATAGATGACAGGCGGGTAACCGAGAAATACAGGAAGCGTATCGCCGTCGTCAGACGTCTCAACTATTACAAGAACCTCAAATACGACAAGTACATAAAGGTAGATATGGATTACGGCGCAATGGCCAGACACCTTGCAGGCATGAAGTATGCGATGCCGGTATATCTGTGCACGGGCGACGAGATCCTCTATTCAAGTGAGGGTTATTCCGATGTATCGGTTGATTTTGACAGGCTGACGAAGGATATGAAGTTTGCCTACGAGGATGACTTTGAGGTATATGGCATGAACCTGCGGGTCCTTGTCAAGGATGTGGACGACGAAGTGGGTCTTTCCTTTAAAGATCACGCGCCAACCTTCTTCTTCCTCCTCCTTATAAACGTCTTTCTTCCGGCGGCCCTGCTCTATATCATCAACAGGTCCTTCGTAAGGAGGCTGACCAGGCTGTCCCAGGCCTTTGATTCCGTGAACGAGGGAAGCGATTCCCTTGAAGTCATAGAGGACATACAGGGAAGCGATGAGATAGGAAGCCTTATGAAGAACTACAACCGGATGGTAATAAGGCTTAAGGAGCTTATCAAGACCGTCTACGAGGACAGGCTTGAGAAACAGGAGATAGATATAGCAAGGCAGCAGGCGGAGCTTCTGGCCCTGCATTCGCAGATAAATCCTCATTTCCTCTTTAACGTGCTTGAGAGCATCAGGATGCATTCCATAATCAAGCGGGAGGATGAGACTGCGGGCATGATCGAGAGGCTGGCGGTCCTCCAGAGGCAGAACGTTGACTGGTCGGACGACCATGTGAGGATAAAGGACGAGCTCAAGTTCGTTGAAGCCTATCTTGACCTGCAGAAATACAGGTTCGGGGACAAGCTCAGCTACCAGATAAGCATAAAGAACGGGTGCGAGAACTACTATCTGCCCAAGCTGACCCTTGAGACCTTCGTTGAGAATGCCTGTGTCCACGGAGCCGAGAACAAGGCCGGTGCTACCCATATCTACGTAAGGGTTTATGAGCAGGACGACAGCTTATTCATGGAGGTTGAGGATACCGGCGAAGGTATGAGTGAGGAGGAGGCAGAATCACTCAATGCAAGACTTAAGGAAGTCTCGATAGACGATCTTAAGACAGACAGGCACGTTGGTATGATAAACGCCTGCCTAAGACTTAAGATGCTCACGAATAACAGGGCATTTGTCCGTATAGAGAGTGAAAAGGGAGTGGGTACCACCATATTTATTGGTATCCCGCTTGATACATTAAATGTAGCAGTGTAAGAGGGAATGATCATGCTTAAAGTAATGCTTGTGGATGACGAGCCGTTTATAATGCAGGGACTTTCGGTCCTTATAGACTGGGAAGACCTGGGCTATAAGATAGTAAAGTGCGCCTCAAACGGGGGCGAGGCCTATGACTATCTTAAGGAAAACAGCGTCGATCTTATAATATCTGATATAAGCATGCCGGTCATGTCCGGCCTTGAACTCCTTAAGAGGATAAGGGAAGAGGGCCTGTCAGATGCTTATTTTGTCGTTCTTTCCGGATATAATGATTTTGCCTATGCCCAGCAGGCCATAAGGTATACCTGCATGGAATACCTTTTAAAGCCGATAAACAAGGACCAGCTCACGGATATACTGAAGCGGGTTTATTCCGAGGGCAGGATGGTGAAGAGGGAAGATGAGGTCCATGATGAGAAAAACAAGGTCGTTCTCTATAAGAAGGAGCTCGATGACCTTATAAGGGCCATAGATACCAATGAGATGGGAGCCATGAACTTAAGCGTCGATGCCCTCTACGATAAGATGTACAGCGTGGGCATGACCGAGGATATTCTCTCGATGAACCTTAATTATCTCCAGGTCCAGCTCATACATCTGGCCGTGCAGCAGGATGAGACCGTTGACCAGGAGGAGGTCCTTAATTATATAAGCGAGAATGTATATGATGCGGGAAGGACCAAGGGTTCAAGGGTCCACCTTAAGAGGTTCGCCCTGGGGTATGCGGAATATCTGGGGCAGCTTAGAAAGAACGCTTCAAGGGGCGTCCTTTCGGAGGTTGAGAAGGAGATCAAGAAGAATTACGCCGACAACCTGACCCTCAGGGACCTGAGTAAGAAATATTATGTAAACCCGGCATACCTGGGCCAGATGTTTAAGAAGAAATACAACCAGTCCTTTAAGGACTACCTGTGCCAGATAAGGATAAACGAGGCGTCCTCCATGCTCCTGAATACGGATGACAAGATATCCCTGATCGCCGAGAAGGTGGGCTATAAGGACGTTGATTATTTCATACAGAAATTCATTGAACAGAAGGGTATAACACCCGCCAAGTACAGGCGGAACGGGGGCAAGGAAGAATAGGTTTTTATTATTGCAAGTGCAGGTAAGAATTGCTATACTTTTTGTTGATCATGAGGGGTACCACGAAGTGGTGGAGCCCTTATGATGCCTTAGCGGCGAGCGTGTTCAAAAGAAGTACGGAGTACTTCTTACATAAATATTAGGAGGAGATAACGAATGGTTAAGCGGATTTATGTAGAGAAGAAGGAACCCTACGCCGTAAAGGCAAGGGAGCTTCACGAGGAGATAAGGAATTATCTCGGCTTTAAGGACATTACCGGGGTCCGTGAGCTCATCAGGTACGATATCGAGAACCTGTCCGATGAGACTTTTGAGAGGGCCAAGGTAACGGTATTTTCCGAGCCGCCCCTTGATATACTATATGAGGAGGATTTCGACAGGAGCCCCGATGCGAAGGTCTTCTCCGTTGAATATCTTCCCGGCCAGTTCGACCAGAGGGCCGATTCGGCAGTCCAGTGTGTCCGCTTCCTTAAAGAGGATGAGGATCCCGTGATAAAGACAGCTGTCACCTATTGCTTCGAAGGGGGCTTAAGTGACGAACAGCTTGAAGAGATCAAGGCCTACTGCATAAACCCCGTTGATTCAAGGGAGACGGGCATGAAGAAGCCCGATACCCTTATAACGAAATTCGATGAGCCGGCCGATGTCATAATCTTTAGCGGCTTTAAGGATATGGCTGAGGATAAGCTTAAGGCCCTTTATGATTCCCTGGGTCTTGCCATGACCTTTAAGGATTTTCTCCATATACAGAATTACTTTAAGAATGAGGAAGACCGAGATCCGTCCATGACCGAGATCAGGGTACTTGATACCTACTGGTCAGACCATTGCCGCCATACCACCTTTTCTACGGAACTTAAGACGGTTGATTTTGCCGATGGCTACTACAGGAAGCCCATCGAGGATACCTATAAGAAGTATATAGAGACCCACAATGAGATGTTTAAGGGCCGTGATGACAAGTTCGTATGTCTTATGGACATCGCCCTTCTTGCAATGCGCAAGCTTAAGAAGGAGGGTAAGCTTAACGACCAGGAGGAGTCGGATGAGATCAATGCATGTTCGATCGTTGTACCTGTCGAGATAGACGGTAAGACTGAGGAATGGCTGGTAAGCTTTAAGAATGAAACGCACAATCACCCGACCGAGATCGAGCCCTTCGGTGGCGCTGCGACCTGTCTGGGCGGGGCTATAAGGGATCCCCTTTCGGGAAGGTCCTACGTATATCAGGCAATGCGAGTTACCGGTGCTGCCGATCCCACGGTATCTATAAAGGATACCTTAAGGGGTAAGCTTCCCCAGAAGAAGCTTGTACGCGGTGCGGCTTCGGGTTATTCATCCTACGGTAACCAGATAGGTCTTGCGACCGGTTATGTCAAGGAGATATATCATCCCGACTATGTGGCCAAGAGAATGGAGATAGGAGCCGTAATGGGTGCGGCACCCAGGAAGAACGTTATCCGTGAGACCTCCGATCCGGGAGATATCATCATCCTCCTTGGCGGACGTACGGGCCGTGACGGCTGCGGCGGTGCTACCGGATCATCTAAGGCACATACCGAGCAGTCCATAGATACCTGCGGGGCCGAGGTCCAGAAGGGTAATGCACCTACCGAGCGTAAGCTCCAGAGACTCTTCAGGAGGCCCGAGGTAAGTAAGCTCATAAGGAAGTGTAATGATTTTGGTGCCGGCGGCGTTTCGGTTGCCATCGGCGAGCTGGCAGCAGGCCTTAAGGTGGATCTTGACAAGGTGCCCAAGAAATATGCGGGTTTAGATGGTACCGAACTTGCCATATCCGAGTCCCAGGAGAGGATGGCCGTTGTCGTTGCTCCTTCGGATGTTGATGAGTTTATGAAATATGCAGCTCAGGAGAACCTCGAGGCAACACAGGTTGCGGTCGTTACCGAGGAACCCCGTCTTGTCCTTTCATGGAGGGGGAAGGAGATAGTGAACATATCCCGTGCCTTCCTTGATACAAACGGTGCCCACCAGGAGACCGATGTTTTCGCAGACGTGCCGGATGATAAGAAGAAGTATTTCGATAAATATGAGATAGATGCGGTTGATGATGCCCTTAAGAAGAATGACGTTAAGGGGGCATGGCTGGGTACTCTTAAAGACTTAAATGTCTGCTCGCAGAAGGGTCTTGTCGAGATGTTTGACGGTTCCATCGGAGCAGCCTCGGTATTCATGCCATACGGCGGTAAGTACCAGCTGACCGAGACCCAGACCATGGTGGCCAAGCTTCCGGTCCTTAAGGGTAAGTGCGATACCGTTACCATGATGAGCTATGGTTTCGATCCCTATCTGTCTTCATGGAGTCCCTACCATGGAGCCGTATACGCAGTCCTTGAATCAATGGCAAGGATAGTTGCGACCGGCGGCGACTGGAAGAAGATAAGGTTTACCTTTCAGGAATATTTCAGGAGGATGTCGGATAAGCCTTCAAGGTGGAGCCAGCCCTTTACGGCATTGCTCGGAGCCTTTGAAGCCCAGTTGCGTTTCGGCCTTCCTTCAATAGGCGGCAAGGATTCCATGTCAGGAACCTTCAATGATATAGATGTTCCGCCCACGCTTGTATCCTTTGCGGTCGATGTTGCAAGGGAGGGTGACATCATTACTCCCGAACTCAAGGCAGCAGGCAATAAGCTGGTACTCATAAAGACAGGACGGGACGAATACGACCTGCCTGATTATGATAAGGTAATGAGCCTCTATACGGCCCTTCATAAGGACATGGAGGATAAGAAGGTAGTTTCGGCCTACGCGCTTGACGGTAAGGGCGTGATCGCAGCCGTTTCCAAGATGGCCTTCGGTAACGGTCTTGGCTTTAAGCTTGACGGCTCGGTTGATGCAAAAGAACTCTTCAGCCCTGGCTTTGGCTCTATCGTAGCCGAGGTTCCCGCCGATAAGCTTGCGCTCTTAAGCGTTGAACATACCGTGATAGGTGAAGTTACGGATGATAAGACCTTCAGCTACGGTAATGTTTCACTAAGTGAGGAAGAGGCCCTTGAAGCCTGGAAGGCACCTCTTGAGAAGGTATTCCCGACCAAGGCGGTGAAGGATAATACTCCGCTTGAGTGCGATCTGTATAAAGAGAGCAATGTTTATGTATGCAAGAACAAGGTGGCAAGGCCTACCGTTTTCATACCGGTATTCCCCGGCACCAACTGCGAGTACGATTCGGCGAAGGCATTTGAACGTGCCGGAGCCGATGTCATAACACAGGTATTCAGGAACTTAACCGCCGAGGACATCCGCGAATCGGTGGGAGAGTTTAGGAAGGGCATTGAGAAGTCCCAGATCATCATGTTCCCCGGCGGCTTTTCGGCAGGTGATGAGCCGGACGGCTCGGCCAAGTTCTTCGCAACCGCATTCCAGAACGAAGCCCTGAAGGAAGCCGTGATGAAGCTTCTTAACGAGCGGGACGGACTGGCACTGGGTATCTGTAACGGTTTTCAGGCACTTGTAAAACTGGGTCTTGTTCCGGGTGGAAATATAACGGGTCAGGATGAGAATTCACCCACCCTTACATTTAATACCATAAACCGCCATATATCCAAGATGGTCTACACGAGGGTCGTTTCAAACAAGTCACCCTGGCTTATGGGAGCCAGTCTCGGAGGGACCTATGTTATCCCCGCATCTCACGGAGAGGGCAGGTTTGTTGCAAATGATGAGTGGCTTAAGAAACTCTTTGCAAACGGTCAGGTGGCTACGCGGTATTGTGACTTTGACGGCAATATAAGCATGGACGAGGAATGGAACGTAAACGGATCCTATATGGCTATCGAGGGCATCACTTCCGAGGACGGAAGATGCTTCGGTAAGATGGGTCATGCCGAGAGGACAGGAGAGTCGGTAGCGGTAAATATCTACGGTGACCAGGATATGAAGATATTTGAATCGGGTGTAAAATATTTCAAGTGATGTAATAATTTGTCAGGTCATTAAACAAATTCGGTATTGTTAACAAAAGAAGTGTCGGAGATTTTTGCAATATGCACAAAAATTTTCCGATACTTCTTTTTCTTGTGTGCAAGAAGTAAAAAAAGTGCTTGTAAGAGTAAAATTTTTACATTCAACATCTTGGCTAAATTATGTATATTTTATGTATAATCTGTGAATAAGATAATTAGATAGGTTTGCTTATGAAACACTTGATGATAAGTGCACTCACAACGGTAATGGCGGTATCCTTTCTCCTTACCGGGTGCGGCGACAAGGCTGAACACTGGGCCTATAACCACGAACCCGAGAAAGATGCACTGGTCCTGTATGAAGACGGAAGGGCAACGCTTGACGGTGAGGAATACACATATACTAAGAACGATACCTTTATCAGCATGACAGACGGATCCGGTAACACGGTGGATCACAGGTATGTGGCTGATGAAGCCCACGATCAGATATATTTTTACAAGCCGGCAGTCTACCACAGGGAAGAGGACGGCAAGGGAGGCGGTATCGTAGGTCTGTGGATCGAGGAGAACGGAAGGAACCAGTTCCAGTTTTCTAAAGAAGGGACCTTCAGTGAGGAAAACATCTTTTTTGGCAATTACCTCATTGATAAACAGGCCGGAACCATAAAGCTCATGTATACGGACCCCATCGAGGACACGCTCCTTTATTACAGTCAGGATGGGGATGAGCTTAAGATCGAGTACCCATGGCCCATGGTAAGGACCTCGACGGGGAAGGATAAATAATCAGGTCCAAGGCGGGCAACCGCTTTAGATAAAAACATTAATCATTTTTTATTAAGGAGGTTAGTTATGAAAATGAGACGCGTAGTTTCTATGTTACTTGCAGGCGTTATGGCAATTTCCCTTACAGCCTGTGGTGGCAACGCAGCATCAACGGAGGCAGCTCCCGCAGCTCCCGCTGAAGAGGCAGCTCCCGCTGAGGAGAAGACCGAGGAGGCAGCTCCCGCTGAGGAGGAGGCTCCCGCTGAGGAGGCAGCTTCTGACGAAGCTCTTACACTTAACATGTGGTGTATAGCTACCGAGAGTGATTCAAACCGTCACTCTTATGAAGCAGCTATCGCTGACATGCAGGAGTTATATCCTAACATCACCCTTAACTGGGAAGCATTTGAGAACGAGTCATACAAGACCAAGATCAAGGCTGCTGTATCAGCAGATGAAATGCCTGACATCTTCTTCACATGGTCATGTGCATTCCTTGGTGATTTCGTAAACGCAGGTAAGGTTTACTGCCTTGATGATGTTTACGCTAAGTATAAGGATGAGCTTCCCGAGGTTATGATGGGCAACTCTACTTATGAAGGCAAGCACTACGGTGTTCCGCTTACAATGAACATCGTTGGTCTTTTCGCTAACATGGATCTTCTTAAGGAAGCAGGCTACGATGAGATCCCCGGAACATACGAAGACTTCATCAAGTGCTGTGACGACCTTAAGGCTAAGGGAATCATTCCTTTCGGATGTGCAGGTAAGGAAACATGGTGTGTAACCGAGTATCTTGAGTCTATCATCGAGAAGTCTATCGGTGCTGCTGAGCTCAATGACGTATTCGTAAACGGTGCTACATGGAATAACCAGGGTATTGCTGATGCAGTTGATACTTTCCAGGAAATGATCACCAAGGAATACTTCGATCCCGCAGGTATAGGTCTTACAAACGACGAAGTTAAGGCTAACTTCATGGCAGGCAAGTACGCATTCTACATGAATGGTACATGGAACTGTGCAGACTTCGCAGGCGATGAGAACTTCAAGGATAAGGTTAAGGTTGCCGAGTTCCCCGTTATCGATTCTTCCAAGTCTAAGCTTGGCCAGCTCATCGGTGGTCCTTCAGATACACTTGCTGTAGCAGCTTCTTCAGCTAACGCTGACAAGGCAGCTGATTACGCAATGGAGCTTGGTAAGTACATCTGCCATTACGGATACCTTGATGGTTGTGGACTTCCTGCATGGACACCTTACGGTGATACGAGCGAGATCAATCCTCTTACCCAGACTGTTGCTGAGATCGTAGCAAACGCTGATTCAATGGTACTCTTTGGTGATACCGCTATGACAGCTGACGATGCTCAGGTTTACCTTTCATATGTAGACCAGGTATACGGTTCACAGATCGACGGTGCAGGCTTCATTGAGGGTCTTGCAAGCGACTTAAGGTAATCGCGTATCCGCTTAGGATAAGATATTAGAAGTTTGAACCCTTCCCATGTCTCCTTTAGGGGAGGCAGGGAAGGGTTTAATTATTATCGGAAGGTATTTAAAAAATGTCTGAAAACAAAACAAAATCAAAAAACAGGAAATTCAAAACGGGATTAGACATCTTTCTTTTTTTACTTCCTGCGATACTTCTGTTTGTAGGTATCCTGATCGCACCTATAGCCGTATCGGTATACAGGAGCTTTCAGAAATGGAATGGTTTTTCTCCTGGAGAATTTATAGGTTTCAAGAATTACATCGATCTGTTCAAGAGCGGATCGATCAACTGGATGACATCCCTTAAGAACGCTCTCATCATTGCGTTTTTTTCTGTGTTTGTCCAGCTTCCTTTTTCTCTGCTTCTTGCATTGCTGCTGGGACGAAAGTATAAGGGAGAGAGGTTTTTCCTTACGGTTTTCTTCATGCCCGTACTTATTTCTACAGTTGTTATCGGTCAGTTGTGGTTAAAGATATATAATCCTGATTACGGTATCTTAAACAGGGCTCTTGCAGCAGTAGGTCTTGTAGACTGGCAGCACATCTGGGTCGGTGATCCCAAGACAGCACTCGGGTCTGTAGTGGTTCCCACCATATGGCAGTACGTAGGATATCATATGCTCCTTATGTATGCAGGTGTCAAGGGCGTATCGACGGATCTTCGTGAAGCCGCAATGCTTGATGGAGCGACCAACTGGCAGGTTGATTGGTATGTGGTCATCCCCACGATCAAGCCGATAATAAGGACCAGCGTCATCTTCGCGGTAACCGGTTCACTTAAGACTTATGACCTTGTCCGCATCATAACCAATGCCGGACCTACTCATAAGACAGAAGTACCGTCTACCCTGCTTGAGGATATGCTCTTCTTAAGAAACAGGTATGGAATGGGTTCCACAATATCCGTCATGCTGATCATTCTGTGTTTTGCTTTTGCACTGGCGATCTCAGCGGCATTTAAGGACAAAGAAGCATAAGGAGGGATGGAAAGTGCAATTAGAAGAGAATTACACATTAAAAAAATCAAACCCGGCTGTTAGAGTACTGGCTTATATCCTCCTTGTGGTCTGGGCATTTATTAATATTTTCCCGATTTATTTCATGTTCACATTTTCTCTGAAATCCAACGAGGAAATATTCGGTGAGAATGTGGTCGGCCTTCCCAAGGAATGGTTGTGGTCTAACTATGTATCCGCTATGAAGACCGGAAACATGGGCCTGTATTTCGTGAACAGCGTATTGGTTACGGTTGTTTCAATCCTGATATCGATCATGGCAGCCATGATGGCTACCTATGCTATAACCAGGATCAAATGGAGGGGAGCGAACCTCACCAATGCATTCTTTATGCTTGGTCTTACGATCCCCCTTCAGGCATCGATAGTACCGGTATACGTAATACTCAGTAAGCTTCACTGGCTCAACCACTATTCGACACTTATCGTGCCTTATTCAGCATTTACTCTTTCAATGTCGATCCTTATATGTACCGGTTTTATGGTAGATATACCATTTGACCTTGATGAGGCGGCAAGGATTGACGGATGTGGTTTATGGGGAACTTTCGGAAAGATAATAGTACCGCTTCTTAAACCCGCATATGCAACGATCGGAATCTATGCATTCCTTCAGTGCTGGAACGAGTTTATGTTTGCCAACGTATTTATTTCCGATTCCCAGCACAGGACACTGCCTGTAGGTATCAAGGCTCTGTCAGGTGCATACACAACAGACTGGGGTCCCATAGGTGCGGCACTTGTTATCGCAACCTTCCCCACGCTTATTGTTTACATCTTCCTGTGCAGAAGGATCCAGGATTCCTTTATCGCAGGTGCTGTTAAGGGTTAAATACAGACATGAAAAGGGGACGCTCACGCGTCCCCTTTTATAATTCTATAACAGTGATATGATCCCTTCGTAATCAAAATTCTCGTAACATTTCTTTACTTTTTTGAACCGGGCTTCTTCGCTTTCGGGGATCCTGTAACCCTCCATTTCCTTAAAGGCTTTCTCCATCCTGTCAATGTCCATTTCCTCCGCAGCTTCGAGGATCTCATCATACATGGTGAGTATCAGGCTCTGATCCGCCTCAACAATGGGATCCGTATCCGCATTCTGGAATCCTTTAAGCTTACTGTCATAGCCTATATACAGATCCATCATCTCCTGATGATGATCCTTTATAAAATCAACATTGCCCATCTTACCGGCATTCTCAAGGTCCTGGGCAAGTTCTGCGAGAGCGTGTGCACCTATGATCCTTGCCGAGCTCTTCAGACCATGGATCCTTATCGTATAATTCTCACAGTCGCCGGAATCATAATACTTTTTAAGCTCCTGTGAGATTTCGGGGATGGAATCATGGAAGATACTAAGGACAGATCTGTAGCCTTCCTCGTCTCCGCAGTTGGCGATACCCGTCTTAACATCAATACCGTCTATGCTGTCAAAGCCGGTATAAGCTTCTGCCGTGTCAGGGGTATTGCTGCCTGTTTTCTCATTGTCTGCTTCCCCAATGTCTGCCTGCTTAACTTCACATAAATTGATCTTTTCTTCGGGGATGTATTTAAGGAGAGCCTCTTCAAGCTTGATCCCTGCTGCCGGCTTCATAAGGTATCCGTTAAAGCCGGCCCTGTTATACAGTTCTATGTTGTCGCTTCCGGCATTGGCTGTAAATACGATGACCGGAACATCCGTGCACTTGCCGTTCTCCTGGCTGCGGATCTTATTAAGACATTCGACACCGTCCATTTCCGGCATAAGATGATCCATAAAGATAACATCGTAGTGTTTCTTCATTGTGAGAGTAAGTGCATCCGGACCGTTGGAAGCTGTGTCTACATTTATCAGAGTATCCTTTATAAGCTTCTTCTCAACCTCAAGATTTAACTCGTTGTCATCAACAATGAGCAGGCTGGCTTCAGACGCCGTAAACATACGGGTATATTTCTGCCTTACAGCATCATGAGCGGACAGATTGATATTGCCAATGGGCTTTGGATCAACGATATCCTGAAGAAGGCTTACCATGAAGGCAGAGCCCTGCCCATACACACTGTTTACCGTGATGTTTCCGCCCATAAGGTCAACAAGATGCTTTACAATAGCAAGGCCAAGCCCCGTACCTTCTATGTTCCGGTTCTTCTTAAGGTCCACACGTTTAAACACCTCAAATAGTTCAGGGATAACCTCCTCCTTTATACCCATGCCAGTATCGGTTACGGATATGAGAAGCCGTATCTGATTATCAAACGGTTTTTCATACTTAACGCTGACCCCCACAGATCCTGCACTTGTATACTTTACCGCGTTGTTCAAAAGATTTATGATTATCTGCTTTAAGCGGACTTCATCTCCGAACAGGACGGACGGGATACCGGGATCGATATCCGCTTCAAGCGTAAGGCCCTTTCCGTAGGCTCTGAGCCATATCATGTTTATAACTTCCGAAATAACATCGCTTATCCTGTAATCCACGGGAACGATGTCCATACCTCCGGCCTCCAGCTTGGACAGATCAAGGATATCGTTGATCAGGGAGAGGAGCATCCGGCCCGCACCCTGGATATTGTTAGCGTCTCTTATTATCTCATCTGAAGCGTCATCCTGACGAAGGATCACTTCGTTAAGCCCGAGGATGGAATTGATGGGGGTACGTATCTCGTGGCTCATACTTGAGAAGAAGCGGTTCTGTGAACGGTTCAGTTCCTCGATCTCTTTTTTCTGGCTGTTCACCCGTTCATTCTCCTTTTTGAACAGGAGCGCCTGATAACTTGTGAGGAGAGTCATTATGATCCCGACTATAAAGAGTGTGGCTGCCGAATCAATATAAGCGCCTTTCCTGGTAAACTCCGTAATATATTCGGGATAAAAGTATCCGATCAGCCAGCAGATGCAGATTATCACGCTCTCGGCGGATAAAAAGAAGACCTTGGGCTTCCCTGTGAGGATCATGATTATGTAGAAATTGGAAAATGCAAACCATACGGGAGTCCCGCCTGCAGCGCCTCCGCTGGTAAAGAAAGCCAAAGGCAGGAATACAAAGGTAAGAAAGGCAGCTATGACAACCATCGCCTGCTTGAGCTTGTTAAAATTGACTGCCCAGAACATGATGCCGGAGAACAGGATAAACTCGATAAGAAGGGAAAAGTTGGCTGCCGGATCCTGACCGATTATCAGCCCGCTCACGAGCGCCAGCATCAATCCTATAAGAGCAATGACCGACAACAGAATGAAAGACCTGCTCTGCAGATCCATGTTAGGATCATCTAGTAAGTTCTTTATCTTTTTTATCAAATAGGCTCACCTTCAGTCGGGTCATTTGCCGGGTACGTTCTTATTATATCACGGCTGTGCTTTTGCTTAAAGAAGAAAAAGATGATATAGTGGTCCTATGGGTAATGAGAGAGATAAACGCATATTTTTCGATAAGAACAAAACAGGGAGATCCCTGTCAAGAACCCTTAAACTGGTTTTCCTTGGGATAATCTTTGCAGTGATCATTTCATTTGGCATATCCGTTTATCTTATTACGGAAAATGAGAGAAGAAACCATGCAGTGAGGGAAGCGGAGACTGAACTTGCGTCCCTGTCCGATTCCATTAAGTCCAACATAAACAATTACAGTGAGATTTCAAGGCTTATAATGACCGATCATAGGCTTACGACCTTTTTGCGTGCGGATGCCGATGCGGTCGACATGGGAATGATAAATGATGCAAGGTATGGGATAATGGATATCCTTAATGTAAAGGAAGGGGTCGATTCCGTCATGGTATTCAGGGAAGACCTTATCATGGTGGCAACAGACCGCGTATCATACGATTATGATTATAATGTCATAAATGATGAGTATTGGAAGGGCGATATCCGTGCAGCCAAGGGACGGGCTGTTATTTCCTTAAATTCCAATCATATAGCCCGGAAGAAGGATGGAAGTTCGGTCATCTCGATAGGCAGGGCAATATACGATCTGTACACTCAGAAGAGGACCGGGATAATGTTCATGAATATCATGCCCGATGTAATAGACAGGATGCTCAACAAGCTCAATTATGACAACATATGTGTCGTGGGATATGACGGAACCTATGTTGCGGGCAACAGGGAATACAAGAGGTTCTTTAATTCCTCGTCCATGTTAAGCGGAACATCTTTTGTGACGGTAAAGGACCAGAAGGGACTTACGTTGGTTGCCTCAAGCAGGATAGAGGATACTCCGCTTGTGCTTATCAGGGTATCCCCGTACGGAACCGAGGGTACTCCCTATGCGATCATATATGTTCTTGTGATCCTGCTCCTTATCTTTATACTCGGAGCGGCAGTTGTCGGAGCCTTTGTTTCAAGGAACATAACTTCGCCGGTGTTTATGCTTTCAAATGCCATGGAGAAGAACAGAAGATCCGGAGAGCTTAAGAAGATAGATACGGAGATCCCATATGCTGAGCTCAATATGCTCAAGGGCGACTACAATAACATGATCGATCATGTAAATGAGCTTATTGAAACACTGGTTGACCAGGAGAAGACACTGAGAAGAGCGGAACTGAGGGTGCTTCAGGAACAGATCAAGCCGCACTTTCTCTACAATTCACTTGAGACTATAGGATTTATGGCACTTGAAGCGGGAGCGGGCAATGTACATGAAGCACTTGAGACACTGGGAAGCTTCTACCGTAATTTCCTCAGCAAGGGCGGAAGGGAGATAAGGCTTTACAGGGAAGTCAACATAGTGAAGGACTATCTTGCGTTGCAGAAGTTAAGATATGGCGATATTATAGAAGATGAATACGATATAGATGAGGATGTAAATGACTGTATCGTTCCAAAGCTCATCCTCCAGCCTCTTGTTGAGAATTCCATCTATCATGGTATCCGCCTTAAGGGTGAGAAGGGCCAGATAAGGATATCTGCACGAAAAAAAGACGGGATCCTACATCTGTGCGTCAGGGACACTGGCGTGGGTATGAGTAAGGACAGGATAGATAAGATCCTCAGCAGGGACCGGCACGATAAAGAGAAGGATGAAGAATCAAGCTTCGGTCTGTGGGGCACCATTGAGAGGGTAAGGATATACTGCAACAGAGATGATGTGGTTGCCATAAGGAGCGAAGAAGGAGAATATACGGAAGTCGAATTTATCATAGATAAAGCGATAAATACGGAAAACAGGAAAGAAACGGACGGATCAGATGAACAGACCATACAGGGTAATGATAATTGATGATGAGGAGAACGCCAGAAAGCTGCTTCGCGCACTTATCAAATGGGATGAACTTGATATGGAGGTTGTCGGTGAGGCAACAAGCGGGATCGAAGCGATCAACATCATAGATGACCTTCGCCCGGACCTGGTATTTGTGGACATATCCATGCCATTCATGAACGGGATAGAGTTCACCCAGCTTGCAACGGACAGGTATCCTGACCTTATAATCATAATAATGACGGCGATAGACCAGTTCGAGTATGCAAGAAAGTGTGTATCCCTTCCGGTGTTTGAATACATGCTAAAGCCCATGGTGGGTTCGGAGATCACCAAGGTCTTAAAGCGTGTCAAGGAGAGGCTTGACGCAAAGAGATCTGATGACTTATACATTGTGTCTGAGGATGAAGCGGTGGGGGAGAAGGCTGATCCGGGAAGCCAGGACCAGTCCGAGATCATAAGGAAGTATATAGAGGAGAATTATACCGACTCCAGGCTGAACCTCGCATATGCAGCCCAGCATTTCGGCTTTTCATCGTCTTATCTGTCGCGCAAGTTCAAGCAGGATACTGGTAAGAACTTTGTGGAATATCTGACTGAAGTAAGGATGGAGGAGGCCAAACGGCTTGCCAGAACCGGGAGTAAGATGTTTGTTACCGCAGACCGGGTGGGAATCCCGGATCCCAATTATTTCGGCCGGTGCTTTAAGAAGTATACGGGAGTGAGCTACTCGGATTTTGTAACGGCGGATGAGAAGCAATGACCATGCTGTCAGGGTTAAAACTACGAACGATCATACTGTTTGCGGCATTTATCCTGGATCTTATATTTGGGGATCCGGGAGGACTGCCGCATTTGGTCGTCTTTATGGGCAGGCTTGTCAAGGGAGCCGAGGGTATTCTGTATAAGGCTTTTGATCCAAAAGAGGCAGAAGATAAGGACAGGGGCAAAAAGTATCTTATGGGTATCATCCTCTTTGCCGTTGTTACGGTGACGGGTACGGCTATTCCATACCTTGTGGTTTATCTTGCGGGTAGAATAAACAGACACCTGTGTTATGCCCTGTCGGTTTTTGTATGCTTCCAGCTCCTTGCAACAAGATCGCTGTTTACGGAGACGATGAAGGTGTACAGGGCTCTTAAGAACGATGATACAGACAGTGCCAGGCTGGCTGTATCCATGATAGTCGGACGTGATACCGACAGGCTTGATAAAGAGGGGATAATAAAGGCGGCTGTCGAGACCGTTGCAGAGAACACATCAGACGGTATCGTTGCCCCCATGTTTTACATGATGCTGTTCGGTCTTCCGGGGATGCTTTTCTACAAGGCGGTGAATACCCTGGATTCAATGGTCGGATACAAGAATGAGCGATATCTGTATTTGGGAAGATTCTCTGCCAGGATGGATGACATTCTGAACTTTATCCCGGCAAGGCTTTCGGGGATCATAATGGTATGGGCATCGGGGCTTAACGGGTATGATGCCCGCAAGTCCATGCATGTTTTCTTTAGAGACAGGAAGAATCACTCAAGTCCCAACTCGGCCCATACGGAAGCTGCGATGGCAGGTGCGCTTGAGATCATGCTTGGCGGTGATGCGTATTATTTCGGAAATCTGTACAGGAAGCCGACGATAGGCGATGACATACGGCGTCCCGATACGGAAGATATAAGGAATGCCTGCAAGATAATGCTTACAACCGCAGTGCTTACATGGCTTATCTTTCTCCTTGTACTGCTTATATGGAACAGGATATGAATTTAAGGATACATGGCGGAAGCGACAAGAGCATAAGGCTTGATTTTTCGGTCAACATTAATCCGCTCGGCATTCCGGGAGGCTGTATTGAGGCTGCTTACAGGGCACTCGGTGATACGCTGCGCTATCCTGATATACAAAATGATGAACTTATAAGAGAGCTGTCGGAAAGGAACGGCGGTAACGGAGTCATCTTAGGAAACGGTTCCTGCGAGCTGATATATGCCATTTGCCATCATATCGGTCATAAGTACCCGGGATACGGTGCTGTTACTGCTGCACCTACATTCACGGAATACGGATATGCGGTTGAAGCATCGGGAGGCAGGAATAACGTATTCATAACAGATGAAGAGGATGATTTTGCCCTTGCTCCCAGAATGGATGAACTTGCAGAGTGGGCATGTTCCTCTCATCTTACAGGCAGTCCTGTCAGGATCGTGTTCATATGTAATCCCAACAATCCTACGGGAGAACTCATAGAGAGGGACAGGATGGAGAGAATGGCCTGTGCACTTGATGAATGCGGGATACTGCTTGTTGTTGATGAATGCTTTTTGAGGTTTTGCGGCAGATATGATGAGATAACGATGACCGGCATGACGGGTATTCATAAGAATGTTCTTGTACTTGATGCATTCACCAAGTTCTATGCCATGCCGGGGCTCAGGCTGGGATATCTTACCGGTGCGGACGGGAGCCTTTTAGAGGGGATAAGGGATGCGATGCAGCCATGGAACGTATCGGCACCCGCATATGAGGCGGCCCTGCAGGCCTTAAGGGATGAAGTCTACTGCGAAAGAACAGTCGGGTATATCAGGGGAAACAGGACCTGTCTGGAAAAAGGCCTTTTGGAAGCCGGTTTGAGAATTATAGGAAGGCCGGAAGCTGACTTTGTGATGGCAGAGGGCCCGGCCGGACTTAAGGATGAGTTGAATAAACGGGGAATGGATATAAGGGATTGTTCGGATATGATGAAGTATCATGATACGGACAGATCCTACTATCGTATAGCGGTATCCGGCCGTGAAGATAACGAAGAGCTTATCGAAGAGATAAAAAAGATAAGGGATGTGAAGCATGGATAGAGGAATATTCATCGGCGTGGGTGTGGGTCCGGGAGATCCGGAGCTTATGACCGTTAAGGCCGTTAAGACCATTGAGGAAGCGGATGTGCTGATGCTTCCGGCAGGTGATAAGGAATCCTGCAGGGCTTATAACATAGCAGCACAGGCATGCGGCAATATCGGGGATAAAGAGTGTTTGTTTGAGCCGTTCCCCATGAAGATGGACAGGGAAGAACTGATGCTCTTTCATGAGAGAGTGGCTAAGAGAACGGAGGCTTATCTTGAAAGAGGAAGAAATGTTATTTTTCTTACGATAGGCTCGCCTTCACTATATTCGACTTTTGATTATGTGGAAGAGATAGTCAGGAAGGACGGATATATGACCGGACGCGTGAGCGGAGTACCGTCCTTTATAGCGGCGGCAGACAGGCTTGACATATCCCTTGGCAGGGAGGATAACCCTGTACATGTGCTCCCTGCGAGCATTGCCCCTGATGAAGCCCTTAAGCTGCCCGGGACCAAGGTGTTTATGAAGACGGGGAGGAGACTGGCAGCCCTTAAAGAGGCCCTTATAAGGTATGAGCAGGAAGGCGGCATGACGGCGGGCATTTCCGAATGCACCCTTCCGGGGGAAGAGGCTGTTTATTCTGCATCCGAGATCCCCGATGACTGGGGCTACATGAATATTCTTATAGCTGACGGATGGGTGGCGGAGAATAAATGATGCGTGACGATAAAGATGTAAAGCATGTGATAATCCTTGATGAGAGCCGGCCTCACAGGACAGAACCGGAAACGGATGAGCCAGAGGAGCTGCTGAAGGAACTGGATGAATACGCGGAAGATGAAGGAAAGTATAAGGAAAAGGCTGCTGACAAGCCTTCGGATGCAGGTCCTGCTCCCGTACGTAAAAATCATATATCCAAAAGGCACGGGAAGCTGATCCTTGCTCTTGGGGTGTCCCTTTTCATCCTTGCAGCAGTACTGTTTTTTGCCGCATGGCAGCTTGATCCGGGTTACAGGGAGCCTGTGAAGATATATGAGGAGTACTTAAATAAAGAGGACTTAAACGGCGAGGAATTAAGTTATGCTTACGGCAACGGGCTTGCCAGACGATCTTTCGAAAAGCTAAGGGAAGTCCAGCACGGTTATGAGGATTATAACATGGCACTTGAAGCCTCGGCGGATACATACAGGGCTGAGTATGACAGAAGCTGTGCAAGATACGGAGAGGACCGGAAGTATTCGATCACCGTAAACGAAGCGGTTCCGCTTACGGACGGGGAGCTTCTTGTGATAGGGGATGCCCTTGAAGGGATAATAAGCGATCTTGCCGTATCAAGCTATGCAAGAGCGGCAGATTCCGAACTGTCATCTGCACTTAAGCAGCTCACTGATAAGATGAAGGATGCAAAAATTTCAGGCGGATACAGGCTTTACTGTACGCAGAATATTTCGGGAAGCCTGTCTGACGGACCGGTAAGCGTTGTGAACAGGTGTGAATTTACTGTTATTAAGTTAGACGGACACTGGATTATGTGGGATAAGATATATGATATATTCCGCATGACTTTTTAGGGGAAGGGTAAGGATAATGGACAACTCAAGCAGGTTTTTTGAAAACAGGGAGTGCGAATACTATCCCTGCCATCGCGGACTTAAGGAGATAAACTGTCTGTTCTGCTACTGTCCGCTTTATGATACGGATTGTCCGGGCAATTACAGGATAAAGGAGAAGGACGGCATCAGGGTAAAGACCTGTATTGACTGCAATTTCCCCCATGTTCCCGATAATTATGACAGGCTTATGGAATACCTGAAGAAAAAAATCTGAAATAAAGCAAATACGTCACAATTGCACTGAAATGTCTGAAAAATATTGTAAAAGACACTGAAAAATTGTATAATTTTCCTTGGGTCACTATGGTAAATAATGCCGGGAGAATTCTATGAACAAGCCGATAGGAACCCTTAAGGGTTCGACCATAAATGACGATAACCGACTGATGAACCTGCATTTGATCATGATACTTGTCGGAACGCTTGGAGCTACCGCCCTGATAGTTGAGGGTATACTCCTAAAATGGGAGTTCTGGATGCTGCCTGTTATTGCGCTGGGTATCGTGCTGATGTGGGTTTTTTATGTTCTGCAGCTGTATACCCCCGAAATAAGGGAGTCATTTTACGTTGCCTTTATCATGACTGCGGCCCTGTTCCACGGAGTTCATTACACCAGCTTTTTTGATGTTGCGCTGATTTCTGTTCTTATGATGATAACTCTTTCGGGGGCCGACAAGAAGCGGTATCAGGATTATGCGATGCTCGAATTCGTCGCAGTGGAATGTGCACAGTTCTATCTTGCATCAAGAAATGGAGGGATATCCAGGGATACGCTTACCGTTTCCAGGATATTTCTTCACTTATGTGCGGTCGTGATAGTATACAATATATGCAAATATGCCATAGACCAGCGGCATAAGACCAGGCAGGGAATGGAACTCTATATAGATGAGGCCAGGAAGGCCAATGAGAGCATGGAAGATTTCCTGTCAAACATATCACATGAATTCCGTACGCCGATAAATGTTGTTACAGGTATGTCTGCCCTTATGATGAATGAGGGTAAGGATGAACGTGTAATTGCCATAAACGAAGCTGGAGAGCGCCTCGCCGATCAGGTCGGTGATATCCTTGATTACAACGAAATACTGGGAGGAAGGCTCCACATTGGCAAAGTAAAGTACATGATCACTTCGATCGTAAATGATGTGATCGAGTCCGAGGCACCGATGATGGAACAGAAGAAGCTGGAATTTATAGTTGATCTTGACCCGAATGTCCCTGCCCAGCTGATCGGAGACCCGGTAAGGATAAAGAAGATCATAAAACACCTTCTGTCCAATTCCATTAAGTTTACCGATAGAGGCTGCATTAATCTGAGGGTATCCGCTGTGCCTCGTGATTATGGTGTAAATCTTGACATAGAAGTAGCGGATACGGGTAAGGGAATGACAAGTGAAGACAAGCTCCTGCTGTCAAGTAACCTGTTTCAGGCCGATAAGGGAAGAGACCGCTCGACCGGCGGCATCGGTCTTGGATTCACTATAGTATACGGCACCGTACATGCGATGAACGGCTTTGTAAAGACAGAGAGTGAACCCGGTAAGGGAACTCTTATACGAATCAGTGTTCCGCAGGAAGTATCGGCGCATGAACCCTGCCTTGAGGTTGATTCCGGAGCCGGGAGATGTGTGGTAGTTTATATAAGAACAGAGAAGTACAGTACTCCTGAGATACGGGACTATTACCACAGGATGATAGAGAACCTGTCACATGGATTAAGGGTTCCTGTCCACACGGTTACCAATCTTAAGAGCCTTAAGAGTGTATGCGACAGGATGAATGTGACCAACCTCTTTACAGGCCGGGAAGAGTACGATGAAGACAGGAGATTCTTTAATGAGATCAGTAGGAGGTTCTGTGTTGCCGTATGCGCACAGGATGGATTTAAACCCGATGCGGGAAGCAATGTTCTCCATATGCCCAAGCCCCTGTACGCGCTTTCTCTTATAAATATAATCAATGCAGGTGAAGATTATGAAAACCTGAGGCTTGGAGAGATGGAAGAGAAGCCGGATTTCACAGGCGCCAGAGCTCTTATCGTTGATGATGAGGTAATGAACCTTGTTGTGGCTTCGGGTCTGTTCAGGGATTACGGAATGATAACCGATGTCGCAAGCAGCGGCAGGGAAGCACTCCGTAAGTACCGTAACAATGAATATGATGTCATATTTATGGATCATATGATGCCTGAAATGGATGGTGTGGAAACCATGAAGAGGCTGCGGGTCATGAGCAATGAAATGGGCAGGGAATGTGCCATAGTCGCTCTTACGGCCAATGCAGTCAGCGAGGCCAGGGAAATGTTTATAGCTGAGGGCTTCGATGGTTTCATAGCCAAGCCGGTGGGCATGGGCGAATTTGAGAGGGTAATGAAGAGGGTGCTTGCCTCCTTTCTCACTAAGGACAGGGGAGGGAAGAGCGCATGAGAACAATAAGAAGGTTTATTGATTTTATACGAAATCCCGGGATTGACTTTAGCGTACGCGTATTTTCCATGATAACCGCAATAGGTGTCACAGGCCTTTTCTGCGCATTTGTCGGGGACATAATCATAGGAGAGCATATAGTTGAGACGGTTGTGCTTGGAATAACCCTGATAATGACACCGATCATAGCAGTATGTGCCATTAAGTTCAACAGGCTTAAGCTCGGTGCCATAATCATTGCTCTTGCGATAACGTTTTTTATCCTGCCTGTGGTTTTCTTTTTTGGGGGCGGTTTTTTTGGCGGTGCAGTCATATGGATCGTCTTTTGCTATCTTTATATAGGTATTATATTGAAGGGAGCGTGGAGATATGCCATGCTTGCCCTGCTTACGATCATGACACTTGCAGAGTTTAGGATATCATATATCTATCCGGAGTATATACATGAACATACAAGGTTTATGTTCTATGCGGATGCGGCAGTGTCAGTGATTGTCCTGGGCTTTGTTACATATTCGGCGGTTGCCTTTCAGAATGTTCTGTACACGGATGAGAATAAAAGGGCAAAAGAGGAGGCGCAGAAGGTAGAAAGGCTTAACTGGGCGCAGAATAAGTTCTTCTCGAATATGAGTCATGAGATCCGTACCCCTATCAGTACCATACTGGGTCTGAATGAGATCATATTACGCCGTAATGACATACCTGAAGAAGTAGCCAGGGATTCGAGGAGCATCGAGGGAGCGGGCAGGATGCTTCTTGCCATAATCAATGACATCCTTGATATGAGCAAGCTTGAGTCCGGTAATATGGATATTATACCGGTAAGCTACTGTATAGGTGACATACTTTCGGAGATAGTCAACATGGTCTGGGCAAGGGCGGAGAGCAAGGGCCTGCGCTTCAAGATAGACATCGATCCTTCTACACCCACAGAACTGTTCGGTGATGAAGTCCGTATCAAGCAGATACTTATCAATATCCTTACCAATGCTATCAAGTATACCAATGAAGGGCTCGTTAAGCTTTATGTTGAGAGCGACCCTATGGGCGATAATGAGGTCATCCTGACTTTTGCCGTCAGCGACACAGGGATCGGGATCAAGAAGGAAGCCATCCCCCATCTTTTTGATGCCTTTAAACGAATGGATGAGGAGAAAAACAGAAATATAGAGGGAACAGGTCTTGGATTATCGATAGTAAAACAGCTTGTGGATCTTATGGGAGGCGAGATCACTGTCAACAGCGTATATATGCAGGGCAGCACGTTTGTCGTAAAGCTCAGACAGTCGATAATCAATCCCCAGGCAGTCGGAAATATCATAATCGGCAATAAAGCCGGCAAGAATGAACGTCCCCTGTATAAGCAGAGCTTTGAAGCACCGGAAGCATCAGTACTTATTGTTGATGACAATGAACTTAATTTAAGGGTTGAAACCAAGCTTCTTGCAGATACCAGGATCGATGTGGAGACAGCGATGAGCGGAGCTGAGGCTCTAAGGCTCACACTTCTTAAGCAGTATGACGTTATCCTTATGGACCACCTGATGCCGGAAATGAACGGCATTGAGTGCCTTGGCCATATCAGAGGTCAGGCAGGCGGTCTTAACAGATCCACACCGGTCATTGTGCTTACTGCAAATGCCGGGGCACAGAATCAGGAGTTATACAGGATCTCAGGATTCGAGGGATATTTATGTAAACCTGTTTCCGGAGAGCAGCTTGAAGCCATGCTCCTGTTGCACCTGCCTAAGGATAAGGTATTAAGGACAAGTGATTCTGTGCAGGATGAGACGGTTGTTGAAACGGAAACCTTCGTCAGAAAATCGTCCGTAGCCATCACCACAAGCTCGATGTGCGACCTGCCCGCATCCGTCATAAGGAGCCTCAATATAGGGGTTATTCCTTATAAGGTAAGTACGGATAAGGGTGTATTCCTTGACGAACATGAGATAGAAGCCGCTGAGGTTACCAAGTATCTGATGGTAGGCGGAAGGACTGCAAGGACTCAGTCCCCGGATATTATTGATTTAGAGCAGTTTTTTGCAAACGAGCTCAACAAGGCAAGGCATGTTATACATATAACCGCAGCAGGAAATACACTTCGCGAATATGGCAGGGCAGTTCAGGCAGCCAGGGCTTTCGGTAATGTAACGATAATAGACTCGGGAAGGCTGTCGGGATCTATGGGCATGCTGGTCCTTGCAGCGTACAGGATGGCCCTGCAGAATTATGATGTTGGTGCCATAGTCGAAGAAGTGGAAGCACTTAAGAAAAGATTCCCATGCACTTATATAGTCGGTAAAACGGATTTTATGGCCATGGCAGGTCATATAAGCAAGAACTTTAACATGGTTGCCAAGTCCTTCATGCTTCATCCGGTGATACAGCTTAAGGACGGCAGGATGGAAGCGGGCCGGCTCATGTTCGGAAGTATGAGCCGGGCTTGGAGGCGGTATATCGATTATGTAATAAAGGGACATGAACATGAAATAGACAGGGACCTTATCATAGTCGCATATGTCGGGCTGAGCCGGGATGAGATTGACTGGATAGAAGAACAGATAAGGATGAGGATAGAAGTAAACCGGCTGGTATTCCAGCCCGCATCCGCAACTACAGCTGTCAACTGCGGTCCGGGTACATTCGGTATCCTGTATATGAAAACGGGAGAGGGACATTATAACTTAAGTGCTATGATACCTGAAGAGACCGAACGGATGACAGATTACGGGGAAGAAGATGATGCTGATACATCTGTATCGCACGAGAAAACGGAAGAAGAGAATGATAATGTTCCTGAGGCGGATCTTAAATGGTATGAGAAGCTTGATGGGATCGATGGGGAAGAAGGTATCAGAAATTGCGGAGGAGAGGAATCATACAAGCCTGTCCTTGAGATATTCTATGATTCGATAGATGAGAAATACAAGGAAATTGAGAACTTCTATGAACTGGAAGACTGGGCATCATACGGGATACGCGTTCATGCCCTGAAGTCATCCGCCCGTATAATAGGCGCCAAGTCGCTGGGTGATGAGGCTCAGAGACTCGAAACGGCATCCAAGGAGATGGACGAAGAGTATATCCGCAACAACCACGAAGGCTTCATGAAGCACTACTTGAGCTTAAAGGATATACTTGACGAGGTGTGTGGAAAGGATGATGAGAAGGAGAGAGATATAAAGAAAGGGCCTGTTGCAGATGATTATATAATCGAGAGCATGTACGAAGCGGTAAGCGAAGCGGCAGAAGCCATGGATATATCCGGTATTGAGGATGCACTTTTGGAACTTGACGGCTATATATTGCCGGCCAAGGTCGGACGTGTTATGGATAAGATAAGGAAATATGCGGAAGAATTTGATTATGAAGGGATCAGGGATACAATAAGAGAAGCAGGAGGCAGCAGGTGATGGAAGAAAACGGGAAGATTGTATTGATCAGCAATTCGCACGGCGTTATCGTAAAGGGAGTATACCGCAAGCTTTGCGATGCGGGCATGGATGTTGTATCCTGTGAACCGGATGTAACGACAATAAGTGCATTTGAAGAAGCGGCCGAAGTGTTCGTCCTGTACCTGGCGGATGACGTTGATGAGCTCAGGGATACAATCGTATATATAAATGATATAGTCAAGGAAAAAGAGAAGGACCTGGTCGTGATCGGAGAGAGGCTTGACCGTCAGGCGCTGCAGATACAGATACCGGATGTGAGGATAACCGAGTGGTATGACAGGCCGCTCGATATGGACAGCTTTATTGCGGGAATCAGTTCCGTTCTGAAAATACGCAAGAACCGTATGACCTCCAAGAGCATACTGGTCGTGGATGATGATCCTTCTTTTGTAAGGATAGTCAGGGACTGGCTTAAGGCAGACTATCAGGTGTTCATAGTAACATCCGGGATGCAGGCTATAAGCTTCCTGATGAAGAAGAATGTGGACCTGGTGCTTCTTGACTATGAAATGCCTGTAACTACGGGACCGCAGGTCCTCAGGATGTTAAGGAGCGAGCCGGAAACAGCCCGTATACCTGTAGTGTTCCTTACCGGTATAGGGGATGCGGAATCTGTCAAGCAGGTAATTGCCCTTAAACCGGACGGCTATATACTAAAATCGACTCCCAAGCCGGATCTGCTTCAGTGGCTTAAGGTATTTTTTGCAAGCAGGATGTGATCTTAAATGGATTCAATTGTCTATACCAATGACAATTGCATAGGATGTAATAAATGTATTAAGGTATGCTCGGCGATCGGTGCGTGTATTTTTAAACAGGAGAACGGGAAGTCGCGTATAGTTGTCGACGGCAGCAAGTGTGTTGCCTGCGGGTCCTGCATAGATGTATGTGAGCATCATGCCCGTGAGTTCAGCGATGATACAGACAGGTTTTTTGATGATCTTAAGAGGGGTGATAACATATCACTCCTTCTTGCACCTGCCTTCAGGGCCAATTATCCGGACCGGTACGAGAGGGTTCTCGGCGGATTGAAGGCAATGGGTGTCAACCGAATCTTGAGCGTGTCATTCGGCGCGGATATCACCACATGGGGTTATCTTAATTACATAAAGGAGCATGATTTTTACGGGGGGATATCGCAACCATGCCCTGCGGTAGTGTCATACATAGAGCATTATATACCGGAGCTCCTGCCCAAGCTCTTCCCGGTACAGAGCCCCCTTATGTGTGCCGCGATATATGCAAGACAGGAACTCAAGATCACTGATAAGTTCGCCTTTATTAGTCCATGCATAGCCAAGAAGATAGAGATCGATGATCCGAACAATAAGGGCCTTGTTCAATATAATGTTACATTTGAACATCTGATGAAGTATGTTGAGGAACATAAGATAGAAGGGCAGCCGTCGGGAAGTGAAGTGGAATACGGACTTGGTTCATATTATCCCACCCCCGGAGGACTGGCTGAGAACGTCAGATGGTTTCTGGGAGATGATATCTTTATCCGTCAGGTTGAAGGTGAGAAACACCTGTATGAATGGCTTCATCGCAACAGTGAAAAGATCATTAACTCCGAAACACCGTATCTTCTTATTGATGCACTTAACTGTTCGGCAGGATGTATATGCGGTACGGCTGTTGACAGCGAAAAATCCAAGACAGAAGAGGCCTTATATGAGCTTCTGAGGATAAGAGAAGAGGCGAAGAAGAGTACTCCGAAGAGCCCGTGGTCAAGGAGCGATACACCGCAGGAACGGCTCGAGAGCTATAACAGACAGTTTGAGAACCTCAACCTTGATGATTATATAAGGAATTACAGTGACCTGTCGGGAGATTGCATATACCATACTCCCGGTAATGATGAACTTGACCGTGTGTTTAACAGCATGAACAAGTTCAGCGCCGAATCCCGGAGCATAAACTGCACATGCTGCGGATATGATTCCTGTAAACAGATGGCATACGCCATATACAACGGATTTAACCAGAAAGAGAACTGCATATACTATGAAAAGACCATGGTTCAGGAGCTTGAAGTCAGGAACCGTATAGCTGAGGAGTCAACCAAGGCAAAGAGTGCATTCCTGGCAAATATGTCACATGAGATACGGACACCTATCAACGCCGTGCTCGGAATGGACGAACTGATACTCAGGGAGAGCAGGGAGAAGCCTGTCAGGGAATATGCTTCCAATATAAAGAGATCAGGCAATGTACTCCTCTCGCTTGTTAACAATATACTTGATTTTTCCAAGATCGAAGCCGGAAAGATGGAGCTTGTTGCCGACAAGTATGACCTCGTTGAGCTGGTTGAGGATGCAATAGAGATGATATCCCCAAGGGCTGAAGCCAAGGGCCTTAAGGTAGATGTAAGTATCGGTGAAGATACCCCCAGATATCTGTTCGGTGACTCGGTAAGGGTTGCCCAATGCATGATCAATATCCTTACAAATGCCGTTAAATACACGGAAAGGGGAGGAGTATCGCTAAGTATCGGGCTAAAGTCACGCGACAGGCGCATGGCCAGGATAAGGGTGTGCATAAAGGATACGGGAATAGGCATAAGAAAGGCCGATCTTGACAGGCTGTTCGGGGCATTTGAGAGGATAGACCTTGAACATAACAGGACTGTTGAGGGAACAGGCCTTGGCATGAGCATAGTCCAGAAGCTTCTTGAAATGATGGGCAGCAGGCTCGAAGTGTCAAGTAAATACGGTGAGGGCTCGGAGTTTTCATTTGAACTTGACCAGGGTATCATTTCCGATGAAAAGGTCGGTGATGCGGACAGTCCGGGAAAAGCTGATGAGAAGGCGACGGGTTACTCACGAAGCTTCGTGGCACCAAACGCGCGAATTCTTGTTGTTGATGACGCCGAGATGAACTTAAAGGTCATAAGGGGCCTTCTCAAGCAGACCCACATAAGGATCGATACTGCGCTTAGCGGTGATGAAGCATTAAATCTCATTGAAGAAAATGAGTATGACATTCTGCTTCTTGATCATATGATGCCGGGTATGGACGGCCTGGAACTGTTTAACAGGATAAAGGGTGCACATGAGAATCCCAACAGCACAAAACCATGTATCATACTGACAGCCAATGCCATATCGGGGGCACGGGATGACTATATTGAAATGGGATTTGACGATTATCTGAGCAAGCCCGTAGATGGCAAAAAGCTGGAGCTTATGTTGATGGACTTCCTCCCGGGAGATAAATACAGCACAGCCGAAAGCACAGAAACCGATATATATGAAGGGATCGTAGGGGGAATGATCGAAGACCCGAGATTTTCGGATCTTGAGGGCATAGATTCCAAGGCAGGCATAAAGAACAGCGGATCTTGTGAGGACTATTCCAATACCCTTAAAATATTCTACGATTCGATCGATGAAAAATCGGGTGAACTTATGGACCTGTATGAGAGGAAGGACTGGCCCGGCTATACGATAAAGGTCCATGCCCTTAAGAGCATGGCCAATATAATAGGTGCAGCAGGTCTTGCGGGAGAGGCTCTTGCCCTTGAATATGCAGGTAAGGAAGGCAATATATCTTATATAGAAGAAAATCATGACAAGCTGATAACGTATTATCTTTCGTTTAAGGAAGTCCTTAAGGATATATGCCAAAAGGAAGATAAGGTCAGGACAGACGGGGACAGCCCCCGGGCTGATGCCGACCTTATCGGCGTGGTATGTGATACGATCCGTGAGGCTGCCGCAAACATGGATATAGACTCGATAGAGAGTGCGCTTGATGATATTTCGGGATACGTATTACCGGATGAGGAACGCGGGCTCCTTGACAAGGTCAGGGAACTGAGCATGAATTTTGATTATGATGGTATACTGTCTGTCCTTAAAGTCACATAGGCGAATGGATGCTGAATCTATTGACAAGTTAATGTGATGGCGATATTATTTCTTTCATGAATAAAAGGATACGGCAGTACATTAATATAACAAAGTACAAGATGAACAGATTTATGCCGCTGTTCATATTTTTCACGGTGTATATGCTTATGTTCTCGCTTATTGAGAGGATCGATGCTCCTGAGTATTTTTATACTTACGGCAGCCTGGATAAGATGATCCCCTTCTGCGAGTATTTCGTCATACCGTACTTTGCCTGGTTCATAATGGTCCCTATAGTATGTTTCTATCTTCTTTTTACAAAAGAAACGGAGTACAGAAGGATGAGCTACATGCTGGTGTTTGGTATGAGCGTCTTTATCGTGATCTCGATACTTATGCCTACCAAGCTTTATCTGAGGCCTTATGTACTGCCAAGGGACAATATATTCTGCTCAATGGTTTCCTATCTGTACCATATAGATACATCGACCAACGTGTTTCCGAGCATACATGTTTACAATACCTGCGTTGCTATGCAGGCCGTCAGGAGATCTCATACGAAGCTGTTTTTAAAGCCCGGATTCCGGCTGGGTATTGATATCACGTCTGTCCTGATAATACTGTCGACAGTCTTTATTAAGCAGCATTCCCTCATTGATGTATTGGGAGGACTTATCCTCTTTGTGATCGCAGACAAGCTGGTATCTGCATATGCATACAGAAGAGGACTGGAACCTGCGGTTGATAAGAGCAAAACGTGATTTTATAAAAATTTAATAAACTGTTCACAATTTAGAGCTGCAGGCCATATCTAGTTTTGAGAAAAAAAACGAATACAAAATGTTGATGTTATGTATACCATATACGGTTGCAAACCGGTGAGAAGCTGATGCGTGAGACCCTTCGGGGGCTTAACACATCAGCTTTTTTCTGCTATGATAGAGTCGCTTTAAGTATGGGCAGTTTATGCCCGAAAATATGATTTTGAATTATGTAAACTGAACATCAATATATCAGAGGGGAATCACTATGAAGAGAAAAACAAAAAATATGATCAAAAGAGCAGTGGTAAGGATAATGCTCTGTGCTTTATTATTGTCGACGACAGGTGTATACGTTAATGCGGATAAGGCATTTGCGTCAGAAAAGAATGATGGAAGCGAATATTCCGATTATTCAGGAAAGCTTGTGATACTGTTTGCCGATCCGAGCCGGGACAAAGACGATGTGGAAGACAAGATCGAAGAATTAAGAAAGATTTATGAGAATGCAGGTGCCGAGGTTATATCTGCTGATATTAAGGTTAATAAGGACGGAGAGACCGATGTAAATATAACAGGAGATGTTTCGGGTTACCTTTCGGATTATCTTTCCACCATAGGAAGCGACAATCAGGGAATGCTTATATTCCAGAAGATAATGGCCAAGGGTATCTCAAATGTAGAGATAATCGTTGTTAACGATGATACAGATATTGATGATTACCTTCCCAAGACAGTAGAACAGGTGGAAGCTGAGGAGAAAGAAGCAGCTGAAGAAGCAGAAGTTGAAGAGGATGCAGACAAAGAAGATCCAGATGAAGAGGAAGAAGATACAGAAGAGGAAGATATAGAAGAAGCTGACACGGATGAAGAAGATATAGATGAAGAGGAAGCTGACACGGATGAAGAAGATATAGACGAAGAAGAAGCTGACACAGATGAAGAAGATATAGACGAAGAGGAAGCAGACGCAGACGAAGCAGACATAGACGAAGACGAAGCGGATGCAGACGAAGAAGATATAGACGAAGAAGACATAGATGAAGAAGATAAATCCGATGAAGCGGATATAACTGATGAGCTTGAGACAGCTATACTGGATGATGCAAAACAGGAAGCTGAGGAGATAGTGGCGATCGCAAAAGCTGAAGCCGAGGCTATGATCGAAGACGCCAGAAAGGAAGCCGAAGAAATACGTGCTGCCGCTGCAGAGGAAGAGGCTGAGGAAGAGCCGGAAGATTCACAGGGTGAAGAGGCAGAAGAAGCTGAGAAGATCATTGAAGATGCCAGGGCAGAAGCAGAAGAGATCATAAATAAAGCAAAAGAAGATGCCGAAGCGATCATAGTTGATGCTAAGGACGATGCTGAAAAGATCATAAATGATGCGAAGGACGACGCTGAAGAAATCATAGTAGATGCCACGGATGATGCTGAAGAGATCATAAATGATGCGAAGGAAGAAGCAGAGGAGATTGTATCGGATGTAAAGAAGGGAAATGAAGAGACAGTGGATGTTTCCTCAGACAGCGGTAAATCATCCGATGAGATCGAAGGATCCGGTGATTCCTATAAGGTTGTCAAGGGTGACTGCCTGTGGAACATTGCCAGGGCGCACTATGGTGATGGATCAAGATGGGTTGAGATATATGAAGCCAATTCGGGTCAGATAAGTAATCCCAACATGATAGAGATTGGACAGGTATTCGTTCTGCCTTAAGGGAAATCCGATAAAACGGATACGGATCAGAAGTTTATACGTTTGCGGACTTCGTTTGATACCTTGCGTCCCTTGAATATGATAATACCTATAAGGGCTACCAGGCTTGTGATGAGGGATATATCCCATGTAAGGCCGGTAGATATATGCCTTGCCCTCATTACACCGTATATTATCATTATAGTAAGTATGTTCACGAGAAAATAGACCATTGCATTACCTGTGGTATCCACCATGGAGAATACAAGGTTTAACAGTAAAAGGGCACCAAGAAGTATCGGTACGATCATAAATGCCATTATTTCAAAGAAACCGAAATACCAGCCTGTAATGAGCAGGAGTATACATATATGAAGAACGGAAACGCTGATGGTTCTTGTTATCACGAAAAGGCGCTTGATGTTTCTTCCCAGATCCCATTCGAATACTATAAGCCACAGGGCTATTATGAGACTGTAGTGTTTACCTGTGTTCAGTTCGAGCAGAAAATCAAGAGACAAACCCACAACCGTTAAGGCAAGTGCAAGAAAGAGCTGGAGCTTGTACAGGAAGGCCTGTGCCTTGAGCTTCCTCGGAAGGGGCCAGTTATCGGGTGTGGGTTCACCTGTCAGGGAGTTCTGACAGAGGGGACAGGTATCCGTGTTCCCGCCTATTTCTATGTTGCAGTTCAGACATCTTTTCATATCTTAACGAATAACCTCCGTTGCATGAAGATAAATATCGATATCCAAGGACTTCAGGGCATGCAGAAGCCTTCTGATCACGCCGGTACCGTTGTACGAGCTGGCTATTCCGAGGACCAGGTCGTTTCCATAGCTGGTTATGGTTATGAACAAGTTATCCGTAGAACAGAAATCCGTAAATCCCTTTATATAGGGAAGGGTTTCTTCAGGCATTTTTATTGGGCCTAAATTCGACAGGACTGCTGTCACTGTCTTGGTCTCCCTTGCCGAAAACATTCGTACGACAGGCTGCTTGATAAAGAGGGGCACCATTCTTGTCAGAAAGAACTGTTCTATACTCTGATACCGGTTCATCTGTTTCCTGATAAGATCAGGATCGAGAGCCTGCTTTAACTTCTCATCGAATTCAAGAGCCAGTGTCTCAAGTGTCTCGTCACCGCTGTATACATGGGAAACATCTATATTGTTAAAGAAGTTCCGCAGCGTGCTCGACGGATAATAATTCCGAAGGTTGACCGGTATAGAGATATTTACCGGCCGCTTGCGCTGCCGGAATGGCATATCCTCAAGGATGGCAAGCATCAGATGGGCACCGAGGTAGCTTGTCAGGCTGACCTTCATTGCCTTGGCTGCGGCAAGGACCTTATTCGATTCCATGTGGACTTCCATATACTGGAGCTGGTTATAGGGAAGCTTACGGCTTGATATCTGGAAGGCCAGCTTCTTCTTGTTGAGGATGGTCTTGGGAATGGAACCTGCCGAATCATCGTAGAAATGATCGTAACTGTTCCTGAAACGGTCATCCGAAGATGCGGAATCGTCAATGGACACTTCATCCAGCCTGCCGGGATGCCTTAACTTCAGATAGTTGAGAACAAGAAGCTTAAGGAGAATAAAGGCACCCGTTCCGTCGCTTATGGCATGGGACATATCGATGTTGATCCTGTTCCCGTAATAAGTGACCATATAATGCAGGACACCTTTGTACTTATCCCCGTATAATGCGGGACACGGTCCGAGCGTTTCCTTTGTTACCAATGCATGTTCATCGGTCTGCTCAAGATAGTTCCAGAAGATCCCTCTTCTTATCCTGACCTGAAACTGAGGGCGCAGCCTTACGGTAAGATCAAGGGCATCCTGAAGGATCTTGGGATCCACCTCTTCATTTAATACACAGCTTACCCGTATTGACCGGGGATTACGTTTGTTATATGCGGCAAGAAATACCTTGGCCACGTTATCAAGCTTATACCAGTTATCGTTCATTGGCTTCCCTCTGAAATTTCATCTTTTTAAGCTTATCATACATTTTTGATTTTTCAAACAGAATAGACAAAAAATATATATATTTTGTGGCAAAATATTTCGAAGCCACAATATTTTGTATTGATAAACCGCTCCCCAGGTATTAGAATGGAGAAGATGGAATCATAGGTATTCTGAATGTATTAGGGAGGATGATTATGGAACAAAAAGGTATTGAACCCATCAGGGATGCGAAGAAACTGGGTAAGGGCAAGCTCTTTATCCTGGGCCTGCAGCATATGTTTGCGATGTTTGGTGCGACGGTCCTTGTGCCCATCCTTGTGGGAGGATATTTCAAGGAGGCAACGGGTCAGCCGGTCACAAGGGGACTTACGGTCGCCGTAACGCTTTTCTGCGCCGGAGTGGGAACACTTATTTTTCACGTATGTTCCAAGTTTAAGGTTCCTGCTTTCCTTGGTTCGTCGTTTGCTTTCCTCGGGGGCTTTTATACGGTTGCCAATCTTAACATGGGCAAGTTCGCATCGATGGGTGCCGATGAAAAGGCTGCATATGCCTGCGGAGGTATTGTTGTTGCGGGATGCCTGTATTTTGTGCTTGCAGGTGTGATCAAGCTTGTAGGCATACATAAGGTTATGAGGTTCCTGCCTCCGATAGTGACCGGTCCTATCATCATATGCATAGGTCTGTCCCTTGCCGGATCGGCAATTTCCAATGCATCCACCGACTGGCTGCTTGCCTTCATAGCGCTTGCAGTGGTCATCATTTTCAATATCTGGGGGAAGGGAATGTTCAAGATCATCCCTATCCTTATGGGTGTTGTCATCTCATATGTTGTAGCAGTCATATTCAATGCTCTGGGTTTTACCAACCCCGACGGAAGTGCACTGATCGATTATTCTTCGGTGGCATCATCGGCGTTTTTGGGACTCCCGCATTTCCAGATCTGCAAGTTTGATATTACAGCCATTTTAGTCATGGCTCCGATCGCGATCGCCTCTATGATGGAACACATAGGGGATATGTCTGCGATATCGGCTACGGTGGGGGAGAACTTTATTGAGAAGCCTGGTCTTCACAGAACGCTTACAGGTGACGGACTTGCTACCGCGTTTGCAGGTCTTATAGGCGGTCCGGCCAACACCACATATGGTGAGAATACGGGTGTGCTCGAACTGTCCAAGGTATATGATCCTCTTGTAATAAGGATCGCCGCAGTCATGGCCATAATCCTTTCATTCGTTCCCAAGTTCTCGGCCATAATATCCACCATGCCCACAGCTATAATCGGCGGAATATCATTTATGCTGTACGGAATGATCTCGGCAATAGGTGTAAGGAATATTGTAGAGAACAGGGTTGACCTTACAAAATCAAGGAACCTGATCATTGCCGGTGTCATATTTGTATGCGGCCTGGGCTTTTCGGACGGTCTTACATTTAATATCGGATCAACATCCATCACACTGACGGCTCTTGCGATCGCTGCGATCGCCGGAATAATCTTAAATGCGATCCTTCCGGGCAATGATTACAACTTCGGTTCAAATCCCAAGGGAGACATGAGCAGGGGAGTGTACATCACAAGTTCGGACGGTAAGGAAGAAGCAAAGGAAGAGGATAAATAAACCATCAGGAGGAAGATATGAGTTACGGAAATATTGAGAATATCACAATATCAAAGCATCCGCTTATACAGCATAAGATATCCATGCTAAGGGATAAGAATACAGGGACCAATGAGTTCCGCAAGCTTGTTGAGGAGATAGCAATGCTTGAGGGATTTGAGGCATTGAGCGATCTCCCGATGGAGGAGGTGGAGGTCGAGACCCCGATCGAGAAGTGCAGGACACCTATGATCGCCGGCCGTAAGCTGGCCCTTGTACCGATCCTCCGAGCAGGCCTGGGTATGGTCAGCGGAGTTCTGGCGCTTGTTCCGACAGCCAAGGTGGGACATATAGGAATGTACCGTGATGAGGAGACTCATGAACCTCAGGAATACTACTGCAAGCTTCCAAGCCCGATAGAGCAGAGGACCATTGTGGTTATGGATCCTATGCTTGCAACCGGAGGTTCGGCTGTTGATGCGATAAACCAGATCAAGATGCATGGCGGAGTGAATATTAAGTTTATGTGTATAATAGCCGCACCCGAGGGACTTGAGAGACTGAACAAGGCTCATCCGGATGTTCAGATCTATGTGGGACATCTTGACAGGGAGCTTAATGCAGATGCCTATATCTGCCCCGGACTCGGAGACGCGGGAGACAGGATATTCGGAACGAAGTGATGATATGAAACAGTATGAAGTTACAGGAATGAGCTGCGCAGCCTGCCAGGCGCGGGTAGAGAAGGCAGTTTCTTCCGTTGAAGGTGTTACCTCCTGCTCAGTCAGCCTGCTTACAGGCCTTATGGGCGTGGAGGGCAATGCCTCGGATTCTGATATAATCGAAGCTGTCAAGGCTGCCGGATATGGCGCGGGAGTCAAGGAGGGCAGCACCGGACTTGAAGACCTTAAGGATCTTGAGACGCCTGTTCTCATCAGGAGACTCGCAGCATCCCTCATATTTCTGATACTCCTTATGTATCTGTCGATGGGACATACCATGTTGTCTCTTCCTGTTCCCGGCTTCTTTCGGGATGATCACGTTATGTTAACCATTGCCCAGATGATCTTATGCCTGATCATTATGGCCATAAACAGCAGGTTTTTTGTCAGCGGGTTTACGAGCCTGCTTCACAGGGCGCCCAACATGGATACGCTTGTGGCCCTTGGGAGCGGTATTTCATTTCTTTACAGCGTATTTACCTTCATATTGATGTGCAATGCATCCGGAAACGGGGATATGGATGCCGTGAGGGGATATTATCATGAGCTCTATTTTGAATCTGCGGCGATGATCTTAACTCTCATTACTGTCGGTAAGATGCTTGAAGCAAGGAGCAAGGGCAAAACAACAGATGCCCTTAAGGGACTTATGAGCCTGTCTCCGCAGACTGCAAGGCTCATACGGGACGGACATGAGGAGGAGGTTCCCATCGATGTTGTGGAAAAAGGCGATATCTTTGCCGTAAGGCCCGGTGATTCCATACCTGTTGACGGTGTTGTGATATCCGGAGTATCGGCAGTTGATGAATCGGCACTTACGGGAGAGAGCATCCCTGTTGATAAGGCAGAAGGAGACATTGTATCAGCTGCCACCATCAATACATCGGGATATCTTGAATGCAGGGCCGTAAGGGTTGCGGAGGACACAACACTTTCAAGGATAATCCGCATGGTCTCGGATGCTGCTGCCACCAAGGCTCCGATAGCCAAGACAGCAGACAGGGTATCGGGAGTTTTTGTACCTGTTGTGATAGGAATCTCGCTTGTGACTTTTATCGTATGGATGCTTTTGGGCATGGATCCCGGATTTTCGGTAACAAGGGCGATCTCGGTCCTTGTCATAAGCTGCCCGTGTGCCCTGGGACTTGCAACACCGGTTGCGATCATGGTAGGTAACGGAGTGGGTGCAAGGAAGGGAATACTGTTTAAGACTGCGGCTTCTCTTGAATCGGCCGGAAGGGCTGAGATAGTGGTTCTTGATAAGACGGGAACAGTGACCAAGGGGCAGCCTGTTGTGACCGATATCATTCCTCTTAGGATCGATGAGGTAGAATTCTTAAAGCTTGCAGGAACCCTTGAAGGGAGGAGTGAACACCCCTTGAGCAGGGCTGTAAGGGATGAGTGCGATAAGAGGAAGATAGATACATCGGGGACTTTGGATGACTTTGCGGCAATACCCGGCAGGGGACTTAAGGGTATGTATGCGGGCAGGACACTGTACGGGGGCAATTTGATTTACATAACATCCGAATGCTCCGACAGGGAAGGTATCGATGAGCTATCTTCCCTTGCAGATAAGCTCGCCGCAGACGGCAAGACCCCGCTTTTCTTTGCGGACGATGCAAAGGTACTGGGTATAATAGCTGTTGCGGATACCATAAGAGATGAAGCGGCCGAAGCGATAAAGAGACTGAAGGGTATGGGTATCTCGACAGTTATGTTAACCGGAGATAATGAACGCACGGCGGCAGCCATAGGAGGTAAGGCAGGGGTTGACAGGATAGTTGCCGGTCTTTACCCCGAAGGCAAGGCAATGACGATTGAGAACCTTAAGAAATACGGCAAGGTTATAATGGTAGGGGACGGGATAAATGATGCCCCGGCGCTTACGTGCGCAGATACCGGCATTGCAATAGGAGCCGGTACGGATATTGCAATAGACGCGGCTGATGTGGTCCTTATGAAGAGCGATATTTCTGATGTACCTGCAGCAATAGCATTGTCAAGGGCGACACTCAGGAACATACATGAGAATCTCTTCTGGGCATTCATATACAATATAATAGGAATCCCGCTCGCTGCGGGAGCATACTATAAGCTGGGTCTTAAATTGAGTCCTATGTTCGGCGCAGCGGCCATGAGCCTTTCAAGCTTCTGTGTCGTAAGCAATGCCCTGAGGCTTAATCTTGTAAGGATCTATGATAAAACAAAGGACCGTCCGCGTGCGGGGGTCAGCCTGCCGGATGATATAAAGACAGGGGAAACCGGCACGGAGATAAAAGGAAATACAGGGAATAAAGAGGATAAAAATATTAAAAATAAAGCGGAGGATAATGTAATGGAGAAGACGATAAGTATAGAAGGAATGATGTGCGCCCACTGTGAAGCAACAGTCAGGAAGGCCTTGGAAGCAGTAGAGGGTGTGACCGAAGCCCTGGTAAGCCATGAGAAGAATAACGCTGTGGTCAGGCTGTCTGAGGATGTGTCTGATGAAGTGCTTAAGAAGGCAGTGGAAGATAAGGATTATACGGTTACGGGTATAGTATGAAAATACTTGTGATAGGCGGGAGCTATTTCTTCGGAAGATGGTTCGTGCAGCTTGCGCATAAGGATCATGAGATCACGGTACTGAACAGGGGCAGCATTAAGATCGGCCTTGAAGGCGTCAGGGAACTGACGGGCGACAGGCATGATGAGGATGGCCTGAAGGCACTTGGCCTTTCCGGTGAAGGATATGATACCGTGGTTGATTTTTGCGCTTATGAGAAAGGCGACATTGAGGGGATACTGAGATTCCTTGACACGGGCAGGCTCTCAGAATACATCTTTATAAGCACGGTTGATGTATACAGAAATCCGGGAGATGGTGTAATAGATGAAGAGTCGCCTCTTGCGGATGCTTTTAAGGAAGGACCCGAAGGGGAATATATAGCCGGCAAGGTTTCGCTCGAACATGAGCTTCATGAAGCGGCGAAACGCTATATGATAAAGGGCATCTCCGTAAGGCCGGCAGTTCTTTACGGGCCTCTTAATTATGCGCCAAGAGAGAGCCTTTATTTTGAATGGATCAACAGGGCGGGGCAGATATTGCATCCGGAAGGGGCCGACGGATACTGGCAGATGATATATGTAAGGGATGCGGCAATGGCTCTTAAGAACCTGTGCGAGCTTACTCCGGATGAGACGGAGGAAGCATATAATTTCTGCAGCGGGGAACGTATAACCTATGACATATTTGAGGAGGCTCTGAGTTCTCTTGGCACGCCGTTTGAGAAGGTTGATGTATCTGTCAGGGATGTGTATGAGAAGAATATCCCTCTTCCCTTTCCTTTAAGGGCGGAAGAGTCCGCATATTATTCATCAGAGAGGTTTATGGAACTCCTGCCTGAGACCACTCCGCTTGCCGAGGGGTTAAAAAGGTCGGGACAGGTATAATTTTGTTAAAATACACACGCTAAAAGCATTGACGAATAATGCTTTGAAATATTAGAATTGTTTTGAAGAATTACGAGGAGGAAAGCCCGATGGGACAATATTTTCAACCGGAGATAGAGACTGCTCCATATGAAGAGATTCGCAGGATACAAAATGAGAAGATAGTTAAGCAGGTCAGGCATGTTTATGACAACGTTAAGTATTACAGGGACCTGATGGATAAAAAAGGGGTTAAGCCGGAAGACATAAAGGGAGTGGATGATATAAAGAAGCTTCCTTTCCTTAAGAAGGATGATCTTAGGGAGTGCTATCCGTACGGGTTGCTTGCAACACCCCTTAAGAATTGTGTAAGGATACATTCGACTTCGGGAACCACAGGTAAAAGGGTGGTCGCCTTCTATACACAGCATGATATCGATCTGTGGGAGGAGTGCTGCGCAAGAGCTATAGTTGCAGCCGGAGGTACCGATGAGGATGTTGTTCAGGTGGCATACGGGTACGGCCTCTTTACCGGAGGTGCGGGTCTTCACGGAGGGGCCCATAAACTGGGAGCTATGACTCTGCCCATGTCTTCGGGCAATACCGAGCGCCAGATCCAGTTCATGATGGACCTGGATGCAACGATCCTCTGCTGTACACCAAGCTATGCGGCTTTTGTTGCAGAGTCATTAAGGGACAGGGGATATAAGCCTGAGGATAATAAGCTTAAGGCCGGTATTTTCGGAGCAGAACCCTGGACAGAGGAGATGCGGCATGCGATAGAAGAAGGCCTGGGCATCAAGGCATATGATATTTACGGTCTTACCGAGACAAGCGGACCGGGAGTTGCATTTGAGTGCAGTGAGCAGACCGGAATGCATATAAACGAGGATCATTTTTACGCTGAGATAATCGATCCTGATACAGGAGAAGTACTCCCGGAAGGAGAAAAGGGAGAGCTCGTATTTACGGCACTTGACAAGGAGGCATTTCCGCTTCTTCGTTACAGGACAAGAGACATATGTGTTCTGACGAGAGGCAAGTGTTCCTGCGGACGTACTCATGTCAAGATGTGCAAGCCCATGGGAAGAAGCGATGATATGATGATCATAAGGGGTGTCAATGTATTCCCGAGCCAGATAGAGACAGTTCTGCTCAATGAGGGTTATACGCCCAACTATATGATCTATGTTGACCGTAAGAACAATACTGATACTCTTGATATAGATGTTGAGCTCACACCGGATCAGTTCTCGGATAACATTGCCGATATGCAGGCCAGGGAGAAGGAACTGGCAGCGGCAATGCGTACGATGTTAGGCATAGGACCCAAGATCCATCTTGTCCCGCCTAAGACAATACAGAGAAGTGAAGGTAAGGCTGTCAGGGTTATTGATAACAGGAAGCTGCATTAGGAAGAAACATATGATGCTGTAATAACAGGAGGTGGATGTATGGCAGTAAGGCAGTTGTCGGTGTTTATTGAGAACAAGCAGGGAAGGCTGTCGGAGGTGCTTAAAGGCATTTCTGAGTCAGATGTTAATATAAGGGCGCTGAGTATCGGGGATTCCGAAGATTACGGTATTGTAAGGATGATAGTCTCGGATCTCGAGAAGGCAAGGGCGCTGCTTGCCGAGAACATTCTGTCCAAGGTGACGAGCGTGGTTGCCGTTAAGATGGATGACAGGCAGGGTGCCCTCTATAAAATACTGAAGACACTTGAAGAGGCAAATATCAACCTGATGTATACCTATGCGTTTACATCAAACAAGCAGTTCGGGGCATATGTTGTGCTGAGGGTCGATGATGTGGAAGCTACAGAGAAGCTTCTTTCCGACAAGGGATTCGAGCTTGCATCCGATGAGGAGATAAGCGGTTGATCATCTGAGTAAAAAAAGGGGGATAATATGGGTTTATTCAATAAGTTCAAGAAGGGTAAGAAAGAGGCAGCGCAGGAAGAGTTAGACGCACTTGAGAGCTCTCTTGTGAATGATCTTGACGACGGGATCGTAGGCGATGTGATCCACGGAGGACCTTCGGAACCCGAGGAGGAAGAGGAGGATGTTATCAGGGGATCCTTTGTGATGGGTATCCTTGATGTCAAGCCGGTACAGGGAACCGATAATATCGTTGTTACAGGTAATCTCAAGGGAAATGCCGAGGCCGGTATGACTGTTTCGCTTCTTAATTTCGGTGATGATAAGAGAGAAGCTGATGTAACTGTTATTCAGGGAATAGACAGGGACGGCGAGAATGTGACGAGTGCCACCGACTGCCTGGTATCAATGATACTTGAGGATGGAGCCGTTAAGAATATCAGGGTAGGTACAGTCCTTTATACACGTGACATGGGTGAGAACGCAGTACATGATGCCTATGTCAGTGCACTTGGAGATGCCTATGTCAAGGACAGGGTGCTGGATCTTTCCGATGATGAGATTGAGAAGCTGAGTATCACCGACTGTTCGGAGATATGGCGGCTTAATATCTGGTATACGAATCACGCAGGCAGGGACGAAGACGAAGAAGTAAGCAATGACCGGAAGAAGAGGCTCGATAAGATAATAAAGGCCCTGTGCAGCAAGATAGTGAATGCTGATGAGATATACTACGTGCATGATAAGAGGACCGGTGAAGCCCATCTGTTCTCACAGAATGTGGATGCCGGCGATGGGGCTTATATATGTACACCACCCAGCATACTTCTGGTTTCCAAGGCATACAGGAGGCATTACAGAAAGCTGTATAACAATGACATGACTGAGCTTGCCGTTGTAAGGAATGGTGACGACAGGAAGGGGATAACCAATTTCCTTGCCGGCAATTTCTATATAAACGGTGCATGCGGTGCGGCCGTCAATGCCGTGCAGGTGTCGATCAGTGCAGGAATGCTTGCCGATGCGCCGGATCATTCGGGCATCCCGGTCGAGAACATACCGGTAACGAATCCGGATCTTGTAAAATGGATGCTCCTGATCGGTCAGATGGATGCTCCGGACAAGGATGATGATAAGGCGGCGCTTGACTTCAGGCTGTATTACAGGTTCCTGGGAGCTGAGATGCTCAAGGCCAGGTTTATAATCCCCATGAAGCATGATAACGAGGGTAATGATCTTGGCTCCGGCATAGCCACAATGAAGGGTAAGGGTGACAAGGATGCCATAATAATGTATACGGACTGGAGAAGACTGAGGTCAGAATACGGTAAGGAGTGGGACGGAATGGTCCACTCGGTGAAGGGACTTATAGACAAGTTTGACTGTGCCATTAATCCGACCAGGTTTCCGGCAGCAGGCACATACATAACCAGGGAAATGTATGACGCTATGCTTAAGGCGGCTGAATCGGAGAAACAGGCTCAAAAAGGATGAGAGATATGAGTGATTTTACACTTAAGAATAAAACAGTGCTGCTGGGAGTGACCGGCAGCATTGCTGCGTATAAGATCGCATCGCTTGCCAGTTCGCTTAAGAAACTTGAAGCTGATGTGCATGTTCTCATGACAAAGAACGCAACCAACTTCATCAATCCGATAACGTTTGAGACGCTTACCGGGAATAAATGTCTGGTGGATACCTTCGACCGCAACTTTGAGTTCTCGGTTGAACATGTATCCCTTGCCAAGAGGGCGGATGTAGTTATGGTCGCACCTGCAACCGCCAATGTCATTGGCAAGCTTGCCTGCGGTATAGCCGATGACATGCTGACTACCACTGTGATGGCATGCAGGTGTAAGAAGTATATTTCTCCTGCCATGAACACCAATATGTATGAGAATCCGGTTGTGACGGATAACCTTAAGAAGCTTGAAGGCTACGGCTACGGAGTGATAACTCCCGCAACCGGCTACCTTGCGTGCGGTGATACCGGAGCAGGCAAGATGCCCGAACCGGAGATCCTCTTATCATACATAATGTATGAGCTTGCTCACGATAAGGATCTTAAGGGAAGGAAGGTCCTTGTTACGGCGGGACCGACCCAGGAAGCACTTGATCCGGTCAGGTATATTACGAATCATTCATCGGGTAAGATGGGATATGCGATAGCTGAAGCTGCAATGCTCCGCGGCGCACAGGTTACGCTGGTAAGCGGTCAGGTCTCGGTCAGGCCGCCCATGTTTGTGGATTATGTTCAGATAACTTCTGCCGAAGATATGTTTAATGAGGTGACATCACGGTCGGATGAGATGGATATAATCATTAAAGCTGCGGCAGTGGCCGATTACAGACCGGCGACTGTTGCCGACCAGAAGATGAAGAAGAAGGATGAGGACTTATCGATTCCTCTGGAGAGGACAAAGGATATCCTTAAGTACCTCGGAGAGCACAAGAGACCGGGACAGTTCCTGTGCGGCTTCTCCATGGAGACCGAGAACATGATAGAGAACTCCAGAAAGAAGCTTGAGAAGAAGAACCTCGATATGATCGCAGCCAACAGCTTAAGGGTTGAGGGTGCGGGATTTAAGGGAGATACAAATGTGCTGACCCTTATAACGGCCGATTCAACCAGAGAGCTTGAGCTTATGAGCAAGAAGGCAGCTGCCATGGAGCTGCTTGATGCGATCATCGACAGAATATGAGGCTTATATTGTATTTTGTCCTGCTCTTTATTGCAGCGGATTGTATGAAAAATAGTACATTAAAACACATGCTCCCGTATTGACAGGGGGCATGTGTTTTATATAATTAAGGTGTAGGGTGCTTCGGTGTATGCGAAGGCAACGCCAGGAGCTTGACCGATCTGAACAAATACATATTGTTCATGATCTGCAATTGTATTGTACCCGTTATGGGACAGGAACAAGGAGGAGAATCATGAAAAACAAAAGATTATCTACCACTCAGTTAACCATTCTCGGACTTATGACAGCGATTTTGCTGCTTATGTCCTACACCCCACTCGGATATCTTAATATCGGACCGCTGGCTATTACTTTTAATGTAATACCCGTAGCTGTTGCTGCTATAACCTGTGGCCCTGTTGGCGGACTTATAGTAGGTTCGGTGTTCGGACTTACCAGCTTTGGTCAGTGCATTGGCATAGGCGGAGTAAGCGGCATGGGTGCAACCCTTTTTGCCATCAATCCCTTTCTTGCTTTTATCCAGCGCTTTATTCCCCGTGCACTTGACGGTTTTCTGCTTGGATATATATTTAAGGGTCTGTATGGCAAGACCGGTAAGCTGGGACTCTCGGCAGCGATAACAGGTTTTTCTTCCGCATTTTTAAATACCGTATTCTTTATGTCATCGCTGGTATTGCTCTTTGGAAATACCGAGTATGTTCAGGGCCTTATCGACGGAAGAAATGTCATCGTCTTCATCTGCGCATTTGTAGGTATCAATGCTGTATGTGAGATGATCTCATCAACGATCCTTACCAACGTTATTTCTCTTGCCCTTAACAGGGCACACCTTCTTTTCCGTGATGATGAGAAGGTAGTAAGGAAGGATGCAGTTACCGAATAATTGACATTAAGTGTAAAGAAGTTTATTATAGTAATTGATTTTTCGGGGCAGGGTGGAATTCCCGACCGGCGGTGTATCGTAAGATGAGTCCGCGAGCCTATGGGCAGATTTGGTGCGAATCCAAAACCGACAGTAGAGTCTGGATGGAAGAAAGGTCAGTTACACGTACTTTATCCTTTTGTATGATTTTTAACCCCCGATACAGATCGGGGGTTTTTTATGGAAAACAGACCAGAAGAAAAATACATGCGCAGGGCAATTGAGCTTGCCCGTAAGGGTGAGGGATTTACAAATCCCAATCCCATGGTGGGTGCGGTAATAGTTAAGGATGGCAGGATCATCGGGGAAGGGTATCACAGAAGATACGGAGACCTTCATGCGGAGAGAGATGCATTAGCTTCACTTAAGGAAGATGCAGAAGGTTCTGCCATATATGTGACTCTTGAGCCATGCTGCCATCACGGCAAGCAGCCTCCCTGTACCGAGGCGATCATTGAGAACGGGATAAGGAAGGTAGTCATCGGATCGAGGGATCCCAATCCCCTGGTTGCGGGTAAGGGTGTCAGGCTGCTGAAGGATGCAGGCATAGAAGTGACCGAAGACTTCATGCGTGAAGACTGTGATGCGATAAATCCTGTATTCTTTAAGTACATAACAACAGGCCGGCCTTACGTTGTCCTTAAGTATGCCATGACCATGGATGGCAAGATCGCAACCGTTACAGGGGCATCCAAGTGGATAACGGGAGAAGAGTCACGCAATAAAGTCCAGTATCTGAGGCACAGGTATATGGCTGTAATGGCAGGCATAGGAACGGTACTTGCCGATGACCCTATGCTAAACACGAGGATAGACGGCCTTAAGAGTCCGATAAGGGTGATAGCTGATTCGCACCTTCGCATTCCGATGGATTCAAACATTGTAAGAACTTCCGGGGAATACAGGACGATACTTGCGCACTGCATGGATGACGCTGAAGGAAAAGTTAAGGAAGAAGAGCTTGTAAAAGCAGGGATTGAACCTGTAAGGACTCCACAAAAGGATGGGCATGTGGATGTTTCATATCTTGTGGAGTATTTGGGCAGGCAGGGCATCGACAGTGTACTTGTGGAAGGCGGAGGCACACTGAACGACAGCTTAATAAGGGCCGGTCTCGTTGACAGGGTGGAGGCATTTATAGCGCCCAAGGCCTTCGGCGGAGCAGGTGCCAGGTCTCCTGTTGAAGGCATCGGAATAGACAGGGTGGATGAGGCAGAGCTTTTCAAATTGGCAGAGATTAACCGCTATGGGGATGATATACAGCTCAGCTATGTCAGAAGCTGATTTTGAATGATCGTGATAAGGAGCAGTCATGTTTACCGGAATCATAGAGGAACTGGGGACGGTATTGGATATCGGGACCACCGGAAAGAGCGGAAGTATAAGCATAAAGGCATCAAGGGTTCTTGAGAATACGAGGATCGGCGACAGCATAGCCGTTAACGGGACATGCCTGACGGTGACCGGAATATCATCCGATTCCTTCATGGCAGATGTTATGCCGGAGACCCTGAAACGAACCTCTCTTTCTATCGTCAGAAGAGGAGACAAGGTGAACCTTGAGAGGGCAATGGCAGCTGACGGACGCTTCGGAGGCCATATAGTATCCGGCCATATAGACGGAACAGGAACCATACGTGAATACAAAAACGACGGAAATGCAGTATGGGTCACGATAGCTGCCGATTCCTCTATACTTAAGGGGATCGTTATGAAGGGTTCGATAGCGATAGACGGTATATCATTAACGGTTGCCTATGTTGATGATACCTGTTTTAAAGTGTCGATCATTCCGCATACGGGGGAGGAGACAACCCTTCTTAAGAAGAAGGCAGGGGATCCGGTCAATCTCGAGACCGATATCATCGGGAAATATGTGGAGAAGCTGCTGGCACCGTATGTATCGCCGGCTAAGGATGATTCTTCGGGCGGGATCACCATGGAGATGCTCGAGGAATTTATGAGTTGAGGAGAATATCATGGAGTACAAATACAACACAATAGAAGAAGCGATAGAAGAGCTGCGGGCAGGACGGATAATCCTTGTGACGGATGATCCTGACCGTGAGAACGAGGGTGACTTTATATGTGCCGGGGAGTTCGCGACACCGGATAATATCAACTTCATGGCTACGTACGGCAAGGGACTTATATGCACGCCTATGAGTGCCGAAGTGGCAAGGCACCTTGGCTTCCCCCAGATGGTCTCTGAGAACACGGATAATCACAGTACCGCGTTTACCGTGTCAATCGACCATATCAACACAACTACGGGTATATCTGCGGTAGAGCGTTCTTATACGATCATGCAGTGTTGTAATGAGGAAGCCGGACCTGATGATTTCAGGCATCCGGGACATGTATTTCCCCTTACGGCCAGGCGTGGAGGGGTTCTTGTAAGGAACGGGCACACCGAAGCCACGGTGGATCTGTGTAAGCTGGCAGGCCTTAAGGAAGTGGGAGTGTGCTGCGAGATCATGGATGAAGACGGCACCATGATGCGGACTCCCAAGCTGTGGGAGCTTGCTGGGGAACATGGTATTAAATTCATAACGATCAAGGCCCTGCAGGATTATCTGCATGTACATGCCAGACATGTGGTTAGGGAAGCCGTGGCCAAGATGCCTACGGAATATGGTGATTTTAACATAGCGGGATATGTAAATGATATAACCGGTGAACATCACGTCGCCCTGATAAAGGGTGACATCGGAGACGGTGAGGACGTATTGTGCCGCGTCCATTCGGAGTGCCTTACCGGTGATGTGTTTGGTTCGAGAAGATGCGACTGCGGCAAGCAGCTCGAACAGGCGATGAAGCAGATAGAGAAGGAAGGCCGTGGGATCCTTCTGTATATGAGGCAGGAAGGCCGGGGCATAGGCCTGATAAACAAGCTTAAGGCCTATGAACTTCAGGAACAGGGCTACGATACTGTGGAAGCCAATATTAAGCTTGGCTTTGCGCCCGATCTTCGCGAGTACTGGGTGGGAGCGCAGATACTTGCGGATCTGGGAGTCAGATCACTTAGGCTTCTTACAAACAACCCCGATAAGGTTTACAGCCTTGAAGGCTTCGGACTCAAAATAAAGGAGAGAGTCCCCATAGAGATAGAACCTCAGAAATATGATGCCTTTTATATGAAGACCAAGCAGGAGAAGATGGGACATATTTTCAAGGAGATCAAGTTATAAACATATACTTATGTAAACTAATTATGTAAATCAATACAGGATCAGGAGGACAGAAATGAATAAGATCAATGTAGTGGAAGGCAAGGTAGTTGCGAAGGAAGGGATGAAGGTTGCGATCGTTGCATCCCGTTTCAATGAGATCATCGTCAATAAGCTTCTGGGAGGAGCGGTTGACGGATTGGTCAGGCATGGTGTTGAAGAATCAAATATCACTGCAGCTTGGGTCCCGGGGGCTTTTGAGATACCGGTGATAGCCGATAAGCTTGCATCTTCGGGAAATTATGATGCGGTCATATGTGTGGGTGCCGTGATAAGAGGAGACACCACTCATTACGATTATGTATGTAATGAAGTATCCAAAGGCGTTGCCCAGGTGGGGCTTAAGACCGGTATCCCCGTGCTGTTCGGGGTCATAACGACCGAGAACATCGAGCAGGCGATCGCACGTGCAGGAAGCAAGGGCGGCAACAAGGGGTATGACTGCGCCCTGTCGGCGATAGAGATGGTCAACCTTATGTCTCAGATCTGACAGGAACTGTTTAGGCGAAGGTATGAGTTATGTACGGTAATGATAAAAAACCTCTGGGAATTTATGTACATATCCCATTTTGCGCGAAAAAATGCCTTTATTGTGATTTTGTATCCATGCCGGAACGAAAGGACGGTCTTGCAAAATCATATATAGATGCACTTCAGGCAGAAATATCCGGATACAGAGAAAAATTTGGGTGTAAGGATACGGAGTATGCGGTGAAAACCATCTATATAGGCGGTGGTACCCCGAGTATCCTTGCGCCTTTTTTCATTTTAAGGATACTTGAGAAGATAAGAGAGGTTTTTGATGTATCCGCTGATGCGGAGATAACGATCGAAGCCAATCCGGGAACACTTGATGCGGACAGGCTTAAGGTATACAGGGAAGCCGGAATAAACAGGCTGAGCATCGGATTGCAGTCGGCTAATGATAATGAACTTAAGGCTCTTGGAAGGATACATGATCTTGATGACTTTATGAAGGCTTATGAGGCTGCGGCGGCTGCCGGATTTGATAATATAAGTGTAGATGTCATGACCGCGATACCATATCAGACCCTGGATTCGCTCAGATTCACTCTCGACACGGTTACAGGCCTTGATCCCGCACCGAAGCATATCTCGGCATACAGTCTTATCCTGGAAGAGGGGACCCCGTTCTATGAGATGTATAAGGAGAAGAGGGATATGAAGACAGAAGAACCGTCCCCGTGTCTTCATGTGCAGCTGCCGGATGAGGATTTGGAGCGTGCGATGTATCACTTTACCGTGGATCACCTTAAGGAACGGGGATACGAAAGATATGAGATATCCAATTTTTCAAGGTCGGGGTTTGAAAGCAGGCATAATACTGCATACTGGAGGAGAAGAGATTATATAGGGTTCGGTCTTGCGGCAGCCTCCTGCGTAAACGGGGTCAGATATCAAAATACGATAAGGATCGACGAGTATATCAACGGTCCCGGCTTGGATGATCGGTTTGAGGAAGTTACGGTTCTTAAACCGGAAGATGAGATGAGCGAATTCATGTTCCTGGGTCTTCGGATGTGCGAAGGTGTCAGAGCCGGGGACTTTTTACGCGAGTTTGATAAAGAACTTACGGATGTATACGGCAGGGAGATACAACGCCTTGTCAAAGAGGGGCTTCTTGTACATGACGGGACCATGGACAGGTATTATCTGACTGATAAGGGGATCGATTACGGGAATTATGCCTTCTCGCAATTTGTGTGATGCAACCTGTTGTTAAGAACGCGAAATTTATGTATAATTTAATCGGATGCTCTTATTCCGCGGGGGTACTGTGATGAGCAAAACGAACGACAACCTGGTAAAACAGGCTATAGACCTTAATGATATTATTGCTTTTGAGTACGATCTTAAACGTGACCTGATAACCTTTTCGCATAATATAAACAAGTACATTCCGGTCTCCAATAACATTTCTTCCTTTGTTGAGAATATCTCGATAAGGGGCAAGATCCATGATGACGATGTGAAGAAAGCGATCGCTTTTTTTACCCTGCCTCCGGATGAGGGCAAGGTAAAGATGGAGTACGTGCGCTTTCTAGACTTTTCGGGCGAGTTTTTCTGGTACCAGTTAAAGGGCAGAAGGAAGGAAGAAGAGAAGAAAGGCGGGGAAGAAGTCCTTTACGGGACCATGACCTATATTGATGATGAAGAGAAGCATCACAATGAGGAGATGGAGAAGAATAAGGACAGCCTTACGCATGTATTCAGCGATGAAGCTTTTGCGAGGTTTGCGGATGAGTACCTGGGCGGAAGCGGGGATGATTTTGTTCCCAATCTGATCCTTGTTGACGTAGACGACTATGATGACTGGAAAGAGATAAACAATGATATAAGCGCTGAAGGAGTCCTGGTTGAGATTGCAAGGATATTAAAGCGTGCATTCAGGGGTTCCGATCTTATAGGCAGGGTTGGTAAGGACCGCTTTGCCGTCTTTATGAAGGGTATAAGGAGCGTAAACATTCTTGAAGAGCGTGCCGCCTATGTGGGCCAGACAGTCAGGAATGTATGGAAGGAGCTTGGCGGTGCGATCACGGTATCGATCGGGATTGCTGTCATGAAGAAGGAAGGTGCCTCGGAAGCGGCTCTTTACGAGCGTGCTCTTAAGGCGCTTGATGATGCCAAGCGGTCGGGTAAGGATACATACGTGATGTATAACGAGAATATGGAGAGAATGGAGAAATCCATTAATCCTATCCTGTCTACCAAGGAAATGGAACTCGTGACCAATATTCTCGATCCCATGTGCTCCTGGGCATATGCCGTTGATGAGGATTACCATATCCTGTACAGGAACGACATGTTAAAGGACAGGCTTGATTCCGGAGAGCCGGGGCTCTGTTATGTGCAGAACAAGGGTTATTCGGAGCCCTGTCCGGATTGCCCGATAAGGAACATGGGCAAGGGCGTGTCTTCATATGATTCCGAAATATATTCAACATCCTTAAGGAGTGCGGTGCAGTCAAGGACTACCCGGGTAAGCTTAAGGAATGGAAAGAACATCTACCTCATCGCTTCCGTAAATGAGAATGTAAAGAAGCAGGAGGAGGAGATAAACGAGAGTAAGGTAAGGGTAAGAACATCCCTTATTGCCATGCAGGATGTTATTTGGGATGTCGATATTGCGATGAATTCCTGCATAAGGATCAAGGAAGAGAATATTAAGAGCGTCATGGATAAGAGGATCAAGAACTATCAGATGCTCAGGGATTATTTTGCCGAGAATGTTGTATGTCCTGAGGATAAGGGTACCTTCCTGGAAGTCAGCGATCCCAAATATATCAAGCAGGCAAGGCATCTTGGTAATTCCATCCTGTGTTCCGAGATAAGGCTTAAGAATATCGAGGATGAGTATGAGTGGTATAATCTTTATTCAGTGTTAAGTACCGACGGCTCGCCTCGAGTGCTCATCATCCTGTTGAATGTAAATGAGTACATAAAGCACCGGCTTGATAATATAGAGACCAAGGTCCGCTACGAGATAATGAAGCAGAAGAGCGACATCCTAAAGGAGATGGCCCTGTCGAACGAGCGGCATGAGAACGTGAACGAAATGACGGGCATACTTGTATATGAGTACTATGTTTCCGATGATACGTACTATGTATGCCCCATGTTTGATGAGATATTTGATGTAAATGTTAAGGGCCTGCACGGGGCATGGGATATAGTGGGCCAGCTTAAAGCCTATGAGGATGATAAGCCTGAATTCGATAATTATGTTGATAAGATAAGGACCTCGAATCAGACACTTAAGACAACGGTACGTCTTTACAACAAGAACAATGTTCCCGTCTGGTATACGGTCATCATACAACCGCTGCACGGCCTTAATAACAAGCCCGTAAGGTATCTTGCAACATTCCAGAATGTTGATGCGGAGATGAAGGTCAAGGCGGAGATGGAATACAGGGCGGACTATGATTCCGTTACGGATCTGTATAATGCCGAAGCCTTCTACAGGCAGGTGGAGAAGTACGTTCATCTCAATGAAGATAAGCAGATGGCCATAATATCCGTTGATATCGACAAGTTCAGGATAATCAACGACCGATATGGTATAGATGCGGGAAACAAGTGCTTAAGCCTGATGGGCAGGGAACTAAAACGGGTACTTCCCGCCGATCTGTTTGCCTGCAGGTATCAGGCCGATATCTTCAATCTTCTGTACACTTACGATACCGAACAGGCACTGCTTGATTTTATGACCCTGTTAAGTGAGCGGATGAGAAATAGTCCGGAAGCACCGGCGCCCATATCATTAGTATACGGTATATACAAGATAGTTGATGTGAACATGCCCGCAAGGCTCATGTGTGACAGGGCCAGGGCGGTGAAGAAGCAGCTTAAGGGAACTGCGATAAGTAATTATGCTGTATATGATGATGTCATAAGGCTTAAGATGCGCGAGCAGGCCGAGATAGAGAATGAGATGGAACAGGCACTCTCAAGCGGTGAGTTTGAGATGTTCCTTCAGCCGCAGATCAACATAAAAACAGGTAAGATATGCGGTGCGGAGGCACTGGTAAGGTGGCGGCATCCGACCAAGGGAATCCTTGTTCCCGCAACCTTTCTTTCCCTTTTTGAGGATAACGGCTTTATTACAAGGCTTGATTCCTTTATGTGGGAAGAGGCCTGTAAGTATATAGTAAAGCTGCAGGAGAGGGGGATAATGCTTCCCATATCGGTAAACGTATCAAGGCGTCATATAGGCGAAACCGATATAGTTGAAGTTCTTACCGGTCTTGTTAAGAAATACGGCTTTGAGAACAGGTATCTTGAGATCGAAATAACCGAGAACCTTTTCATGGAAGATGTTTCAGAACTGTTTGAAGAGATGGGTGAGTTAAAGTCACGCGGCTTCAGGATACTCATGGATGATTTCGGATCCGGATATTCATCGTTAAATATGCTGAGGAAAGCGCCGATAGATACTATGAAGATCGACCGTTTCTTCCTTGATGAGATAATGTCAACCCAGAGGGGGAAGATAATAGTTGAGTCATCCGTAAGGATGGCCAAGATGATCGGACTTGATGTTATCGCCGAGGGAGTCGAGACAAAGGAACAGCTTGATTTTCTTAATAGTATTGACTGTGATATCGCTCAAGGTTATTATTATTCCAGACCTATACCTGTAAATGAATTCGAGGAGTTTATAAAAGAGTACCTGTGAGGGTGAATAAGGGGAGTAAGGGATGAAGTTCGTTAAGAGGGAAGATCTCAAGGAAGGAATGAGGCTGGGTAAGCCTATCTATAACAAGAAGGGCGTTCTGCTCTATGAACGTGACAGCAAGCTCACCAGGGCCAGTATAGAATCTGCGAGGAATTTCGGCCTTATGGGTGTATATGTGCTTGAACCAACCGAACCCCTTCCGCCCATGTCTGAAGAGGATATTGAATTCGAGAAGTTCCAGATCGTTTCTGAGTTCGCACTTATGGATGAACTTGTGGCAGTAAGGAAGACCGGCAAGGTTTCCAAGCTGCGTCAGCTGGCCGACAAATATGTGTCACAGTTCGCAAGGATCAGCCATCCCATCAACTTTGTACAGAACTTAAGAGGAGCAGAGGATTACGTTGTCAAGCATTCGAGCAACGTGGCGATACTTTGCGCCCTGATAGGCAGCAGCATGGGTATGAGATTTGATGAGATGGGAGATACGGTACTTGCCGCTCTCGTGCATGATATAGGCAAGCTCGACATACCTGTTGAGCTTGTTACCAAGGAAGAACTTGAACCCGAGGATGAAGTCTACATGAAGAAGTGTGAGCTTCACGGAGCGGACATCATCGAAGAGTGCTTCTCGTCGACGCCGGCGATAAAGAGGATAATGATGCAGGCATTCAGGCATCTTGATTCATTTGAGACGGGTCAGGAGAAGGATAATGCCAAGATGGTCCTGGGAGCCAAGATACTTATGGTTGCCAATACCTTTGACAATCTTACGGCTATGGATATACGGCATGAGCCTTTAAGCAGGATAGGAGCGCTTAAGTTTCTCGTGAGCAATCCAGAATGGTACGATACCGATGTGGTAAACGGACTCGAGAAGAGCGTCAGCTTCCTTTCGGAAGGTACCAGTGTCGAACTGTCCAATGGTGAGACTGCGCTTGTTTTAAGCACCAACCCCAGGAATCTTTTAAAGCCCATGGTACTCGTCTTTTCCAGCAATACGATCATAGATCTTGCGAGGTCTTCGGTTTATGAAGGCCTTGAGGTTGTTGATATCCTTAAGTCATTTGATTCAAGATATATCATGGATGCCGAAGCTATAAAGAAAGAAAACGGACTTTGACTTTTAGGGATAAATATATTATCATGTTTTGTGCACATAGGTTTTTCTTGTTTTAATTCCCATTTAAGGTAACTGAATACGGAGGAATTATGTTTAGCAGTGTATTATCTTTCGGTATACACGGGATGGACGGTTTTCTCGTAAGAGTAGAGGCCGATATCTCGGACGGTATGCCGATGTTTGAGCTGGTAGGCTATCTTTCTGCCGAGGTCAGAGAGGCTAAGGAAAGAGTTAAGACAGCTCTTCGGAACTCTTCTTATTCCATCCCGGTTAAAAGGATCACGCTTAACCTGTCGCCGGGTAATATAAAAAAGCAGGGAACCGGATATGACCTGCCGATGGCGATAGCCCTTCTTGCGGCCATGGGCGAAGTGAAGCAGGATATGCTCCCCGATACGCTTATACTGGGGGAACTTATGCTGAACGGAAGGCTGAGCGGTATAAACGGAGTGCTTCCGATGGTATTAAGGGCAGCAGAGATGGGTATCAGCAGATGCATCGTACCTATGGAGAATGCTTCGGAAGCAGCCATGTCGGAAGGTATAACGGTGATAGGAGCAGGCAGCCTGTCGGAAGCGGTGGATTATCTTAACAAGGAGACCGATCCGGAGCCTGTGCATGCTGTGACATACGAATGCCCGGATGATCGGGACTTAGGGAATGACCTTAAATACGTCAGAGGACAGAAAACGGCGAGACGAGGACTGGAGATAGCTGCAGCCGGCATGCACAATATGCTTATGGTCGGAGCGCCCGGGGCAGGCAAGTCAATGCTTGCCAAGTGTATTCCGACCATACTCCCGCCGCTGACAAGGAAGGAATCTCTTGAGGTACTGAGTATCTATTCGGTCGCCGGCCTGCTGCATCCCGATGATGCTCATATAAGACATCGCCCGTTTGTAAGCCCGCATCATACCGCTACCGATGTTGCAATGACCGGAGGAGGCATTTACCCGAGGCCGGGAAATGTGTCACTTGCCCATCGGGGTGTTCTGTTTCTGGATGAAATGGCTGAGTTTTCAAGGTACAGTCTTGAGGTTCTGAGGCAGCCCCTGGAAGACAGGAAGATCACCATTACGAGGAATCATGGTACATACGTATATCCGGCCGACTTTATGCTTGTAGGGGCAATGAACCCCTGCCCCTGTGGAGCCTGGCCCGATCTGTCAAGATGCAGATGTACGGAAGTTGCAAGACGTAAATACTTAAACAGGCTGAGCCGTCCTCTTCTTGACAGGATGGATATATGCGTTGATGTTGAAAAGCTTGATTACGGATCGATGATGAGCAGGGAGGAGGCAGAGTCATCTTCCGAAGTAAGGAGAAGGGTGGAACGGGTCCAGAATATACAGAAGGAGAGATTTAAGGGACTGGGTATCCTTTTTAATTCACAGATGGGCCCGGATGAGACAGAGCGGTTCTGCAGGCTTGATGAAGATGTCAGGGACTGGTTTGCCGGGGCCCTTTCAAGCCTTGATATTTCTGCAAGGTCTTACTTTAAGATCCTTAAGGTGGCAAGGACCATAGCAGATATGGACGGGCTTGCCGATATCGGCAGGGAGCACCTTGCGGAAGCCATACAGCTTAATGATTCTGAGATAATGGGATGAGGTTATGTGAATGCAAGAAGAAATAAAATATGATTACTGGTGGGCCGGAATGAAGAGGGAGGTTCCGGGTCATGTAAGAAAGACGGCACTGGCAGCAGGGTCAACGAGAAGGCTGTATGAGGCTGACAGAAATGAGCTTATGTCCATAGAAGGGATAAGTGAGAAATATGCGGATGAGATAATAAAGCAGCGAAATAAGTGGGATATTGACGGTGAGTATGACAAGCTTGTAAAAACAGGGATAAGGTTTATTCCATATTATCATGAGGAATACCCTGCCAGGCTAAAGGAGATCCCGGGGCATCCGTTTGCAATTTTTGTCCTCGGTGATATTCCGGATGATACTAAGCCGGCAGTCGCGATAATAGGGGCCAGGGACTGCTCCCAGTACGGAAGGATCAATGCTCAGAGGTTTGGGGCGGACCTTGCCGGTTACGGAGTCCAGATAATAAGCGGAATGGCCTACGGGATTGACGGTCTTGCCCAGGGAGGAGCCCTTGATGCAGGCGGGAGGTCTTTCGGGGTCCTTGGGAACGGAGTGAATATCTGCTATCCTGCCTCAAACAGAAGGCTCTATGAGAGGCTTAAGGAGGAAGGCGGGCTTATCTCGGAATACGGGATATACAATGAACCCAAGGCAGGTATGTTCCCGGCAAGGAACAGGATAATATCTGCACTGTCTCAGGTTGTTCTGATAGTTGAGGCAAGGGAAAGATCCGGTACGATGATAACGGCGGATATGGCTCTTGAACAGGGGAGGGATGTTGCGATCATACCCGGACGGATATCGGATCCTTTGAGCATGGGATGCCTGAACCTGTGGAAGCAGGGAGCATATCCTGTTACATGCGCTGAAGATATAATGTATATCATCGATGACGCATTTGATAATAGGAAGAAAAAGATCATAAAGAAAAGGGTGAGGCTTCCTGAAAATGAGAAGAAAGTCTACGATTGTCTTGAACCTTATGCCAAGAGTGTCGGACAGATATCGGATGAACTTAAAATGGATGTAAGGGATGTTATCTCAATGCTTATCGAACTGAGGATAAAAGGCCTTGCGGGAGAATCAGGCAAGGGCTGTTATGTAAGGATAAAGGACTGGCTTTCGGTCAGCTTGGGCGAAGGGTGAGCATATGCTTACCGTGCTGATGAAAGATTTCTTACTTGAAATCAGATTATATTTATGCTATTGTTAGCAAAGTTTGATTTTAAATTCACGTGAGGATGGATAATGAGTAAGAGTCTTGTTATAGTCGAGTCACCTGCCAAGGTCAAGACGATAAAGAAATTTCTTGGCAGCAATTATGAAGTAATGGCCAGCAACGGTCATGTTCGTGATCTGCCCAAGAGCAGCCTTGGAGTAGATGTTGACAATGATTATGAGCCCAAGTATATAACGATAAGAGGTAAGGGTGATCTTGTAGCGGCCCTGCGTAAGGAAGTAAAGAAGGCCGATAAGATATACCTCGCAACCGACCCTGACCGCGAGGGGGAAGCCATATCATGGCACCTTTACTATGCCCTTAAGCTTCAGGATAAAAAGGTATACAGGATAACCTTCAATGAGATAACCAAGAGCGCTGTTAAGGAGTCCTTGAAGAATGCACGCGATATAGATATGGATCTTGTTAATGCCCAGCAGGCGAGGAGAATGCTTGACCGTATGGTGGGATACAGGATATCACCCCTCCTGTGGGCCAAGGTTAAGAGGGGCCTGAGCGCCGGAAGGGTACAGTCTGTTGCCCTTAGGATAATATGCGAACGTGAAGAAGACATAAATGCTTTTATTCCGAAGGAATACTGGACTCTTGACGCGGTTCTCGGAGTAAAGGGAGAGAAGAAGCCCTTCAGGGCACATTACACGGGAAGTTCGGACAGTAAGAATGAGATAAGTTCCAAGAGTGAACTTGATGCCGTTATAGAAGATATCAACAGGGAGAAGTTCAGGGTTGCGGAAGTGAAGAATGGTGAACGGATCAGGAAGCAGCCCCTTCCCTTTACCACATCCACGCTTCAGCAGGAAGCGAGCAAGGTCCTTAACTTCTCAACCCAGAAAACAATGCGTATAGCACAGCAACTCTACGAAGGTGTTGACATTAAGGGCAACGGAACGGTCGGTGTGATAACTTATCTGCGTACCGATTCGACAAGGGTAGCTGCTGAGGCTGAAGCCAATGCTATAGCTTATATAAAGGAAAGATACGGCGATGAGTATGCCGGTGAAGCCAGCGGCGGCAAGAAGACCGGCAAGAAGATACAGGATGCGCACGAGGCGATAAGGCCGACAGATATAAGCAGAACACCCGAATCGATGAAGGAATCGCTGAGCAGGGACCAGCTGCGCCTGTACACACTCATATGGAAGAGATTTGCGGCCAGCATGATGACGAGCGCAAGATATGAGACTACATCGGTTAAGATCGAGGCAGGCAGGCACAGGTTTTCGGCTTCTTCACAGAAGCTGTCATTTGAAGGGTTTATGTCCGTATATACGGTTGATGACAAGGAAGAGGAGCAGCAGGGAGTTCTGTCCAAGTCAATCTCTACCGACTCGGTCCTTACCCTTGACAGTGTAGACGAGAAGCAGCATTTCACACAGCCGCCGGCGCATTTTACAGAGGCGACACTGGTAAAGGCGATGGAGGAGCTGGGGATCGGACGTCCATCCACTTATGCCCCCACCATTACCACCATACTTGCAAGAAGATATATAACTAAGGAAGGAAGGAACCTTTATGTTACCGAGCTTGGTGAGGTCGTCAACCAGATGATGGTTGAAGCGTTCCCTTCGATAGTTGATAAGGAATTTACAGCCAACCTTGAGATGCTCCTTGATAATGTTGAGGAAGGAACAGTTGACTGGAAGACTATAATCAGGAACTTCTATCCCGACCTTGATGAAGCTGTCAAGGCTGCCGAGAAGGAACTTGAGAAGGTTGATATCGCAGACGAGGTTACAGATGAGGTTTGTGACCTGTGCGGAAGGAATATGGTCCTTAAGTACGGTCCCCACGGTAAGTTTCTCGCCTGTCCCGGTTTCCCTGAGTGCAGGAATACCAAGCCTTATCTTGAGAAGATCGGTATCAAGTGTCCTAACTGCGGTAAGGAGATAGTGGTCAGGAAGACCAAGAAGGGCCGCAGGTTCTATGGCTGCGAGTCGGGAGTTGACTGTGAGTTCATGTCGTGGCAGAAGCCCGTGGCGACACCCTGTGAGAAGTGCGGCGGTCTTATGGTTGAGAAGGGAAGCAAGCTTCTGTGCATCAACAAGGATTGCGGGCATATAATGAACAAAACAGGGAATAGTTGATAAAATGGTACTTTTATCACAAATAGTTTGAAAATATACAAAAAAATAAAAAATATTCAAGAAACAAGCGCGATAATAATTGATTATTGCGCTTGTTTATGTTATGATAAAGTTGTTGCAAAATTTGTTTAAACAAATCAAAAAAATCTGAAAAGATTTGCTTCGGAGGTAGATGATGAGCAGCGTTCAATTGCTTGATAAGACCAGGATGATACAGAAACTGTTGCACAATAACAGTTCGAGTAAGGTTGTATTTAATGATATTTGCGATGTGCTTAAGGACATTCTTGAGTCAAATGTTCTGGTCATCAGCAAGAAGGGCAAGATCCTCGGGACCGGAGCGCGTGAGGATATAGGTGAGATAGAAGGACTCCTGAAGTATGAAGTGGGCGGTATCATCGACCATATGCTGAACGAGCGTCTTCTCGGCGTGCTCTCCACCAAGGAGGACGTCAATCTCGAGACACTCGGATTCGAAGTGTCCGAGAGCAATAAGTATCAGGCTATAGTTACACCCATAGATATTGCCGGTGAGAGACTGGGAACTTTATTCATCTATAAGGTTAAGGAACACTACACAATTGACGATATAATATTGTGTGAATATGGTTCTACTGTTGTGGGTCTTGAGATGCTCCGCGCAGTAAATGAGGAGAATGCCGAGGAGAACAGGAAGCTCCAGGTTGTTAAGTCAGCCATAGGCACGCTGAGCTTTTCGGAGATGGAAGCCATCATCCATATTTTTGATGAACTTGACGGCAACGAAGGCATACTTGTGGCGAGTAAGATAGCTGACAGGGTTGGGATAACCCGTTCTGTTATAGTCAATGCCCTTCGTAAGTTTGAGAGCGCCGGAGTTATCGAGTCAAGATCTTCGGGCATGAAGGGTACCTATATTAAGGTACTTAACCCCGTTATCTTTGATGAGATAGAGGAGCTAAAGAAGAAAAAATAGATAAGCTATACCTTATAAACGGAATTGTAGGGATTTACAAACGGATTTGCGAATGCGAATCCGTTTTGTGCTTTAAAAAAACAAAAACACAATATATAGTATATTTTTTCAAATAAACCTTGTGTTTTTATCGATTTTATTTATAATATAGGAAGGGAGTGAGTATAAATGATAAAGTCAGATGTCTATAACTATATCAACGTCCTTGACAAGGCCGCTGATGCTTCATGGCTTCGTAATGAAGCCATATCTAACAATATCGCCAATGTAGATACCCCTAATTACAAGAGGCAGGATGTATCCTTTGAGACGGAGCTGCAGCATGCGCTGGGTGCTTCGAAGTTCAGGACCCTTGATGACAAGGTGTCGGATCTGAACGGAGAACGTCTGTCACATATTGAGCCGAGAACCTATATAGATCATGCGGGTTTCTCGTACAGGCTCGACGGTAATAATGTTGATATCGATACAGAGAACGTTGAACTCGCATCCAATCAGATCAAGTACAACGCATTGATCCAGAGTATCGACCAGGAATTCAAGAATCTCAAGTCGGTAATAAAGTAGGAGGTGTCTTATGAGTATATTTAAATCTTTTGGCGTAAATGCCTCCGGTATGACCGCCGAACGTTACAGAATGGACATAATATCCCAGAACGTGGCCAATGCCAATACCACGAGAACTGAGGATGGAACCCCTTATAAGAGGAAGATAGTTACTTTTGAAGAGAGGACGAACGATCCCACATCCTTCGGGACCATCTTCAGGAAGAGCAGGGGAATGGATGTCGGTGACGGAGTCAAGGTCCGCGGTGTCTTTGAGGATGAGAAGAGCGAGATGAAGAGGGTATACGATCCGGCGCATCCGGATGCCGATGAGGATGGATATGTATGGTATCCCAATGTTGATATCGTTACCGAGATGACCAATATGATAGACACGACCAGGGCATACGAGGCAAATGCTACGGCATTTACCGCAAGCAAGTCCATGGCGATGAAGGGCCTTAACATAGGACAGGGCTGATTCGCAGTATGAGTTATGATCGGGGGTAGATTATGGATATTTCATCTTTAATGAATGTAGGGTCGCCTGCGGTAGCAGCGGCAGCGCAGAATGCGTCGACCAGGAAGGGTGAGGCGGCGGATGATTCTTTTGCATCCCTTTTTCAGTCGGCACTTGGCAATATAAATGAGACAAACAGCCTCCTCAACAAGTCGGAAGAGGAGGAGATCAAGTTCGCTCTGGGAATAACCGATAATACGCATGATCTTGCGATCGCGGCCGCCAAGGCCTCGACGGCATTAAGCTATACGGTTGCCCTTAGGGATAAATTCATAGATGCATATAAGGAGATAATGCAGATACAGATCTGACATTTACTGTTAAAGTATAGGAGATGAGGGTATGCTTGACAGGTTGAGGGAAATACCACAGAGGTTGCTCGAGTGGTGGAACAAGTTCACATCAAAACAGAAGACGATAATCATAAGCGTATCGGCCGGCGTTATTGTAGCGCTGGCTATACTTGCAACAATACTTACAAGACCCCAGTATATTGTGCTGAGGACCTGTGAATCGACCAAGGAGGCCTCGCAGATAACAGAACTGCTGGAGGGACAGGGTATTCCTTACAAGACAACCGATGACGGTCTTATAATCTCGGTCCTTAAGGAGAATCAGGCATCGGCCGAGCTCCTGCTCGGCGCCAATGGTGTGCCCGCCGATTCGTATTCCATCGAGTCTGCTCTCGGAGGCGGCTTTTCCGCAACCGAATCAGACAAACAGAAGACCTATAAGCTATATCAGGAGGGCCACCTTGAAGACATTATGGAAGCACAGGCTGCGGTCAACAAGGCGTATGTGACTCTCTCGATCCCGCAGAACGATGGAACACTGCTTGCCAAGGAAGAAGAATCGTATGCTTCAGTTATGCTTGAACTTAATGACGAGCTTGAAGCGGGTGTTGCCGAGAACTTCGCCAAGAATATCGCAACTGCGCTTGGCAACAAGACAACCGAGAACATCACCATAATAGATTCCAACGGTAATCTTCTGTTCTCAGGCATTGATGCGGCAGCCAGCGGATCCGGTACGATCAATACATCGAACCAGATAGCCCTAAAGGCCGAAGCCGAGAGGATCGTGAAGCAGGAAGTGACCCAGGTGCTTTTGGGATCTGTTTTTGAAGATGTTAAGGTTGCACCGAACCTTGTCTTTGATTTTTCGTCAACCAATGAGACGGAACACACATATACCCAGGCTGACGAGAACGGAACCAACGTAATCTCGCATGAGCATACATATGAGGCGGAAGGTACGGGTGGTACGGCAGGTGTACCCGGTACCGATTCCAACCAGGAAGAGACCACCTATGTAATGGAGAATGGGGCTAACTCGGACTATTCGGTTGCCGAGGAGACAAGGGATTACCTTCCGGGAGAGAAGATCAAGGACAAGCAGACACCCGGAGGCGTGATCAAATATGATGAATCATCCATAGCAGTGACGGCATCCCACTATGTGATCTATAAAGAGAACGAACTTAAGCAGAGCGGTGCCCTCGACGGTATAACATTTGATGAGTTTATTGCGGCAAACAGTGATATGGTGCCGAGGGAGATAGATGAAACGATGATCGCCCATGTTTCGAGGGCTACGGGCATACCGGCGGCGAATATATCGATAATCGCCTATGATGTGCCCATATTCACGGCAGACGAGAGCAAGGCGATGAGCGCATCCGATATAGCTCAGATAGCCCTTATCGTTATCATCCTGGCCCTGCTCGCAGTTGTTGTCTTCTCGAGCATGAGAAAGGAGAAGCCTGTAATAGAACAGGAAGAGGAATTGTCAGTGGAAGATCTGCTTCAGACTACACAGGAACCACAGCCGCAGCTTGAGGATATTGAACTTGAGTCCAAGTCAGAGATCAGGATCGCGGTTGAGAAGTTCGTTGATGATAATCCTGATGCCGCCGCGGCGCTGCTCAGGAATTGGCTTAGCGGGGATTGGGGGTAAAAATGGCAGGCAGAGGCAGTAACGAAGAAGAACTTTCGGGTGTCCAGAAGGGAGCTATCCTGCTCATATCTTTGGGCCCCGAGCGTTCGGCCGAGATATTCAAACATCTTAAGGAAGAAGAAATAGAGGATCTGACCCTTGAAATAGCAAATACGAGGAGCGTTACTCCCCAGATCAAGGAGCAGGTCCTTGAGGAGTTCTATCAGGTATGTCTGGCCCAGCAGTATATCGCAGAGGGCGGTATCGGATATGCGAAGGAGCTCCTGGAGAAGGCTCTTGGCGAAGAAGAGGCAATGAGCGTTATCGGCAAGCTTACCGCTTCGCTCCAGGTTAAGCCGTTTGAATTCGTACGCAAGACCGAAGCATCCCAGCTTCTTAACTTCATACAGGATGAGCATCCGCAGACGATCGCACTTATCCTGTCATACCTTAATGCTTCGCAGGCAGCCCTTATAGTTTCGGCTCTTCCGCCGGACAGGCAGGCGGATGTTGCCAAGCGTATTGCTCTTATGGATCGTACCAGCCCCGATGTTGTCAAGGAGGTTGAACGTATTTTGGAGACCAAGCTGTCATCTCTTGTTAATCAGGATTACACCGTTATCGGCGGCGTTGATTCCGTTGTCGATATTCTTAATACAGTTGACCGTTCGACTGAGAAGCATATCATGGAGACTCTCGAGATCGACGAGCCCGAGCTTGCTGATGAGATCCGCAAGAAGATGTTCGTATTCGAGGATATCCTGCTTCTTGATGATCGTGCCATCCAGAGGGTACTTCGTGATGTTGATAACGGAGACCTTGCTGTTGCTCTTAAGAGCGCCAATGAGGAAGTTCAGAATGCAATCTTCAACAACTTAAGTAAACGACTTGCCGTAATGATCAAGGAAGATATGGAATTCATGGGCCCTGTTCGTATGAAGGATGTTGAAGAAGCTCAGCAGAAGATAGTTAATGTCATAAGACGTCTTGAGGATTCGGCAGAGATCGTTATATCCAGAGGTGGAGGTGATGAGATAGTTGTCTAATCTTCTCAAGTCGAACTACGTTGTTAAAAAAGAAGAGACCAGGGTGATCGATTCGAACGAACTGATCCAGGAGAGGCTCAGGAGCCTTCAGTATGAGGCGCCCAAGGAGACGGAGCCTGTACAGGAAGCTGAGTTTGTTGAGTTCACCGAGGGCCTTAATGCGCAGCAGCTTGAGATGCTCCTCGATGACAAGCCGGACAGGACAGAGGAGGACCTTGATCCCAATACTGGAGAAGAGGAAGCTTATTCCGATGAACCCGCTCAGATCCCGGAAGAACTTATAAAAGAAGCGGAAGAGATGGTTGAATCTGCCAAGGAGGAGGCTTCAAGGATAGTAGACGAAGCCGTTGAGCAGGCGAACGGCATAAAGGAAGAAGCCAGGGAGTCGGGTTACAGGGAAGGCTATGAACAGGGGCATGCCGAAGGGATCAAGGCGGCCGATGAGAGAATGGCCGAACTTGATGAGAAGGAAGCTTCCATAAGTGCGGAATACGACAGGAAGTTAAGTGAGGCTGAACCGCTGCTGGTGGATGCTATTACCGACATATATGAACACATATTCCATGTTTCGCTATCTGCCAACAGGGAGATTCTGCTGAATCTTTTGCATGATACGGTAAGAAATATCGAGGGTGGCAAGAACTTCATCATCCATGTTTCGAAGAGTGATTATGAATATGTCAATGACAGGAAGGACCAGCTTACGGAGGGTCTTGGAAGTACCGATACTATCGAGGTGATAGAGGATCTTACGCTTCGTCAGACCGAGGCGTTCATAGAAGCGGAAGGCGGTATATACGATTGCGGTATCGGTACCGAACTGGAGCTTCTCAAGAAGGAGCTTATGCTTTTATCCTACCAGAAGAATTAAATGGAAGGGAGAAGGCTGAGTGAATATCGAAAAATACGGAAAGCTTAAAGATAAAACTTTTTACAAACGTCTTGGTAAGGTTGTCAATGTAGTCGGCCTTACCATTGAATCACTGGGCCCTGATGCGAGCCTTAATGATCTGTGCAAGATCACGCTCTCGGAGGACGATGACAAGTATGTCCTTGCCGAGGTGGTCGGATTCAGGGACAACAGAACACTTCTTATGCCCTGCGATAATACTGAAGGAATAGGATTCGGATGTATTGTCGAGAATCTGGGTTATCCCCTTTCAGTCAGTGTAGGTGAAGAGATGCTGGGACAGTGTCTTGACGGACTGGGCAGGCCTACTGACGGATCGACCGTCAAGACGGCGATCAGCTACCCGGTCGAAGCAATGCCGCCGGATCCCATGGACAGAATAATAATAGATACACCGCTTCCGCTCGGTGTCAAGGCCGTGGACGGGATAATGACGATAGGCAAGGGACAGCGTATCGGTATTTTTGCGGGCTCCGGTGTCGGCAAGTCTACCCTGCTGGGTATGTTCGCAAGAAACACTAAGGCTGATATAAATGTCATTGCCCTTATAGGCGAGCGTGGCCGTGAAGTCCGTGAGTTCATCGAGCGCGATATGGGAGAAGAGGGTATGAAGAGGTCGATAGTTGTTGTCGCAACCTCTGACAAGCCTGCCCTTATGCGTAAGAAAGCGGCACTTACCGCGACGGCTATAGCCGAATATTTCAGGGATCAGGGCAAGGATGTCCTTCTCATGATGGATTCCCTTACACGTTTTTCAATGGCTCAGAGAGAGATAGGTCTGGCGTCCGGGGAACCTCCTGTTACACGAGGGTATCCACCTAGTGTTTATGCCGAGATGCCCAAGCTTTTGGAGAGAGCGGGGAATTCCGATAAGGGTTCGATAACCGGACTGTATACAGTTCTTGTAGACGGTGATGACTTCAATGAGCCCATAACCGATACGGCAAGAGGTATTCTTGACGGCCATATAATGCTCAACAGGCGTCTGGCCCACAAGAACCATTACCCTGCAATAGATATTTTGCAGTCAATATCAAGGTGCATGAGCCAGATAGCTTCAAAAGAGCATAAGGCTCTTGCGGGCAAGCTTAAGAATGTGCTTGCCACCTACAATGAAGCCGAGGACCTTATTAATATAGGGGCATACAAGTCGGGAGCCAATCCCAGCATAGACTATGCGATAGAGAAGATCGATGCGGTAAACGGTTATCTGTGTCAGGGTACCGATGAGAAGTTCAGCTTTGATGACGAACTTAAGATGCTTGAAGAGATCTTCTGAACACGGTGATCGTTCATGGCAAAGTTCTTTTATAAAATGCAGAATATTCTTGATATAAAGGAGAAGCTTGAGACCCAGGCGAGGAATGATTATGCCGTTGCCAATGCGGCACTGGCCGAGGAAGAGGAGAAGCTTAATGTCCTTATCAGGAGGAGGGGCGAATACGAGGAGAAGCTGAAGGAGTCCTACAGCGGGACCCTGGATCTTAACACTATCACCGAGTATTCGGAGGCTGTTGATATAATCAAGTACCACATTAGGCTTCAGGAAGTTAATGTTGCAAACGCACAGAAGCAGGTTGACATAACACGGGATAAGCTTCAGGAGGCCATGCAGGAACGAAAGACACATGAGAAGCTTAAGGAGAATGCTTTCGAAGTGTTCAAGCAGGAGGTTGCCGCAAGCGAGAGCAAGGAGATAGACGAACTGGTAAGCTACCGTCACGGACAGAACTGATCATAAGGGGTACCATCGAAGATGGTGGATTCCTTATGATGCCTAAGTGGCGAACGTATTCAGAAGAAATACAGAGTATTTCTTACATAACTGATCATAAGGGGATTAAGAAATGGCAGATGAAATAGTGGTTGATGAGCAGGAAGAATCACCCAAGGAACGTAAAAAACGAGAGAAGGCAGAAAAAAAGGCATTAAAAAAGGCCGGCAAGGGGTTTGATGCAGCCGTGACCGACAAGGGAGCCATGTATATAGACGGTGAAGAGGAAGAGGATGAAGGTTCGCTTTCAATGGCTCTTATCACTCTCTTTATCGTACTGGTATGGCTTGCTATCCTGGCTCTGCTCATAAAGCTTGACGTAGGAGGCTTCGGATCGGGGATCATGACTCCCGTGTTCAAGAATGTTCCCGTCATAAACAAGATACTGCCTGAGAAGAATGTTTATGTCGAGGAAGAACGTGAATTCAAGGACCTCAATGAAGCGGTTGCAGAGGTCGAGAGGCTGCGTGCCGAGAATGAAGCCCTGAAGGAACAGCAGGAATCATCAAGCTCATCCTCATCAGAGGAAGTTGCAACCCTTAAGGAAGAGATCAAGCGGCTTAAGACCTTTGAGGATTCGCAGGTTGAATTCCAGAAGCTTAAGACCGAGTTCTATGAGGAAGTCGTATTTGCGGAACAGGCTCCCGATATTGCCAATTACAAGACATATTACGAGAGTATAGATCCGGATAATGCGGAGTATCTATATAAGCAGGTTGTTCAGCAGATGGCCGAAGATCAGGAGATATCGGACTATGTAAAGGCCTATACGGAGATGAAGCCCAAGAGTGCGGCCAAGATATTCGAGGAGATGTCGGGCAACCTTGACCTAGTAGCCGATATCCTTGGCAAGATGGATGCATCAAGCAGGGCCAAGATACTCAATGTCATGGATCCCAAGATAGCATCCTCACTTACAAAGATAATGGATCCGGAATAAAATACACTAAATATTTTGCCGGGATCGACCGATATATCTTATGGACAATTTGGGACAGAGCGGATAGAAAAGCATATAAGCTTGTCAAGGATCGTCCGGAATACATAAGAAAGGAGGAGAATATGGGAACAGCACCTATTAAGGATGTCATGTTAAGCTTTCCCGCAGCAGGAAATGTAAATGCACCGGGTAAGACGGATGACAGGGCCGGAATGTTTTCGGATGTCTTAAGCGGAGCGGTTGCAAAGAACGGACAGAATGCAGTTAATACTGTGGATTCATCCGATATTAAGCAGGGCCAGAGCTCGATGGGCGTCAAGAAGGCCCAGACAGCCGAGACAAGAGGCATCAGGAACGATTCTGACAATAAGGGATCGAGCGATGCGGTAGGAGCAGGAAGCAAAGCTGAAGGAACCGAGAAGGCAGGCAAGGCTCTTGAGGATAAGAGCCGGAAGGTGATGGATGCCATCAAGGAAGAACTTAACGTCAGTGATGAAGAGCTTGAAGAAGCCATGGCCAACATGGGGATCACACCTCTTGATCTTCTTAACACAGGCAATATCAAGGATCTGATGATCGAGCTTGCAGGTGAAGAAGATGCGCTGGCTCTTGTGACGAATGCAGACCTGCTTGAGAGCATCAATAATGTGACTGGAATAGCACTTGATGCACTTAGCGAGCTTAATGAAGAGTTCGGCATCACACCCGAAGAGATCGACGAGATAATAGAAGCCGTTAAGGGAAATGCTGATGTAGTCAGGACCGGATCAGATGACCTTGAACCCGCTGAGGAAGAAGAACCTTCCGAAACTCAGGGAATAAAGGTTGAGGTAAGTAGGGATGAAGCCTCCGGAAATCCCGTTACCAGGGAGGTCTCGACAGAGAATGCGACCATGCAGAAGAAGGTATCCCAGATGATGGATGACCGTAAGCAGGATAGCCAGATGCAGGATGCAATGCCGGGACAGTCCTTTATC
>JAILCT010000109.1 GCA_024690425.1 Lachnospiraceae bacterium | reverse complement strand
TCAACCAGGGCTTCCTGGATGATACCATCCTTAACGTTTAAGGATAACTTACAGCATCCCTGCTGGGGAGCGCACCATCCGATACCATGTGTGTATCCGGATATATCCTTAATCTCTTTAGCCTTTACCCATTTTGCTTCTTCGGGTATGGGAGCTGCGCCATGACGTGCGCCCTGATGAACAGGACACATTGCCTTTACTTCTGTTGAATAGATCATGTGGTAAACCTCCTATTTCATTTTTATCCTAACTATTATAATGCATGTTCTGCATTATGTACATTAAAAGATGAGCGGATTGCTGCCGATATCATTGTTTCACGATAACCTGGCCCTCTGCCTCCTCATCATCCATGATGATCTCACCGACCGATGCCGCTTCTATCCTTCCGCTTTTCGGATTCTTGATGCTTATCACATCTGTCAGTATCTTTGCCTCAACATCTGATTTTTCAAAAGCAAGATCACAGTCTTTCATGCGGCATCCCTTAAGCTTTAACCCCTTGCAGTAACACAGGGGCTGGGTCCCGATGATCGTGCAGTTCTCAAAGGTAACATTCTCACAGTACCATGCAAGATATTCTCCCTTCACGATACAGTCCTTAACAAGGACATTCTTTGCATGCCAGAAGGCATCCTTTGTATCAAATTCGCAATCGGTAAAGACCGAATCCTCAATATACTGGAAGGAATACTTGCCTTCAAGCTTTACATGGTCAAAGACAAGATGATCCGAACGCATCATAAAATACTCACCTTCTGCGTTCGTATCCTTCATATCAACTCCGTGCACCGACCATCCGAACTCGGGTGATATGATATCGCAGTCATTGATCTTTATATTCTTACATTCCCTGAGCGCCTTGATACCGTGCATCTGCGTACCGGATATCTCAATATCTTCGGAATACCAGAGAGCGGCACGGCATGCTGAAGTCATCTCGCTTCCTTCTATCTTAAGCCTCTTATCGTGCCAGAAGGGATATCTTAAGTTAAAATAGCAATTCCTTACTGCTATATCACTGCTTTCCTTAAAGGCGCTCTCCCCGTCTGCAGGTCCGTCGAACCGGCATCCGACCGCTTCAACCTGCCTGCTTCCATACAGGGCTCTCTCCTCGTCATAGGTCTGATTGGTCAGCGTAAGCATATCGTTATCTCCTCATCATTCCATTTGGGTATTTCTCTCATTATATGCATTATACACTTTATCCTGTTTATGTGCATACTATTGGTTTGATTTTTACGGAATGTACAGGTATCATAAGTTGGCGGGTATCTTAATTTAATCTTAATGCTCATATGGGCTGTCTTAATGTTATCTTTGCATCCCGGGCAGTAAAATTATATCAAATGTAGTCTTATAAGGAGAAGTGAAATTTTATGCCTGTACCTGCATATGTTAAAGAAAAAATGAATATATCAGACACAGCATCGGAAAACGGCGGGCGTATACTTGTCTGTCTTTCGTCCTCCCCATCCAACCAGAAAGTCATTGATGCCGCAGCCAAGATGGCTGAGGCCTTTCACGCCACGCTTACCGCGATCTACGTTAAACCGGCCGATTATGACTCTTCTTCGGAAAGAGATAAGGGCCGGCTGCAGGACAATATCAAGTTTGCAGAGCAAAAAGGTGCCACGGTCGTAACAGTCATAGGGAATGATGTGCCTGTTCAGATCGCGGAATATGCCCATGCTTCCGGAGCCGACAAGATCGTCGTGGGACGAAGCGGTGCCAAGAAACGCCATTTCTGGAGCACGACAACCCTTACCGAGCAGATAATCCTGAACGCTCCTGATGCAGATGTTTTTATAATCCCCGATTCCGCAGCTGATTTCAAGAAGCAGAGTCAGAGGTTTATCCGCACGGACCAGATCCGGCCCACATGGAGGGATACCCTTATCACGCTTGTCCTTCTTGCCGTCTCCACGGGTATGGGACTGTTATTTGCGATGTTTGATTTTTCGGATGCGAATATCATCACCCTCTTTATTCTGGGAGTACTTATAATAGCAGTTCTTACCGTAAGTCCGATCTACTGTATCATAAGTTCTCTGGCCGGTGTACTGCTGTTTAACTGGTTCTTCACGGAGCCGAAGTTAAGCTTTCATACCTACGAACCCGAGTACCTGGTAACATTCGCCATAATGCTCATAACATCACTGATAACAGGTACTTTAGCCAACAAGCTGAAAGAGAATGCAAGACAGGCCGCCAGGGAGGCCTTTCGAGCCAAGGTCCTCTTCGACACGAATCAGATGCTTCAGAAGGCCGACGGCTCGGATGATGTTTTAAAGATCACCATGCGCCAGATAAATACGCTGCTTAACCGGGATGTTATCGTCTATCCCCTGACGCAGGATAAGGAACTTGGCGATGCGATAGAACTCGATACGCCAAAGTATACCGACAAGGCATCAAAGCGGGATGAGAATGAAACCGAGATCGCAGGGTGGGTTTTTGCCGGTCAGACTGTAGCCGGAACACACACAGACAATTATAAGAAGGCAAAATCAATCTATTACCCTATCTGCATGAACGGATACTGTTACGGGGTAATAGCTGTCTGCCTTAACGGTAAAACCCCGGATCCCTTTGAACACAGTGTGCTTACATCCATCATAGGTGAGTGTGCACTGGCGCTTGAAAGCTTAAGAAACGCTGCCGAGAAGGAAGAGGCGGCAATAGCAGTCAGAAACGAACAGCTTCGGTCAAACCTGCTTAGGTCCATCTCTCATGATATCCGGACTCCGCTTACCACAATTTCGGGAAATGCAAGCAACCTGCTTGCTCACTTTGAGCATCTGGACCCGGATACATTAAGGCAGATATTTACCGATATATATGATGATACCGAATGGCTTATCAACCTTGTTGAAAATCTGCTTTCGATCTCGCGTATCGAAAACGGAAAGATGGACCTTCATCTTTCGCTGGAAGTGGTAAATGATGTAATAGAAGAGGCTTTACGGCATATAGATAAAAACGCCGACAAGCATAAGATCACTGTAGAATTAAGCGATGAGGTCATGCTCGCAAAGATGGATGCAAGACTCATCACACAGGTCCTTATAAATCTTATCAACAATGCCATCAAGAATACGCAGGCAGGGTCTGAGATAAAGATAACCAGTGAGTTCGTCGCCCCCTATGTTTATGTGCATGTGGAAGATAACGGCCCGGGTATCCCTAACAATATGAAACCTCATATTTTTGATATGTTCTATTCGGGAGATAACGGTATTTCCGACGGCAGAAGGGGAATGGGTCTGGGGCTTGCCCTGTGTAAATCCATTATAGAATCCCACGGGGGTTCCATAATCCTGGTTGATAATTATCCAACAGGCTGCTGCTTTAACTTTTGTCTGCCCGCAGAGGAGGTAACCATAAATGAATAAACTGGTCATCCTTGTTGTTGAAGACGATGCAGCGATCCGCAATCTCATGGTCACAACATTAAAAGCACATGAATATAAATATCTGACCGCACCGACCGGGCAGGAAGCCATCATGCTGGCTTCATCACACAATCCCGATGTCATATTCCTGGATCTTGGTCTTCCGGATATGGATGGCATGGATGTGATCAAAAAGATAAGAAGCTGGTCAAACTTACCGATAATAGTCATCAGTGCGCGCGGTGAAGATGAGGATAAGATATCTGCATTGGATGCGGGAGCCGATGATTATCTGACAAAACCCTTTTCGGTGGAAGAACTGCTCGCACGACTGAGAGTAACCATAAGACGCCTTGCCATGATGAGTTCCGGCAGCGTGGCAGACAGTTCCGTCTATACAAACGGAAACCTTAAGATCGATCATTCCGCAGGGTGCGCTTTCCTAAACGGAGAAGAGCTAAAGCTTACTCCTATTGAATTCAAGCTCCTCTGCCTTCTTGCCAAAAATACCGGAAAAGTGCTGACGCATACTTATATAACCCAGAATATCTGGGGCCGCAGCTGGGACAATGATATTGCTTCCCTTCGTGTCTTTATGGTGACTTTGCGGAAAAAGCTTGAACAGGGACCTGGGGCAGCTGAGTATATTCAGACCCATGTCGGGATCGGGTATCGGATGGTAAAGGTGGAATGAATCACCTTATCTCTTTTTTCCATGTATCAACAAGCTTCTCTATATTCCAGGCAGCATTTGCGGGGCTTGTTGACGGTAAGCAGACAGCCTTTATACCTGTTTCTCTCTCGCTATACTTTTTGTAGTATTTCTCCGCTGTTTTCCCGTTTACAAAAATACCCTCAATACATGCCTTGCTTAGGATCAAGGACAGATCATTCGGTGTCACGTTTTCTATGCTTGAATCAGACGATCCCTTGATATCGCAGGCTCCGATCACATCCCACAGGGCTATATGATGCCTTTTCAAAAAAGCTTTCTTCTCATCGACCGTACCCGGTACCTCATCTTCAAAAACATTCGCGATCACCTTCCAGAACCGGTTCTGTTTATGCCCGTAGAAAAACTTCTGCTCACGTGACTTTACCGATGGGAAGCTTCCCAATATGAGTATTCTGGATTCCTTATCATAAAACGGAGGTATCGGATGGATTATATGTTCTTTCATTATGATTCCCTCATCAGCAGGCAGACAACAGGTTTCAACGGTCGTCTATTAAGGTGACCAAACCACCATTTTCATTATTCCAAGAACATTCTCTCCTGCATGTCTATCCAGGATTCCTGCGGTACTTCATGTATCTTATCACCGTCCATATAATTCCCGATCAGGAATGGTGAAGTTAGATCATGTAATCTGTTCTGTGCATATATTACTGCCGGTTCAGCATTAGCGTAGCAATATTTACAAAGATGAAGGCAGGTGTTGTAAGCTCCTATATCACAAGCCAGGTAACAGGCACATTCAGCTCTGGCGCCTTTCTTTTTTGGTGCTATAAGCCTTTTGCCGATAGCCTTTTCATAATCGCTTATCTTCATACAACCGCTGCAATCAGCTCCGTACTCCGCAAGTTCATTTCCTTCAGCACACGGCTTAACAGTCATGCCGCATTCAGTTGCGATTTTTATCATCTCTTTCCCAAGCTTTAATCTGTCAATCTGTGAAACTTCTCTTGCCTCCGGATAATTCTTTCTGACCTTTGGATACAGATCGATAAAACTGATAACCACAGTCTTTGTATATCCCTTCAGACTTTCTGCTATCTGTTTGAAAGCGCGTAAATGATACTCCGATGTATATTTATCCGATAAAAGAATAGGGTCATATCTCCAACCTATAGAATCCACTCCTACAGTATCGGATAGTATCTTGAAATCTTCTATCAAACGATGTTTATCCGGAACATTTGGCTCAATATCCCGTCCATATGGCGTTAGTGTAACAAACCAGTATTGTCCAAAATCCTTTATTAAATCCATATAAGGAAACATAGGTGCAGGATTCTTTGTACAAAACCCTATCACGTCGACTACGGACGGGTCCAGCCTGTACCTGCTAACCTGGCTTTGATTGTAAGGATTGCGAACACAGACAAAGCCCTCTTTTATTCTGTTTGAAAACCATTCGGCGTAAAATGCCGGTATATCTGTTCTTTGTCCTGTATTAATGATCATATATTAATTCCATCCATGTTATAGCATATGAAAATCTTTATATTCTTTCTTAAAATCAAATGCCATCGCGCTTACCCTTAGTCGTTTTACTCTTTCGTCCACACTCGATATTGCAGCCCTTACACATTTTCTTAACCAATATAGCTGTGTTCAAAACTCTTTTTCCACAGTCTTACAGTCGTTGAATTTCGCAAAACCGCCCAGAGTTTTCTCCAATGCTGAATTTAAGGCTTTTGTCTGTCGGATTCCCTGCTCCCACCATAAACCTTTTACCTGAAGGGCGCCTCTATTACGATCCGGAATTGCCTCAATACGACCGACAAATCGATCCCCATATACAATCGGTAATGTATAATAACCGTACTTTCTCTTAGCCGCAGGTGTATATATCTCCCATGA
>JAILCT010000100.1 GCA_024690425.1 Lachnospiraceae bacterium | reverse complement strand
TACAATCCGTAAGCCTCGTCTCCTTCTATTATGATCGTCTGAAGATTGTTATCCATTACGTATCTGGTCTCATCCTTGTAAACAGTGCCGATCAGCTCCGAACTGTCTTTCTTTATGTTATCGGTAAGATACTGTACCCTGCCGTACCGTTCAACCATCGCATCAAGGTTATTAATATCCCCGAGCTCTCTTAACAGGTCTTCGCCCTCGTTCCTCCTCTTAAGATATACTGTCTCATCCTCAGTCCGGTCGATGTCAACAGCCTTTATTTCGCATCCCGGATCTTCATACAATTCGTAGTAAAAATCATCACCCGGTTCAACCCTTATGCAGCTTCCCTTGGTAACGGTCCGGGAATAAATCTTCTCATCATCCGTCCCCGCATCCGTGATAACCGTAAGGGTCATGGAATCATCGGAAAATACCCCGTCCATCAGTTCCTCATCCGGAACATACTCATCACAGTCAGCATCCAATATGATCTCGGAGTATAGTATCTTCTCATCATCTTTTACCACATAACTTTTTACATCCAGTATTTGCAGGGTATCCTCATCGATCACATATTCACAGTATACGCTGTCAACATCTTCTCTCGAAAAACCGTATGAAGTGTAAACATCCTCAACGCATTCACCTGCCCCGGATGTTTCCAGATAGATAAGGCCGTCCTTATCCTCTCTCGACAATATCTCTTCCCTTTCATCAGGCCTGTAGACAGCGGAAAGCTCCCAGCTTTCAACAAACGGATCATAAGAATCGATAAAGAGACAACGGAAATACTCTTCTTCTTCCTTGTCATATCCGTAAACATCATCATCCTCAATGATAAGGAGCCTGTACTCATCATCCTGTACATACCTTGTTCCGTCTTTATAAATGGTATACGGACTCTCATGACCGTCCTTAAAGATGCAGTTAACGGTATAAAATAGCCTGCCGTTCCTATCAACAATAGAATCAAACTGATTCGCTTCACCCATCTCTTCCAAAATACCGGCCTCATGATCGGCAGCTTCTTCCGTATCCTCAGCGTCGTAAATGTTCACATTCACCCTGGAGCATGCCGTCATTAAAATTGCCATTGCCAAACATAGTGTTAATACAAACAATCTTTTTTTCATGCTTTTTCCTCCCTGTTCTCCTGTCTGGATGACCGCCTGTTTTTTAAGTATGTGATTATCGCATGAGCAAAATGATTATTAATCTCCGCTCCGATAAAAAGAATATACATGATACAATACATCCACAGCATGGAAGCTATTGCCGTTGCCATGGACCCATACATGGAGAAACCTCCGAACTTACCCACAACAAACGAAAAAATCCTGGTAAAGAGCAACCAGGCAACAGCACAAAATGCGGCACCCGGAGTCTGATAGATCCAGGTCAGCCTGGTTGCCGGAAGCACCGTATATAAAAAAACGAACAAAAGGAATAAACATGCATAGGTAATAAGAACCCTGAAATCAAGAATAGTGGCAAGCCATGCAGCGATTCCCTCGGGAAAACGGGGAAGATGGGCGCTTATTATACTGATGATATGCTTACCGAACACTCCCATGACAAGCAGGACCACTATCGCGATAACTATAAAGAGCGTGTATACGGCGGCCCAGAACCTTAAAATAAAATAATTACGTCGCTCACTTACACCATATATTTCGTTAAGTCCCTTGGTCATGTACATGATGCCTCTTGCTGAAGACCATACGGCGATCACGAGGGAAATCCACAATCTGGCAGATGACTTTACATAGGCTTCCGCCGTTACGGCCTGAAGAAGGATATCGAATTCACTCGGAAACACGGACGAAAGATTTATGACATCCTGTCTTGAGATGGGTGTATATGGCACAATGGAAAAAAGAGCAATAAAAAACGGGATTATGGAAATAAACAAATAAAAAGCCGTCCCTGCCGAATAGACATCAAGGTGATTATCCTTTATCTCGCCCGCAAGCACGCATATCTTATAATATACCCTGTCAAAAGACGGCTTCTTCATTCCATGACCCCGATTAAATAACAACTCCCGGATGTATCCTTAACGGCCCAATATTCCCAGAAGCTCATCGATATGTTCCAATGTATGCTTTATCCTTCGTTGTCCAAGTTCGCCTTCCTTAAGTCTCGAACCCGTTATTATGAACAGGAAACGTACCGCTGCTACAAGCCTTATCTTATCGGACAGTTCCTTTAGTTTTTTTTCGTCATCGGTATTATAATATAACCTGATAAAGCTGTCCCAGATATGACAAGATGTTTCCTCACTTATCCCAAAGAAATGAATTGTATTTTCCGGATCATCCTCACTGAACTCCCTGTATGTTGCATAAAGGCCGGCAAAATCAAAAATCGGATCCCCCATGGACAGCGTATCCATATCTATAAGCATGGGTTCATCATCAACCATCATTACATTCTTCATCTGAATATCGCCGTGTACGATCTTTTTTTCATCCTTAATGGATTCAAGATAATCCCTGACACCCTTATACTGATCATCACTTAAATAATCCTTAATATTCTCCAGATAATCAAGATATACCTTCTTGGCAGACGGAAGCTCACCTTCTTCTGCCTCGGTACTGTGGACCAGCTTTACGAAATCAACATACTTATGTATGGTATCTTCTATCTTATCCGGGAATTCTATTATAAGGTCATTGAAGTTCCTGGCCCTTAAGAGCTCAAAGACGGATCCGAAGCTATTGCCGACCCTTACGATGTCATATGAGATAGCCGTCGGTATTCCCTTTAGAAATGCCAGCCTTGCCATCTTCTTCTCATTCTCTATCATGGGAAGACTGTCAGGCGAATCATAGACCTTTATTATTGTATCCTCATCGATCCTGTAAACGGTTCCGTAGAAGCCCTTACCGATAACCTCACATCCGTCGATGCTTACCCTTCTCATTCTCTTCTTCACATCAAAGAGTTCGGTAAAACCGGTCACCTCAAATATCTCATATACCTCGGGAGACACTTCAATAATACCGGCCTTATTGGATCCTGCCATCTTGGCAGCCTTCATAAGAACGCGCAGGCCGGCACTCGAGATATATTCGAGTTCGGAAGCATCAAACATTACTCCTTCTTTGGCTTTATCCTTTATTTCATCAAGAACCTCTTCTTCAACCTTCCCTGCGTTGTTTGAATCAATCCTTCCGCTAAGTTTAACCGTTATCATTCCAAAGCCTCCCAAGCCTCCAATGAGGCTATCATAAGAAAAAATAAACTGCCTTGTAAAAAAGGCAGTATTCAGACAATATCCCCGAAATGTCGACTCTTGAATTTTGACTCCTAGCAATAAGCCAGGTGGGTTACCGCAATCAGATTTCTGCCTTCCACTGAAAGAATGAGGCCTGACGTACGTCTGAAGATATAGGATTCCCTTTTAAAGTGATGTAGGTTCAAAATATCAAGATAAATCGAACACTTCAGGTTAATTCAATTATATAGTATATATGGCTCTTTTACAAGACTAAATCTTGCGTTTCTCAAGGATATCACGCAATATATAACAGATCGGCAATTCGTATATAACACTCGTTATGCTTCGGGTCGCGGTAATACACTTTTATCAATATTATGTTATCATGTATCCATTCCTGTATAACAGCCGTTATTTGATGCTTCCGTATTGGGAGCTTCAGTGTTAGTCATTTCCGTACTTCCCCCTTCCGGAACCAGTTCATTTGCTCCTGTTTCTTCGCTGATGGTTTCTGCCGGCATTTCGGATCCCATATCAGGCGCGGGTTCGCTTACTGCTTCATGTTCATCTGCAGGTGCAGACTCGCTTATCGCTTCGGGTTCACTTACGGGTGCAGGCTCTGTTACTGCTTCGGGCTCGCTTACGGGTGCAGGCTCTGTTACCGTTTCAGGTTCGCCTGTGGGTGCGGGCTCGCTTACATCCTCGGATACCGGATTATCGGTTACAGGCGCAGGCTGCATTACCGGGTCTGTGATCATGGCCCGGTTTGAATCATGCTGTTCTGTGGGTTCTGCACTATCATGATCCCGGGTATCTGCGGCCCGGTCTGTAGTGATATATCTTCCGACACTGTCAATTTCAGCTGTGTTTTCATTTGAAATACTGATCTCATCAAGAGGGCCGTTACCTGCATTAACGGTCCCGAATCCATAACCCCCGATATCCCCCATCACGGTGTAGCCGTCACGGTTCCCCGGAATGTCAACGTAATATCCTGTTGCCCTGCCGCTGAATTCATCATCGCCTTCTCTTTTCTCTGTTATGCAAATATCAAATTCCAGATACGGCTTATCATCAGTACCTGAGACCGCAAAAAATCCGACATCTATACCCGCCACATTCTCCAGTGTTTTTTTGGTGAGTTTTCCGTCTTCTTCTGTTTGAATAACATAATGATAAGCGGCTATGGCATCAACATTATCAATCCTTGTATAAACATGGTCCCTTTCACTTACCGATCCGCTGTACACGTAATCACCGGAATCGTTTTTTCTGAAGAAATGGTAGCTGTCATATATCTTTTCATTGTCATCAGTCAGCGCACATCCGTATACGGTCATAGTCTCAATATTGCTGTCGTTAGTGCCGTAGAGTACTCCGGTTGCCCTGCTTTTTTCTTCCGAGTCATATTCAAGATATGATCTTAATACAAACTGCCAGTCGCTGTCCCCTGCCAACCTTGATTCACTGTTCCAGGCTTTTCCTTCAAGCGTGATGCCGTTGATGATACTCTTGGTCGCATCCGTCACATCAAACGAGATAGTGCTGCTGTCCAATGCAATGGCAAACGGAGTGACGGCCTCTTCCGCGCATATCATATTTACTTCCAGTTCTCCCGTAGTATTATCTCTTTCGTTGGTAGCTCTGAAGGTCTGCTTGTGTACCGCGGAAAGCATCATATAGGGCTGAGTCTCAAGTATATCAAGCATGGGACTTCCCGTTGAATGCTCGGGGGCTGCAAGATGTGCCTCGTCATAGCTGTCCGCTATCTTAAAGGACAGATAATAACGACCGTTACCATCATCATCTGTGATCCCCCTCAATGAACTTCCCTGATCATGATCCTGACCGACAATAAGCTTATTGACTCCGAGAGCGGATAATTCATTCTTCAGATCACTGATCTTCTTTGCATATCCGTTCTCATCATTTAAGTAAGTCAGATAATCATCAATAAACTCAACGTAACCGTTAAGTTCCGTATCCTTAAAATACCGGTAGTAATTTGAATTCTTATAATCACTTACCGACTCCTTAAGGGGCATATAAATAGAACTTCCGTAGAGGTAATCCCTGACACCGTTCCTATCCGCCCTAATGTCTGTCCAGATATTTCTCTCAACATCCATAGTATAATTCAACGGGATCGACACATCGTCACCGGACTTATGTATTCCGCCCGTCTCCGTATTGTACATGGAAAGATATGCCAAAAAGCCTGAATTCAATGTGTTATCAAGCTTCTCCATCAGCCTGTCAAAGGCTTCTCTGTCACCATCGGTATAGTTATCGAGTGACACAATGCTCAGATTGTATTTAACATGAGTCAGGAGTTCCCCGATATCAACGTATTTTGTCCTCTTAAGATAACTTGCGTAATACTCATCAACATCTGCGCCGTTTGTGGGATAACAGGAAAGAGATGCCTTCCTGAGCGCCATAAAGACATCGTTCTTCATCCCACTTGCAGAGTGGTCTTCCGTACCCAGTATTCCGGATAGTTCACGCGACAGCGCGTTCAGATTATCGCAAAGGGTGTCCATGTCTTCTGACGAAAATGCGGCAACAGAGCCCACGAAATATTTGTCATAGCCATGGTGTGTGGCAGGATACTCTTCATATATCTGCGCTGTACGGATCGCGATCTCGCGGTCGTTTCTTCCTAATTCAACATATTGGCTAAGATCGGATATCAGGTGATGGTAGGATGTATGACCCGACGATGTTTCCTCGGATGCCACCATATATCTGTAATAGTTCTTCGTATTATATGCCTGGCCCGTGGATCCCATAAGGCAGGCATTATAGAAGATCAATCCAAACTTACCGTCTTCTGAAACGCTTTTATTTCTGTAAAGATCGGTGGAAGCGAGTGCGGACTCAAGCTCATACACGGTTATACCGTTTTCTTCGAATACGTTGACGCCGTCGTTTAAAGTATCCGGGAATATCACTCCGTCATCAAGTCCGCCGCCATGATCGGAAAGTGTAAGGCCGTAATTCTCTGCCGGGAAAAGATTGGTCGATAAATTGATGAATCCCGCAAGGAAGGACGGATCCGCCATATCCACCGCAGATGTGGAGACAAGCTGGATACAGGAATCGGCTGTAATGATATCGTCAAAATGCAAACCCTGCGACAGATCCGTTCCCTCTTTCGTTCCCTCAAGCTGGTACATGGCATCACCCTTATCTGTATTGACACCGCTGAGCCTTTCTCTTATCGCGGACAGGGCATCGGGATTAAGATAATATATGCCCGATCTTAAGTTTGATGCTCCAAAGGTAGATCCGTCTTCTGCATCATTGTTAATATAGCTGCTTCCGTAGGATTTGGTGCCTCCGACACACAGTATCACATTAACGTTACTCATATCGGCCTGCAGCATGCTCACAATCTCACCGGTAACGCTTCTGTTATAAGGGTCCGACTCCAGATTCGTTCCACAGAAGTAAAGCATCAATGTATATTTTTTACCCTGGGATAGTTCCTTCGCCCGTCTGTAGTTCTCTCCCATAAAGCGGACATTTACATTTTTATTATTGTTTATGTTATCAAAGGGATTGTATGTCGTAAACGAGAACGAAACGTTATTAAAAGAGTCTCTATAAAGAGAATACGGAGTTATATCGCGGGATTTGTTATTGATATACTGCGGCAGACGGTATTCAATTTCGGGCTCCGGCACAATGTCTGCCCCGGTCCTTTCATTATTGCGTGCATCACTGCCACCGGCCTGTATGTTTGTATTGCCGCCGGCAGCCGGAACTGCATATATATTATTAATGATCGCGGGATCAAAGTCATTTTTCGCTGATCCTGCGGCATCATCGTGTTCCCCCGAAGAACTATTTGAAGTAGTTGAAATGATCGGAGCACTTGCAACCGGGCTGACAGTATCTGCCCTTTCCACAAGGCTTAAGGTTCCGGGTAATACCGAATAAGATTCCGTTGTGGTCTTTCCGGTTGTACGTACAAAAGCCCGGTACATAACATCCGGAATTGCCGTGTCGGAAGGATGAACGATTTCATTTAAAACTTCCGGATTTACAAGGATCTCCAACAGGGGATCAACATCCGTCTCACAAGATCTCCCCTCAAAAATCCCACGTTCGAGATAATGCTCCAATGCATAGGCATAGATATCATCCGGGCTTGACTCAAGCGCTGAAAGCCTGACGTCTTCATTGGCCGCAAGATACTTTTCGGCATTAAAATATCTAAATCCCGTGTTCCTGTAATTCTTAAGATAGTAATCTTTGGAAAGTATCACGTACAGCTTCAGCCTGCTTGCAGGTGAAAGCGCCGCTATAAGCTCCAAGGCCGCTTTAATATCTTCCCTATTACCGGTACGCCTTGCTTTGTTGACAGCATTGATCGCTTTTTCAACGGCCGCCGCATCAGCACCCTGTCTGTTGAACGACATCTGTACATCGGCTGATGCCTGTGCCGATGCATACGTACCAGGCGCCGCATAGACCGTAGTTGCCGGCACTCCGGATATAAGAGTTGATACAATTATTAAGCCCGTGATGCTTTTTGATAGAATCTTCTTTAAATTCTTCATGTCACTTTTACCCGAATATGTAAATAAGCCGGGGCGAATTCCTTCCAAGCAAAATCACTTTTAGAAGAATATTATACTCCCCGGCTTACCGATTATTCAAGTATTTACTCTATGAAGACAACGCTTTGTGCCTTTTTATGCTTGTCAGTAAATGATCTCTACCTCTTTGCCCTCCCATGTGACAAGCTTAATATGCTCTTCGTCGCTCTCCTCTATATACCTGGGAAGCAAGGGTATCTTTCCCAGTCCGTGAGGAGCATTAAGAATATATTGGGGAATTGCAAGACCCGAAGTATGTCCGCGAAGGTACTTCATTATTTTAAGTCCCTCCTCCACAGTGATCTCAAAATGCTTGGTTCCCAAAACCTGCTTGGGATGAAAAATATAGTAGGGGCGTACACGGGCTTTAAGCAGACCCTCATTCAAAAGCTGAACGATATATTTATCATTATTGATACCCTTAAGGAATACCATCTGATTTCCCATAGGGATACCTGCATTTACTATCCTCTCACACGCCTTTACCGCATCCTCTGTAAGTTCACCCGGATGATTGAACTGGGTATTGATGAAGAACGGATGATATTTTTTAAGCATATCAACAAGATCCTGCGTTATACGCTGGGGCATGGTGACAGGAAGTCTGGTTCCCAATCTGATTATCTCAACGTGAGGGATAGCCCGTACCTGCCTGATTATATTCTCAAGCATCTCGTCGGGAAGCATTAGAGGATCTCCCCCTGTTATTAAAACATCCCTGATCTCACGGGTGTTTTTGATATATTCAATAGCGGCTGCTATGTTTTCTTCGGATTCTATTCTGTCGCACTCCCCTATCTTTCGTCTTCTCTGACAATGCCTGCAGAACATGGCACAGGAAGAAGTGACATTTATGATAAGCCTGTTTGGATATCTTCTTGTTATACAGGGCGCCGGGTTTGTATACTCCTCGCTCATGGGATCGAGTTCACCGCTTGTATCATTCTCTTCAGCACTGGGCAGGGCCATCATATTAATTGGATAACGCATGTCCTCGTAATCCATCAGTGACAGATAGTAGGGGGTAGTCGCCCAGCGGAACTTCTTTGAAATATCCTCGAACATTTTATACTGCTTATCCGACAGCTTGATAAACTTGGACAGCAAAGAAACCGAACTTATCCTGTGACGAAGCTGCCAGTGCCAGTCGTTCCAGTCATCCTCCGTAGCCTCGAAGTAGCTCATAAGCTCTTCCTTATGCTTCTTCGAGAGGACATCCCTGCGTTCTGCAGTCTCCCTTAAGAAGTCATCCTTAAAGGCCAGATAATCCTCTATCTCCTCATACAATTCATCCGCTCTCTCAAGCGATATTCTTCTCTTCTCGTCCATATCCTGCACCAAACCGACACACTGGCTCTGAACCTGTGTGTCACTTTTATTCTATCGGCTGCTTAAGCAGTGTCTCCCATTCCTTTATTATCTTACGGTCATCAAAGTAATCTATCCTCATGGACTTCTGAACACGTTCAAGAACCGCATCTGTCTTCTTCCTCGCCCTGCTTATTCCGTCGGCAAGTATATCGTAAACATCACCGATATTTGACTCCCACTTTGCCCTCTTGGCTCTTATCGGAGCAAGTTCTTCCTCAAGTACCGAAATAAGGAACTTCTTGCATACGCCGTCTCCAAGACCGCCTCTTTTGTAATGTTCCTTCATCTCGTCAAGATTATTGTAATCCGGCAGGTATTCCCTGAAATGATCATCCGTACACAGGGCATCAAGATACGTGAACACGACATTACCCTCAATGTGTCCCGGATCCTCTATCTTAAGATGCTGGGGATCTGTAAACATCTTGCCGTTAACCTGCTTCTTAACAGTCTTTGGAGTATCCGAAAGATAGATACAGTTACCGAGCGACTTGCTCATCTTGGCCTTACCGTCCACTCCGGGAAGCCGGCGCTGGAATTCATTCTCCGGTATAACAGCCTTGGGAAGCACCAGCGTGTCACCGTAGGTCTTATTGAACTTTTCTACTATCTCTCTTGTCTGTTCGATCATGGGAAGCTGGTCTTCTCCGACAGGAACAATGGTTGCATCAAATGCAGTTATGTCCGCAGCCTGGGATATCGGATAACAGAAGAATCCGACCGGAAGTCCCTCATCCGCAAATCCACGCATCTGTATCTCCGACTTAACGGTAGGATTACGCGATACCCTCGCCGTAGTAACAAGATTCATATAATAGAAGGTAAGAGAATGCAGTGCCGGAAGTGCCGACTGTACACATATTGTTACCTTATCGGGATCAAGTCCGACAGACAGATAATCAAGAACAACATTGATTATATTGTCCCTTATCTTACCCGGATTATCGGCGTTATCGGTTAATGCCTGATCATCGGCTATAAGGATATTGATGTCGTCAAATTCCCCTGAATTCTGAAGTTCAACGCGTCTCTTAAGCGATCCGACATAATGTCCCAGATGCAGCCTTCCGGTTGGTCTGTCACCTGTAAGTATTATCTTCCTGTTGCTTTCCATAATCTCCTCCCTATCTCCTGTCGCTTATAACGTAGTTCTCTCTCAAATATTTTCCGAGGTATCTCGAAAACTTTTCAGCCCCCCACCGGTTCAGATGACTTCCCTCATCCGGAGTATCGGTGCTGTAATCAAGACCTATCTCATCATTTTTATCATCAAAATTAGTGTACGATAAATTGTACTCTTTCGCAATATCATTTATCTGCTCGTCAAGATCTCTGCTCCAGTTGGGCGAATGTGCCGGAACCTTAAAGAGCATTACCTGTATTCCCTTATCCTGACACAGTTCGATCGCCTTCTTTAAATACAGAACATTCTTAGGCGAAATCGGAACTCCTTCATCCCTGGTATAAACAAGTTCACCGGGCTCGACTGCCTTAACCTCATCATCCGGAAGGTACCCGTTTATCGTCACCGGTTTATTGTAATACGCGTACTTAAAATCATCAAGTGTAAGCTCCTTCCACCTTGAATGGAACCTGAAAAGGGGCATGATATAGTCTGCCATCTTTTCATCTTCGCCCATGGAAGCCTTTATGCACTTAATCTTTGACGACGACAGCCGCATCCCGTCAAGAGCCTTCCTGGTGCTGGGCTCTTCAACGAAATTATCATCGTATTTTATAAATGTAGTATCTATACATACAAGCTCCGGTTTATGGCATCTCAGGGCATCCTCTATCATGTAATATGATATCCACATGGTCTGAGACGCATTGGCCCGAAGATAAGCCGATATTCCCTGCTCATCAAGCAAAACCCTGGGATCGATTCCCGAGTGTACCGTAGAGGAACCCACAAAGATCACGTCCGTTGACTTGCTCTTGGGATAGTACTCCTGTGTTATTCTCCCATCCTGGTTCTCATTGATATATTTCGGTATAAAGATTTTGTTTAAAGCACTTATCAGAACAGATATGATCAAAATCTTTACACAAACAATTAGAAGCTTTTTAAATTTCTTTTTCAAGATTTCACTCCATCAAAACATAGGTTCATAACCCGTATCTGCAGTAACCCGGTTTTTCATTGGCAAACAACCGGGTTGCATTTAGAACGCCCCATATATAAATGATCCCGCATCATATCCCGGGCCGTAATATCCGAACACCGATACCGCAACGATCAGCAGGGACAAAATAACCCACTGGGCCGGTACCGGAAGCTTAAACACCCTCTCCCTTACGCTCCCCTTGCGCTGTATAAGGTCAAATACAAACATAACAAGGATCGCTATAAGTGCAACAATGAAGTCCTCCCTGGGCAGTGACAGGTTCTCATAAACAACAGATAACCGGAACGAAGACCAATCCGTAAATATCAGTCTGAAGGCATTAAGTGCTGACGGCACATCCCTGCTTATATCAAAGATCCTTAAAAATGACATAAGCCAGAAGGTCTTAATGACCCTGTATGATCTCATCATAAATCCTGCCTCATTAAGCTTGAGTTTCTCGACTATCCTCTTTGAAACCGGCTCGAATTCCGTACCGGCTATAATGAAAAAGCAGTTAAACAACCCCCAAACAACATACCTGTTCTGTGAACCATGCCACATACCGGTCGTGAACCATACCATGAACATCGGAACATATATGGGTATCCTTTTACCCAGTTTCTCTGCACCGTGTTCGCGGAAAAACTTCCCGGCCTTTAATATCCCTTTATTAAGGGACAGTGGATAAAAGATATAGTCCTTAAACCATGTACCCAGAGTGATGTGCCACCTTGTCCAGTATTCGGAGATCGATTTGGAAAAGAATGGCCTGTTGAAATTCTCGGCAAGCCTTATGCCGAACATCTCGGCAACACCCAGTGCCACATCTATACCGCCTGAAAAATCGCCGTATATCTGCATTGAATAGAAGAAAACGGCAAGCAAAATATAGAATCCCCTGTAAGTATCACGCTGGGCGATAGTATCGGTCACAAAGGCCGCCAGCCTGTCCGCGATAACAAGCTTCTTGAAAAGGCCCCACATAACTCGATAGAAGCCTGACTTTATTCTGTCAAAATCAAATGTTACTTCCTTATACAATTGGGGGGCCAGTTCACCGAAACGGCTTATGGGACCCTGCACTATCTGGGGAAAGAAGGATGTAAAGAGCGCAAACCTGAAAAAGTTACGCTCACGCTCATACTTACCGTAATAGATATCGATAAGATAGCCCATGGTCTGAAAAGTATAAAATGATATACCCAGCGGAAGAATGAAATTTTTAAAAGGGATAAAATCAGTCCGTCCAAACCGGTTTAACCTGAACAGATTGATATATGCGATAGCCCAGTCGGCATATTTTAAATACACTAAAATACCAAAGTTGAGAACAAGCCCAAGGGTAAGGATCAGGCGCTGTTTCTTCCTGATCCCTGCCTTGTAAGCCTTCTTCTCTTCTTTGGTAAGCGATTCTTTATTCTCACTTAGGTACTTCTTCTGCTCTGCTCCCCTCTTCTCGATAAACAAGGCACATACAAAGGCCGAAACCGTTGTCGTCAGTATATAAGCAAGGTTGGCCACTCCTGTCCATGCATAGAAGACATAGCTTGCGATAAGCAGCACCACCCATCTTATCTTCTTCGGGAAGAGATAGTATATCAGCAGGGCCGCTGTAACAAACAGAGCAAAATCAATTGAAATGAAGGACATTTAGATTACTCTTCCTCTAATGACTTTACCAGCTTATATATGGCCTGAGCGGAATTAAAGTTCTCGGGAACCATATGCTCTGCCGTGATCTCAATATCAAATTCATCCATCAGCTCACCGACGATGTTTACCACATCAAAAGAATCAAAGATCCTCTTGTCGATAAGTCCGGTCTCGGTCTCATAATCAACCTCGGGATGAACTCCCTTAAGTATTTCAATGATAGTGTCCATTTTTCTCTCCTTAAGTCATTACATTCAAGTAATATTTATACTATCTATATATACACATGTCAAATATCACGAAGCCTTCTTCTCATATTCCGACAGGGGAGTAAAGTCAAACCTTACATACTCCATCCTGGACTTGTAATCATCGAAGGTCTCCTCGTCAATCTTCTCCCATTCTTCGGTATTAACTCCGTAGTTGGCAAACCATGGATTGTCCTTGTCCTCATAACCATCGATCTTAACGCCCAGCTGAGGCAGAAGGTTGGTCGTATTGGGTTCTATGTCATAGGACTGCCAGCCGCTCAGATCGGCACCGCCCGAGTATTCGTTACAGATCAGGCCATGCTCAAGGACATAATAACGATCCCTTCCGGATCCGCTTATAACATGAACCGGCTTACGGTCTTCCATGGTATAGATATCATAAACCGTTCCCTTAAGATCACCCTCTGCGATCTCTCCGATTAAAAGTTCTTCTATTCCGTCGTGGTTGGTATCAAAAAATGCATATCCCACAGCATCAAGAACATCTCCGCCCGTAGCCGTTCTTAAGGCATTATACTCGGGGCTCATGTCCTCTTCCTCGAGCTTATTTGAATCCCACTTCTCATCTATGGCCTTTATATGCTTATCAATGACTTCAGAGTACATATCCTTGCCTTCACAGCCTGCACCCCATTCAAAGTCACCCTCGAAAGGCTTAAGAGTCTTTACTATATCCTCTGCCCCATCATAGAGCTTCTCATAACTTTCAGGCATCTTGTCGGCGTACTTTTCATAATCATACTGGACATCCGAAGCATACTCTATAACCACATCATAAAGGGTCTTATCATCCTTTTTGATCTCGCCAACCTTCATATCCATACCGCCTGCATAATCTGATGGGTTCTCATAAGCATATACCGAAAAGGCATATCCGCCGAAGTCCGCTTCCCTGGCTTCCTTATCATATACAATATATCCGTTCTTCCTGCTCTCGATTACATAGCTGCCATCAAGATCTTCAGGCATGGTTATCTCAAATATCTCATTATCCGCTTCCCTGTTCAGGGTAACATTATCTCCGTATATGGTTCCAAAGTCCTCACACATGGAAATAGTCTTAACACCGTGCTCATTACACCATTTGGTAAGAGTATCCACCTTCTCCTGGTTGCCGTATTCCCTCTCAAAATCATCACACAGGACCATATAGGCCTGGCCCTCATACTGATCGTTATTTACCGTGTACTGCTGCATGGACATATCACCTGATGTATTACCGAATGCAAGCACCGGCACCTTGCCAATCTCCTCGGCGATCTTGCTGACCTTGTTCATCTTTATTGTCTTGATGACAAGATCTTCTCCCATAACAAGCTCATCATCAGGCTGGAACTGATAATCCAGTCCATCCTGACCGTCCTGTCCCGATGCAACCATTGTGTAAGTCATTCCTATTACCCTGTTCTCGGGTATGGGAAGTATATCCTTTATAAGCTCCCGTACAACCACCCTGTCCGATCCGCTTACTACATAACACTGAAAATCGTTGGCATCCAGATATTTAACAAGAGATACCATCGGTTTATAAAAGGCATCTCCTCTTGTAAGATTGTTGAAGCCTTCGGCCTCACTGTTCATAAACTCCCTGGTATACTCCCTGAGTTCATCCGGCGTCATACCGGCATGGGACAGCCCTGCGTATTTGGCATGGAGCCTCTCCGCGTTTTCGGGCATATCTCCCTTATTATGGACAGCCGCATCCAGAGCCTGGGCGAATTCCTTCATATCCTCGGGAGCTTCATAAGTATCGTCATGGAGTGCCCTGTGGATAAACATCATATATTCGAAATACGAAGGATATAATTCACCCATAAGGGTTCCGTCAAGATCGAACACCGCTATCCTGTCTTCTTTGGGAATATAATCCCCGGACGATTCATCCGTGACTCTGGACACATAGTCAGTGATCGAAGCGGCCGCAGCAGAACCTTCAGACCAATACTCAAGTTCCGCTTTTTCATTCCCTATGTTCTCAAGCTCATCCGTTATCATACCGGCCAGCTTATCCGGATTATTAATGTTTACGTTCAGTCCGTCGACATTGGAACAGCCCGTTAGCATTCCCGAGATTAGCGCTGTCACTGACAGCAGGGTAATGGTCTTCTTCCAAAAACTCTTTCTCATTATCATACCTCCTATCATAAAATCACATCATTCCCTTAAGCTTAACCCTGTCCACCTTACCGTTATGAAGCATGGGCATCTCATCAAGCTTATGCATAACATTCGGAAGCATGTAACGCTGCAGGCGTTTCTTCAGGGCTTCCGTTATGGTAATATCATCATATTCGTCCGACTCGTAGAAGAGAACTATCTTCTGTTTCTCCTGTTCGAAGAGACAACATGCATTCTTCATGTTGGGAAGTGCCATAACGGCAGTCTCGATCTCCCCGAGTTCTATACGGTGACCCATATGCTTTATCTGGAAGTCCTTGCGGGAAACAAATACCAGCTCCTTGCGCTCGTTGTATTTAGCAAGATCCCCTGTCCTGTAGATCTTCTCATTGTAATAGGGATTTAATGGATTCTGGACAAATACCTCATCGGATTTCTCCTTGGCATTATAGTAACCCAGCGCCAGGCATGACCCCTTAACACAGATCTCGCCGGTTATGTCGGACCTGTTTATCAGCTTATCATCCTCATCCAGCAGAAATACTTCGGTATTCCTGAAAGCCTTACCGATAGGTATTGTCTCATCGTCGGCATAATCCCTGTCGATCACATAATAGGTACATACACCTGTGATCTCTGTAGGTCCGTAGATCTGTACAAATACCGCCTCGGGATAATTATCCTTCCAATAGTTATAAACCTTAGTCGGCATTGACTCTGCACCGAATATGACCTTGCGAAGCTTATCCGGACGTATGGATTTAAATCCCTTGAAGGTTGATACCATCTTCATCGCCGACGGTACCCATCTTATTGTTGTAATATTATACTTCTGCAAAAAGTCAAGCAGCTTTAGGGGTATGGAAAAATACTCAAGGGGAACAATACCCATCGAGCCTCCGGCCTTTAATGTGCAATAGATATCAATAAGAGAAGCATCAAAATAGAAGGGTGCCTGATTGGCTATAACATCGTTCTCTTTTATATCTATCTCGTTACAGAACTGCTCAACATAGTCTATAAGCGACCTGTGGCTTACAACCACGCCCTTGGGAACTCCCGTTGATCCTGATGTATAAAGGACATACACCGGATCCGTATCTATGGCTGATGATATCCTCTTATTCAGCAGTTCTTCGTCGACCGGAGTCTCTATCATTTCCTCGAAGATAAAGACACTGCCCGAGAACTTCCTTGCAAGATCGTAATGTGCCATATCGGTAATAACCGCTGCAGGCTTAAGGTTCTCAACGATCAGCCTTATCCTCATATCGGGCATATTGGTATCGAGGGGAACATAAAAATTCCTGCTCGCAACCGTGCCCCAGAAGGCCGCCAGAACTGCCGGCGATTTCTCCATATATACAAGAACGGGCCTGCATTTAACATTAAGCTTCTTGATAAGCTTGGTACCTATAGCCTTCACCTCACTCAACATATGGCAGTAGGTATAGCTTATATCTTCATCAAAGTATGCACATTTGTCCGGTGACTTTTCAGCCGCCTCTGTAAGATATTCCAGTATGTTGGTCTTCATTCTTCCGGTTCCCTTATTTGTATATTACCTTCTTAAAAGTCTTCTTACCCTTCTTTACTACTTTTCCGTCACGGAGATCATCCGGCTTAAAGCTTAAGAAGAGGTCGGTAACCTTCTCGCCGTCAACGGTAACACCGCCGCCCTCTACGCTTCTTCTTGCATCGGATCTTGAGGTCGCCATGCCCGCCTTTACAAGTATTGCCTGGATATCGATAACACCGTCCTTAAGGTCAGCCTCATTAATCTCTACTGTGGGCATATCGGCTGAATCACCCGATGTGAAGATGGCGCGGGCTGCATTCTGGGCCTTAACGGCCTCATCCTCGCCATGTACAAGCTTGGTAAGCTCAAAGGCAAGTATTTCCTTGGCCTCGTTAAGCTGTGCTCCCTCCCACTTATCCATCTTATCTATCTCCTCGATGGGAAGGAAGGTAAGCATACGGATACACTTAAGCACGTCGGCATCCGCAACATTTCTCCAGTACTGATAGAAATCGTAAGGCGAAGTCTTCTCGGGATCAAGCCATACAGCCCCCTTCTCAGTCTTACCCATCTTCTTGCCTTCCGAATTCAGAAGAAGGGTTATGGTCATGGCCTCGGCATCGGATTTACCAAGTTTCTTACGGATAAGCTCACGGCCGCCAAGCATATTGCTCCACTGGTCGTCGCCTCCAAACTGTAAATTACATCCGTACTTCCTGTAGAGCTCAAGGAAGTCGTAGGACTGCATTATCATATAATTAAACTCAAGGAAGGTAAGTCCTCCGTCCCTGTCCATACGCTGCTTGTAGCACTCAGCCCTGAGCATATTGGACACCGAAAAATAAGGGCCTACCTCACGAAGCATTTCAACATAATTAAGATCCATGAGCCAGTCGGCATTGTTGACCATGATCGCCTTGCCTTCCGAAAAATCAATAAAGCGGCTCATCTGTTTCTTAAAACATGCTATATTGTGCTCAATCGTCTCCTTGGTAAGCATCTTGCGCATATCGGTCTTACCCGAAGGATCACCGATCATACCGGTTCCACCGCCAAGAAGTGCAATAGGCTTATTACCTGCCATCTGCAGTCTCTTCATAAGGCACAGGGCCATGAAGTGTCCTACATGAAGACTGTCCGCTGTAGGATCAAATCCTATATAGAAAGTAGCCTTTCCGTTATTAATAAGGTTCTTTATTCCTTCTTCATCCGTCACCTGGGCTATGAGTCCCCTGGCAACCAGTTCGTCATAAATTGTCATGATTTCCTCCGAAATATATCTGATTATATTTATAGCTTTACTATTCTATCACAGATAGCACATAAATGAAAGCCAAACCAAAACAGGAGCCCGCATCAAGCGAGCCCCTGTATAAAAGCATATTTGTTTAAACCTGTGATTACAGCTGAGGACCTGCCTTAACAAGTGCCTTACCGGCATCGTTGGTCTCATACTTAGCGAAGTTCTTGATGAACCTGCCTGCAAGATCCTTAGCCTTAGCTTCCCACTCTGAAGCATCAGCATAAGTATCTCTGGGATCAAGGATACCTGTATCAACTCCGGGAAGCTCTGTAGGAACTTCGAAGTTGAAGTAAGGGATCTTCTTGGTAGGAGCCTTAAGAACATCACCGTTTAAGATAGCATCGATGATACCACGGGTATCCTTGATGGAGATTCTCTTACCGGTTCCGTTCCATCCTGTATTTACAAGATAAGCCTTAGCGCCGCTCTGTTTCATCCTCTTAACGAGCTCCTCACCGTACTTGGTAGGATGAAGCTCAAGGAACGCCTGACCGAAGCAAGCTGAGAAGGTAGGTGTGGGCTCGGTGATACCACGCTCTGTACCTGCAAGCTTAGCGGTAAATCCTGAAAGAAAGTAGTACTGGGTCTGCTCGGGATCAAGGATTGATACCGGAGGAAGTACTCCGAATGCATCAGCTGAAAGGAAGATTACGTTATCAGCTGCAGGACCCGATGATGTCTTGTTTACGTTCTTAACTATCTTCTCGATATGCTCGATAGGATAAGAAACACGTGTATTCTCTGTTACTGACTTGTCAGCAAAATCAATCTTGCCGGCGCCGTCTACGGTAACGTTCTCAAGAAGAGCATTCCTCTTGATGGCATTGTAGATGTCGGGCTCTGATTCTTTATCAAGGTTGATAACCTTAGCGTAGCAGCCGCCCTCGAAGTTAAATACGCCGTTGTCATCCCAGCCGTGCTCGTCATCACCGATGAGAAGTCTCTTGGGATCTGTTGAAAGTGTGGTCTTACCTGTTCCCGAAAGACCGAAGAAGATAGCGGTATGCTTACCTTCCATATCTGTATTTGCTGAGCAGTGCATAGCTGCTATACCCTGAAGAGGCAGGTAGTAGTTCATCATTGAGAACATACCCTTCTTCATCTCACCGCCGTACCATGTATTAAGGATAACCTGCTCACGGCTTGATACATTGAAAGCTACACAGGTCTCTGAGTTAAGACCGAGTTCCTTATAATTTGCAACCTTAGCCTTGGAAGCTGTATAAACAACGAAGTTGGGCTCGAAGCTAGCCTCTTCCTCTGCTGTAGGCTGGATGAACATATTCCTTACGAAGTGAGCCTGCCAAGCAACCTCCATGATGAAACGAACTGCCATCCTGGTGTCTTTGTTGGCACCGCAGAAAGCATCAACAACGAAAAGTCTCTTGTTTGAGAGCTCCTTCTTTGCAAGATCCTTAACTACAGACCATGTTTCCTCAGTCATGGGATGGTTGTCGTTCTTGTATGCATCTGAAGTCCACCATACAGTATCCTTGGAATTAGCATCCATAACGATATACTTATCTTTAGGTGAACGACCGGTGAACTCACCTGTCATAACGTTAATGGTATCGAGCTCGGTCATGGTACCTACATCGAATCCTGTAAGATCCTTCTTGGTCTCCTCCTCATAGAGGGTCTCGTATGAAGGGTTGTAAACGATGTCTGTTGCGCCGGTGATACCGTACTTGGTTAAATCAACTTTTGCCATTTTCTGCACCTCTTTCTTGAAATTTAATATGTAAGAAGTACTTAAGTACCTCTTTTGAACACGTTCGCCACTATGGCATCATAAGGAATTCACCGCTTCGCGATACCCCCTTATGATAATGGCCGACATATATTTTAACATGAGAATTACCCTTTGACAAGGAGATTTCACAGGGGAGAGGTAACTTTTGAAAGCCAAATCCTCTCCTCGTCCGTAAGCCTGTCCTTATAGAGGTCATATACACGGGCATGATATTCGTTTACAATCTCCTTCTGCTTAAGTGTCAGCATATCCGGTATGATCGCATCCCTCTCATAAGGGACAGAAGTCAGGGTCTCAAAACCGTAGAATTCCCCCCATTCACTGCTTTCCTTACCAATACACAAAAGAATGTTCTCTATCCTTATCCCGTATTCTCCCTCCAGATACAGTCCGGGTTCGTCACTCGTCAGCATTCCCGGCTTAAGGCCCGGCTGGGGAGTATCCCTGTTTATCCTGAATCGAAAGGCCTGCGGACCCTCGTGGACAGACAGCTGGGCACCGACTCCGTGTCCGGTTCCGTGCCTGTAATCCATATACCGTTCCCATAAAGGTCGCCTTGCAAGAACATCGAGGTTCTCTCCTCTTGTACCATCGGGGAAAACGGCATCGGCAAGATCAAGCATGCCTTTAAGAACCAGTGTATAGTCCCTCTTCATCTCATCGGTAAGGGGACCGAGTGCAATGGTTCTTGTTATATCCGTTGTGGCTCCTTCATACTGTCCGCCCGAATCCACCAGCAAAAATCCCTCCGGCCTAAGCCCGGCACTTTCTTCCCTGTCGGGTGAATAGTGTACAACAGCCCCGTTTTCACCGTAGGCCGATATCGTATCAAAAGAAAGCCCCCTGTTTCCCGGAATCTCATACCTTAACTCATCCATCATCGCGGCCGCTTCATATTCGGTCACCGGACTGCCTTCTCCAAAGCGTTTGGCAACCTCATTCTTTATCTTAAAAATAAATCTTGTGACCGCGAGTCCGTCTTCTATGTGCCATTTCCTGGCAAGAGTGCACTCTGTTTCGTTCTTGATATACTTGTCGATATATTCCCAGGACTTCCTGTTAACGGTTTCATTTTCCTTAATAAGAGTAAATATGTGGGCGTTAAGCGTCAAAGCATCATACAGGATCTTTACTCCCTTAAGTTCCTTCATATCCTTATCAAAATCATTGTAATCCCTGATTTCGATACCTTCGTTTTCAAGCGTTTCCCTGACCGAAGGACTTAAACTTTCGGGATAAGCATAAAGAAAAGCCTTTCTTTTATCAACGTATCCGAATGTTACAGCCACCGGGTTGTAGGGGATATCATTCCCTCGTATATTATAGGTCCACATAATATCGGAAAGGTCGGAAATAATAAGAGCATCTGCCCCGAATTTTGTAAGCTTCTCCCTTAAGCCTATAATCTTATCCAGGCTGCTGCGCCCTGCAAGTTCCATGTTTAGTATATTTATGGGATTTAATGTAAGGTCCGGTCTGTTCTTCCATACCGCATCTGCGGCATCTGTATCTTCGATGATACATCCGGTCTCCCTGCATATCTTCTTAAGCTTATCATATGACGCTTTGCTTACAAGGCGAAGGTCAACACCGATCTTATAACCTTCTCCGCCTTCCCTTGCCAGGACAGTTAAATATTCATATATATCCTTAACCCCGGGCTCACCTGTCTTATGAAGCTTTATACCGGTGTCTTTAAGCTGGTTTCCGGCCTGTAAGAAATATCTTCCGTCAGTCCATAATCCAGCCTCATCCATGGTCACAAGAAGGGTCCCGGCCGAACCTGTAAATCCTGACAGATATGCCCGGAATTTGTAATGCTCATCGATGTACTCGCTTCCATGTTCATCGGCAGTAAATACGAGGGCACATTTAAGCCCTCGTTCCTCCATAAATCCCCTTAATCCCTTTATCCTGTCAACTCTTTTCATCGGCCCCGAATCACTTCTCCTTACGGTTTATAAATCTTAAGTTAAGGTCCACATCTCCTGCAATTCCGTCAACCTTTCCTTTCTTATTATACTGCCACATGGTAAAGGAATATGGATAATCTGTTCCTCCCTCTGCCCTGTAGTCATCGCTCAACCATACTTCATATCCTTCAAAAAGATCCGGATGCATTCCCGCGATCAGCATATCCCTTGATGCATATATCATCGGAGTGTATCCGAATGACTTTACGGTATCGCAGAATTTAACCGCAAGCTCCGTTCTCTCCATCGGAGTAAGCTTATCGGTCCTTGCCTTATCATCCTCAATCCATTCAATATCTATTGCGATCGGATATGTTACCCCGTAGTTCAAAAGAGCTCCCACGGTGAAATTGGCTTCTTCGACCGCTTCTTCCTCCGTAACGGCTTGGGAAAAGAAATAGACACCCGTTTCAAGGCCTGCATTCCTGGCTCCCGTTATATACGGCACAAAATTATCGTCAAGCACCAGATTGCCGCTTCCGTAACCCCTGGCGCCTACCCTTATCATGGCAAAATCATATCCCGCAGCCTTGACCTTGCTCCAATCAATATCCCCCTGATATTTGGATACGTCAACGCCGCGTTTTGTATATATCGTCCCGTACGTATACTCAAGCTTATCCTCATCCATGGATAGGGCAGCCTTGAGATCGTAAGTGTTCATTTCCGCATCTTCTTCTATATCATACCATTTAAGGTCTTCACCCTTGGCTTTAGCCTTAATATGCTTGCCGTCTTCGGACTTTCTTATCTCCTCCTTCTCCTCGCCGGTCATCTCTATACTGTCTTCATTATCTTTCCTGTCCCTGTCCGTCTTGTTGTCGGATACCGTTTTATCTTTATCTTCCGCCTTATCCTTATCCTTGTCCTTATCATCATCTATGGGACGTTCCCTCTTTTCTTCGGCCGCATTGGAGCTGACAGCTTCCGGAATCGTATCTTTCTTCTCATACATACCCCAGAATTCAAGGTCCTCGGAAGTCATATTGCTCTCACCGATACCAAGGGCTTCCTCTTCGAGCCGTTCCTGTTCGCGGGCTTCTTCCATGGCTTCTCTCTCCTGCTGTTCCTGCCTTGCAAGTGCCCTCCTTCTTTCCTGTTTGTCCTTGGTATTAATATATACAATGGTAAGGAAAAGAAGCATGACCAAAGATGTCGCTGCTACAAAATACACAACGGCTCTTTTGTATGCCTTCTTATCTTCCCTGTCCTGATCGTCGAAAAAACCTGCCATAATATTACCCCTTTTTACTGGAAATATGATATCATACCTACATGAAACATTCAATTAACCTTCGTCTTAATATGATTTTGCTCTTTCTTCTGTCTCTCCTTGTGTCAGGATGCTCTCACGTTCCCTCATCCGCAAAGGAAATATCAAGATCGGGCTTTTTCTTTGATACACTTATCGATATAACCATATACGGCACCGACGACAAGAGCCTGCTGGACGATTCTTTTGACCTGTGCAGGAAATACGAGAATCTCCTGTCTATGACCGTATATTCAAGCGATATAGCAAGGATCAACAGTGCAGGTACCAATCCGGTACACATTTCCCAGGAGACAATGGATCTGCTTGATGCAGCCATAGAGTACAACAAGCTGTCCGACGGCAGGCTTGATATTGCCATAGGCAACCTGTCCTCCATCTGGACTCAGTCAAGGAATGACGGTCACCTGCCTGACAGCGAACTTATAAGGGACGCTCTGCCTCATGCAGGCCTTGATAAGATAACCGTGGATAAGGATATGATGTGTGTATACAAATCGGATCCCGAAACAGCCCTTGACCTGGGATCTCTCGGCAAGGGCTATGTTGCGGACAGGCTTAAAGAAATGCTTGTTTCCCGCGGCGTAACTTCAGCCATCATATCCCTTGGAGGAAACATAGTTACCATAGGAAAGAAGCCTGACGGAAGGGCCTTTCATATCGGTATAAAGAAGCCCTTTTCCCAGGATAACGAAGTCGCCGAAGAAGTCAGTGTATGGGATAAATCCGTCGTAACTTCCGGTGTATATGAACGTTATCTATCCGTAGACAACAGAATCTACCACCATGTGCTTGATCCCAAAACAGGATATCCGGCAGACACCGATCTTATGAGTGCTACGATAATATGTGATTCTTCCCTTGAAGCCGATGCCCTTTCGACCATATGTCTGATTTACGGACTCGATGACGCCATGCAGCTTATAAACAAAACCTCCGGCGCGGAAGCGGTATTTATCACCTGGGATAACCAACTTCACTACACCGGAGGCGCATCATTCTATATTAATACAAATCCCTTATTATAATCTTACAATTTCGTTATGGCGCCCTTCGGACACTTCTTGGCGCACAAGCCGCATCCAACGCATTTATCCTGATCGATATGGGCAAGTGAGTTCTCAACCGTGATCGCCTCTTTGGGACATTCCTTGGCACACAGTGAACATCCGATACACCCTCTCTTGCATACCTTCATTACAAGAGGTCCTTTATCCTTGTTCATACAATCAACAGCATATTTGGCCTTATACGGTATAAGCTCGATAAGGTGCTTGGGACAGGCATCTATACATTTGCCGCAGGCCCTGCATTTATCCTTATCTATAAAGGCCACACCGTCGATTATCCTGATTGCATCAAACTCACATACCAAAGCACATGTCCCGAAACCCATGCATCCGAAATCACATGATTTGGGTCCTCCCGATGGAACAAAATTAGCCATGCGGCAGTCCTTTACGCCTTCATAATTATAGTTATTGAAGGTCTGTTCGCAGGTCCCCATACACTTAACATGGGCAACCATCTTAGCGGAAGCATCGGCTTCCACTCCCATGATCCCGGCTATAACCTCCGCTACCGGCTCACCTCCGACGGGACATCCCGATACGGGAGCCTCGCCTTTTGCGATCGCGGCCGCAAGGCCCGAACATCCGGCATAGCCGCAGCCTCCGCAGTTATTGCCCGGAAGAGCCTCTTCTATGGCATCTGCTTTCGGGTCAGTCTCCACCTTAAATACATTCCCGAATACACTTAAGAAAATTCCTATCAACAATCCGACACCGCCGACCACTGCGACAGCTATTATAATTCCAAAAGTATTCATCATTAACCTCTCCCGTACATTTACTTAAGACCGGAAAAACCAAAGAAGGCGATCGCCATAAGTCCCGCCGTAACCAGAACGATAGGCGTTCCCTTAAATGCCTTCGGCACGTTATTGTACTCGATCTTCTCACGAATGCCAGCCATAATGACTATCGCAACCAGAAATCCAACCGAAACAGCCAGTCCGTTTACCACGCTCTCTATAAAATTATAGGAATTCTGTACATTCTTAAGCGCAACACCAAGCACTGCACAGTTGGTGGTTATAAGAGGAAGATATACACCCAGTGCATTGTACAGACTGACCATCTTCTTCTTAAGGAACATCTCGACAAATTGTACCAGAGCCGCTATTACCAGAATAAAGACGATCGTCTGCAAATAGGTGATATTAAGGGGTACGAGCATAAATTTATAGATAAGCGAAGTTACGGCAGATGCAAGGGTTATGACAAATACAACCGCAGATCCCATGCCGGCTGCCGTCTTGACCTTCTTGGAAACACCAAGGAAGGGGCATATACCCAGGAACTGACTTAATACCACATTATTTATAAATGCCGAACCTATCGCTATTGTCAGAAGCTTACCCATTTACTCCACCTCCTCTTTTTTCACATTCGCGTTAGCCGAATGTCCCAAGCAGCCGACGTTTGCACATCCCTTGCACATGGATGAATCACAGGAGGCCGAAACCGCACTGCCCGATCCCGACATTTTGATCTTGTTCATGATCGCGGTAAGGACGGCCAGGACAAAGAAAGCACCCGGTGCCAGAATGAATATCGTAAGCGTATCTACACTCTCAGGCAGGAACCTGAATCCGAAAACCGATCCGGCTCCAAGCATCTCCCTTATTATTCCGATAAGGGTAAGTCCAAGGGTAAAGCCGAGTCCCATGCCCAGCCCGTCGAATATCGAGGGGATGACCTTATTCTTTGATGCATATGCTTCCGCCCTTCCGAGGATAATACAGTTAACCACGATAAGGGGAATATATATACCGAGTGCCGAATAGAGCGAAGGTATATATGCCTGGAGCAGCAGCTGCACTATGGTTACAAATGACGCTATGATGACTATGAAGGCCGGGATCCTGACACTGTCCGGTATAACCTTCCTCAGCATTGAGATAAGAAGGTTGGACATTACCAGAACCACCGTTGTGGTTAGTCCCATACCCACTCCGTTTATAGCACTGGTGGTAACGGCAAGCGTAGGACACATTCCCAGCATAAGTACCAGTGTCGGATTCTCCTTTATAATTCCGTTATATAATCTCTCTGTCACTTTACCCATGTCAGTTACCTCCCAATAAAGAGTCAGCAAAAGCAAGACCTGCATTTACGGCGCTGACCATCGCATTGGTCGTTATGGTTGCTCCGCTTAATGCATCGATCTCATATTCCGCGGCCGCACCCGTTTTCGTATAATTGAACCTTGACACGTTCTTCCCGGCGAACTGTCCCTTGAATTCCGGCGTGTCAGCCTTCATTCCAAGACCTGCCGTCTCCGAGATCTCAAGTATCTCTATTCCGTTTAAGGTTCCGTCATTGCCAACACCCATGGATATGGTTATGTCTCCTCCGTAGCCCTGAGATGTGGTAACGCTCATTACATATCCCAGAGGATTACCGGATCCGTCAACCGCGATCAGGCACTCATTTATCTTCTCATCGTTATATCCTTCGCCGGCAAGTACTTCCCCCGCTCCCTGTATATTTACCGAGCCGTCCTCTTTAAAGTCAGCCGCAGCGGGGAATACGGTTTTATAGGCATTCATCTTGGCTTCAAGGGTCTTCACTGCGATTGGTTCCTTGGTGAGTTCATATACATAACCCAGACACAGACCCGCAACTATGGTTATTACAGTTAAGGTGATCACTGCCTTGACAGAATTCTTCATTATACCTCACCGCCTTTCCCGAAACACTTGGGAAGTGTATATTCTTCGATCAACGGTACCAGGAGATTACAGAATATAATGGCAAAGCTTACACCTTCCGCCGAACTCGAAAAACACCTGAATATACCGGTCAGGATTCCCAGGAGAATACCGTATACTATCTTACCCGTATCGGTTATCGGACATGTTGCATAGTCGGTCGCCATGAAGAAAGCACCGAGCATGAGTCCGCCTCCCGAAATCTGAGCGAGAAGGTAATAAGGATCCCATCCTCTTCCCGAAAAGAGCCCCATGAATATTACAAGCGATACGATGTAACTTACAGGTATCCTTAAATCTATTATTCCGAATGCCAGCATGATAATGGCTCCGATGGCTATTGCTATTACCGAAGTCTCGCCTATTGTTCCGGCTATATTTCCAAAAATCATATCCTTAAGATTAACGGCATCCCCTGCCCTGATCATCGCAAGAGGTGTTGCCGATGTCATCCCGTCATAATTGAAATTCGTCATCCTGGCGGCAAAACATATGACAAGAAAACACCTTCCGCCTAGAGCCGGGTTCATGAAGTTCTGTCCCAGACCCCCGAAGAGCATCTTTACAAAGATTATCGCAAAAATCCCGCCGATAACAGGCAGCCACCAACTGGATGTCGGGGGCATGTTAAGGGCGAGCAGGAGTCCGGTTACCGCCGCGGACAGGTCTCCTATCGTAACCTTCTGTTTCATAATAAGCTCATAAACAAGTTCTGTCAGCACGCAGGTAGCCACACTCACCACTACTATAAGTGCCGAATTCATACCAAAATGATATATCCCGTATCCGGTTGCCGGAAGCAGTGCCAGAAGCACGATCCCCATGATCTTATTTGTTGTGTATTTACTTCTGACATGAGGTCCCGATGATACATTCAACAGATCGCTCACGATGATTACCTCCTACTTTTTCTTCTTGGCAAGCAGCAGCTTTCTCATTGTCTTGATCGACTGGGTAAGCTGTCTCTTGGCCGGGCATATGAAGCTGCAGCATCCGCATTCACAGCATTCCATACCGTTATATCTTAAGAACTTCTCTTCATCACCGTTCTCGGCAAAATCAGCAAGCCTTGCCGGAATGACCCTGCCCGGGCATACATCCGCGCATCTTCCGCAGTTTATGCATGCGCTCGGCTCACATTCGGCAACCTCATCTTTGGAAAAACAGGTGATCGCCGATGATGTCTTTATTATCGGAACATCAAGGTCAAACATGGCAAATCCCATCATGGGGCCGCCCGATATAACCTTCTCGGGCTTGACTTTAAAACCACCTGATGCTTCTATAAGCTGCTGCACATTACTTCCTATCGGAACAAGATAGTTCTGAGGTTCCCTTACGGCATCACCCGTTACAGTCACTATCCTCTCCGTAAGCGGACGTTTCTCGATAATTGCATGATATATCGATACAACAGTATCCACATTATTTACTATACATCCTGCGTCCGCCGGAAGCATGGATGAATTGATGGCCCTTTTCGTTGTCGCAAATATAAGCTGCCTCTCGGCTCCCTGCGGATATTTAGTCTTAAGCGTCTTAACCGTTATCCTCTTCTCGTTCTCGGTAAGTTCCTTAAGATTCCTAATACATTCCGGCTTGTTATCTTCAACCGCAAGTATACCTTCCGCATGATCAAAGAGACATAAGATTATCTTAAGACCGGCAACAAGCTTATCGGGTTCTTCAAGCATGCGCCTGTAATCGGATGTAAGATAGGGTTCACATTCCGAACAGTTGACTATGCAGTAATAGATCTTATCAGGATCCTTGGGAGACAACTTGACGTGAGTCGGAAAACCGGCGCCGCCCATGCCTACTATACCGGCAAGCTTTACCGCATCGATGACATCCTGCTTGGTCATATCGGAAATGTCCTTAACGGGAAGCGGTTCGGCAGCTTCGTACATTTCGTCATTTTCAATGATTATGGACTCCACCATATCACCGGTTGCAACCCTGTGTTTTCCGATCGACTTAACCGTACCGGAAACGGATGAGTAGATATTTGCCGACACAAATCCGCCGGCTTCCGCGATAAGCTGACCGCACAATACCCTGTCGCCCTTGGCGACAACTGGCTTCGCCGGAGCACCGATATGCTGCGATAAAGGAAATACCATATCGCCCTTGGGCATGAACCGGACAATAGGCTTGTCCTTACTGAGTTCCTTGCCCTCATATGGATGAACCCCGCCTTTGAATGTTAAACCACCCATAAGATCACCTCTTGCTATAATTTTTTTATATTCTCTTCCTGTTTTTTTCTGAAATGATTACTGGACATAATTTTAGGATAAGCACGAAGGATACGCCCCTGCAGGAGACTGTTCCACGATTTGGCAAGCGTTACCCTGCTCATGAGTTCCTTAAGCCTTGACTGTGCCTCGGCCGTATATTTGGAACCTACAGATGCGATCTTCTCCTTCCAGACCGCCTGAACCACCTCAAGGCGCTTGCTGTAACGCTGTAAATAATTAGCTTCCCTAAGTCGCAGAGTCAGGCTTCCCATCCTGTTCTTTAATTCTTCACCTTCCGTATAAAGCCTCGTGGATCTGATGAATTCTTCTATATCATCTAGAAGAGCATCCATCTTCTCAAGCTGCTTGGATACATCCACTGCCGCTATTGTTGCCATAACAAAATCGATCAGGTAGAGTCCTGCAATAACGGTTATAATGATATGTCCCGTCTTCTCACTGACAAGCCCGATAAGCCTCTCACAGAAAGGAAGAATGATATTGAAGAGGAGCAGTGAGACCGCGCCCCAGGCAAGCGAACCTTTAAGGCAGATCCTGCCCTTGTAGTTGAATCTCTCCTCCGTATAATCCCACCAGCTGGTATGGAAAAGTGCCTCCATGACGGTGGCCGTCACATACTCAAGCGTTGTGGTGAAGACCATGGCCAGGAGAAACATTACTATTATATTATTCTTATACGGTTGAAGGGTAAGGGTCATGAACACTCCGCCAACGCCGTAAATCGTACACAGCGGACCCGTCACATAGCCCCTGTTTACTATCCTGTGTTCCATTACCGACACATAAAAGCTCTCCCACAGCCATCCCATAAAGCTGAAAATGAGCATAAAACACAAAATATGGTACACTGTAATTCCGGCGATCGAAACGTCCCACATGGTATTCATTACACACCCTGATCTTTTATTTTCTCACTCACTATAGTATACTAAATTTTAAGATATTATTCCACAAAAATGATATAATAAAAGCATGCAGATACTGACTGATTTTTTTGATGATATACATCCGGGATATCCGATCAATAACATAGCGCCCATAGACAAGATCCTCTTTATAGATATCGAGACTACCGGTCTTTCAAGAGAGCATACCGATCTGTATCTTATAGGGTGCGGGTATTTTTCCGGGGACGGTTATAATACTATCCAATGGTTTGCTGATACCGTCGAGGATGAACCTAAGATAATCCGCGCATTCGACGAATTCGTGCGCGGCCGTTTTACCATGCTCATGCATTACAACGGCAACCATTTCGACATCCCCTATCTTAAGGCCAAGGCCTTAAAGCACGGTTTGGATCTGCCTTTTTCCTGTCTTGATAATTACGATATCTATGCGGCGATAAAGCCTTATAAGAAGGTCCTGTCATTGCCGTCCCTAAGGCAGAGATGCATCGAACAGCTTCTTGAAATAAACAGCGATGATCCTTATACCGGCCAGGAACTGATCAGTGTATACAGGCGCTATGCAAATGATCCTTCGGATGAACTTCTTGCCCCTCTTATCTACCACAACAGCGAAGACCTTAAGGGTATGGCCTATATCCTTCCCATACTCTATTATACGGACTTAAGCGGCCTCAAGCTGACATATGTATCTCATGGGATACATGCCTATAAGGATTTCGCGGATGAAGAGCACAGGGAACTCCTTGTAACCTATTCCCATGATCTTAATATTCCAAAGGGATTTAATTCCAAAGACAGGGATGTGATCCTCCATGTCAGCCCCGGGCACAAGGCAACTTTAAGGATCCCTATACTCGACGGGGTCCTAAAGCAGTATTACAACAATTTCAGGGACTACTACTATCTTCCCGAAGAAGATACATGCATCTACAAGTCAGCGGCATCGGGCGTTCCCGCAAGCCGGCGTACAGCCGCAAAAAAAGAGACCTGCTATACAAAACACAGCGGTCTCTTTATTCCCATATTGTTTAAAAACGTATCACCCATCCTTAAGAAAGACTACTCATCCAAGGAAAACTTCATGCCCTTTGATGAAAACAACTGCGAAGATCTCCTTAAGGAAATCGGGCTTACAATAATCGATCATATGTTATGATCAAACCTTCTGATAGAAGAAGGAATTACGCCTGTCATAACCAAATTCCTTATGATTTACGATCTGCTCCGTACTTCCTATAAAGAGAAGTCCGTCCTTAACAAGCGCCTGATTGAACTTCTTGTAAATCTCATCCTTGGCTTCATCCGTAAAATAGATCAAAACATTACGGCATACAATGAAGTGGCACCCCGACGGATATGGATCCTTAAGTAGGTTGTGCTCCTTGAATTCTACCCTGCTCTTTATCTCATCGGAAATCTTATATGAAGTTCCTATCTGAGTAAAATACTTCTTCTTAAAGTCATCCGGCACGCCGGAGATTGACTTGGCGCTATAGAGTCCTGTCTTGGCCTGGGCTATAACCTGCTTGTCCAGATCCGTTGCCGTTATCTTGATCTGGTTAAGGGGAATATGCCTTGAGAATGCCATTACCAGCGAATAGGGCTCATCTCCCGTTGAACATGCGGCACTCCAGATCTTTAAATTCTTGCCGTATCTCTTGATCATCTCAGGAATAAATGTCTTGTCAAGCAGCTCCCACTGGTCAGTGTTCCTGTAAAATTCGGAAACATTAATGGTAAGGTAATTTACAAATTCATCAAACAGCGCCTTATCGGTCTTAAGAGCCTTGACAAAATCATCATATCCGCTGATCTTGTGTTTATTGATAAGTGTATCGATCCTTCTCTTCATCTGCTTCTCTTTATAAGCAGTCAGATCGATCGTAGTCATCTTAAAAATTGCGTCTTCAAATTGCTCGTAAGTTAATGCCATGGTATTACTCCTCGCTCTCTGAACTCTCGCTTTCCGACTTCTCTATTTCTGCCTCAATATCAACCGAAGCGTACTCGGCATCATCCTCGGCCTTCTCCTCCTCTTCAGTCTTCTCGGGCTCAAACATTGCCTTAACACTTAAGCTGATCTTCTTGTCCTCGGGCTTAAAGTCAACGATCTTAGCCGTAACCTCATCTCCGACCTTAAGAACATCCGAAGGCTTCTCGATATGATCCTTGGATATCTGTGAAACATGAAGAAGGGCATCTATTCCGGGTTCAAGCTCAACAAAAGCTCCGAAGTCGGTCATCCTTGCAACCTTGCCGCTTACAACTGTTCCGATGCTGTACTTGTTCTCGGCATCGTTCCAGGGATTGGAATCCGCGAACTTAAGCGAAAGCGCGATCTTGGTCTCGGAAATGTCCTTAATGAGAACCCTAAGTTCCTGGCCGGGCTTGAATACCTTCTTGGGATTTTCAACACGTCCCCATGAAATCTCTGATATATGAAGAAGTCCGTCAGCTCCGCCAAGGTCAACGAATACACCGAAGTCGGTAACATTCTTGACAACACCGTCTACAACATCGCCGGGATGTATCTTCTCGAAGAGTTCCTTCTGCTTCTGCATACGCTCAGCCATAAGAAGCTGCTTCCTGTCACCGATGATCCTTCTTCTTCTGGGATTGAATTCGGTAATAACAAACTCGATCTCCTGGCCTAAATACTTGGAAAGATCCTTCTCGTAAGAATCGGAAACAAGGCTTGCGGGAATGAATACCCTTGACTCCTCAACAACAACAGAAAGTCCGCCCTCGAGGATCTGAGCTACGGTAGCCTTAAGAACCTCCTTGTTGTTGAATGCTTCTTCAAGCCTCTTGTTACCCTTGTCTGCGGCAAGTCTCTTGTATGTAAGGAGAACCTGTCCGTCTCCGTCATTTACCTTTAAGACCTTAGCCTCCATCGTGTCACCTACATTAACGCAGGTAGTAAGATCAAGGTTGGGTGTATTTGAATATTCGTTTCTGGTTATGATACCGTCGGACTTGTATCCAATGTTAAGGATGATCTCATCCGGTTTAACGTCGATGACCGTACCTTCAACTACCTCTCCGTTATGTATTGTTTTAAGTGATGCTTCCAACATCTGTTCAAAAGTTTGCTCTGACATAGCTTTGAACCTCCTGAATTATTTTTTTTGGGGTGGAAGCCCCCGCTGTAATACCAACACTTTTAATGGATTTGAAGTTAAGTACTAAGTCATCCAGTGTCTGTATGTATTGCGTGTTTTCGCATTCACGCTTACATATCTCATATAATTTCTGAGTGTTTGAGCTGCCTGCTCCGCCTATGACTATCATGGCATCCACGGAAGATGCTATCCTCTTCGCCTCCGTCTGGCGCTCTTCCGTAGCATTACATATCGTATTGGCAACACTAACATAATAACCTTTTTTTTTGAAAATTTCAACTAATTCTTGAAATTTGTTCTTATTGAAGGTTGTCTGAGAAACCACGCAAATCTCACGTTTTAAGTCTATGTTAAAATCATCCGCCTCCTCTTCGTTTTCAATGACGGCCACATCTCCCGCAGCATATGAAACTATACCCTCCACTTCAGGGTGTCTGCGGCTTCCGATGACTACGATGTACCTGCCTTCACGGCTCTCTTTTTCAACTATTCCATGGATCTTTTTCACAAAAGGACAGGTTGCATCGAGGACCTCAAGTCCCTGCTTCCTTATGATGTCGAATATCTCTTTTCTGACACCGTGGGAACGTATTATTATTATTCCTTCTTTTACCTTCTTAAGCTCTTCAACGGTTTCTATCACCGCAACTCCGCGTTCCGTGAGCTCCGTTACTACCTGCTCGTTATGTATTATCGGGCCGTAGGTATATATTTTCTTCCCACTCTCAAGCTGCTCATAAACGGAATCGACCGCTCTCTTGACTCCGAAACAGAAGCCTGAATTCTTAGCTGTAATTACTTCCATCTTCCCTCAGATCTTCTCTCCCTTTACTATCTTTTTTATCGTTTCCACCACCTCATCGATACTCATATCCGAAGTATCGACAAGGATCGCATCTTCTGCCTGTTTCAGAGGTGATATCTCTCTTGTCATATCCCTCTCATCCCTCTCGATTATCTCTTTCTCAATAACATTTATGTCACAGGTTTCGCCCTTTGCAGTAAGTTCGTCGTATCTCCTTTTGGCCCTCACCACCGAAGATGCCGTAAGGAATATCTTGACCTCTGCGTTCGGAAGGACTACGGTTCCGATATCCCTTCCGTCCATCACCACATCCTCAGAGGCTGCAAGCTTCTGCTGGAGTGCCACAAGCTTCTCACGAACCCTGCCGTTAACCGAACTGGCTGATGCCATATTGGAAACCTCCTGGGTTCTTATAAGGCCATTGACATTCTCACCGTTCAGGATAACGTTCTGTTCACCGTCAATATACCTAATCGTGATATCTGCATTGCCGCAGGCATTCTCTATACCTTCCCTGTCATCTGCCGATATCCCCTGTCTTATAAGAAACAGAGCCATCGCCCGGTACATCGCACCGGTATCAACATAAATATAGCCTGATTCCCTGGCCAGTCTCTTTGCTATCGTACTCTTACCTGCACCTGCAGGTCCGTCTATTGCTATCTGCATATTCCCTCCTCTTCTGAAGACACGGGGACGGTTCTAATGTCTTCATTCTGTTTGTTTGAAAGGCATTTACCATGAGCCAAATGCACCGTCCCTGTGACACCTTTGGCACACTCCGGCATGATGAAGACATTAGAACCGTCCCCGTGTCTTCATCATGATGCGGAAGAAGTCCCTGCAAGGTGGCCGGTTGACCATGCTATCTGCAGGTTGAATCCTCCGGTAAGTGCATCTACATCTATCATCTCACCTGCGAAATACAAGCCCTTTATCTTCTTACTCTCCATGGTGGAAGGGTTGATCTCCTTAACGCTCACACCGCCCCTTGATACTATGGCCTCATCAAAGCCCCTGTTCCCGGTCACAGTAAGTGTAAGGTCCTTAAGCAGCCTTACAAGCGTCTCCCTCTCAGCCTTTGTCACCTCATTTATCTTCTTATGCGGATCGATCCCCGATTCTCTTACGATCACAGGTCTTAACTTCGATGGCAGCAGCTTATCAAGCGCATTGGCAAACTGTCTGTTCTGTCCTTCTGCAAAATCACGCAAGATGCGTTCATCAAGCTGCTTATCGTCAAGGGCAGGCTTTAAGTCTATGTGAAGGCTGATACCCTTCTTATACATATCGGGCCTTATATATGAACTGGCACTTAAGATGAGCGGTCCGCTCACTCCAAAATGTGTAAAGAGCATTTCTCCAAATCCCTCATACACCTTCTTCCCGCCGCACATTAGCCTCGCGGAAACATTCTTAAGCGACAGGCCCATAAGGTCCTTAACATAGCTTTCAGCTGTTGTAAGCGGTACAAGTACCGGTTCAAAAGGGACTGCATCTATCAGAAGCTCTCCTGCAATCCTTATGGCATCTTCCGTTGCTCCCGTACCGGGATAGGATCTCCCTCCCAGTGCCAGGATCACACGGTCCGCAGGGATCATCTCACCATCTGCCGTCACGATGCCTCTCACCCTTCCGTCTTCTTCCACAACATGCGACAGACCGGTGTTCAGCCGGATCTTCACCCTCTTACTCTTAATGTTATTCTCAAGTGCCCTGATTATGTCGGACGATTTATCCGAAACGGGAAAAACCCTCTCCCCTCTCTCTGTCTTAAGGGGAACTCCCATCCCTTCGAAGAATTCCATCACGGCATCATTGGAAAATCCATAAAATGAAGAATACATGAACTTGCCGTTCTTCATACAATTGTTAAAGAAGCCATCACTATCACAGGCATTGGTCAGGTTACACCTTCCCTTACCCGTGATGAACAGCTTCTTTCCCAGTTTCTCATTCTTCTCTATTAAAGTTACGTCTCCACACGTATCTGATGCCGCAGCGGCAGCCATCATTCCCGCGGCTCCGCCACCGACAACGATTATCTTCATACTTCTCTAACCTATAAAGCCTTTAATAGCATCCTTGAGCATATCCTCGGCTTCCGTATCCGTAAGATCGAATTCACCTGTTATCGTCATGCCTGCCATACCGTGCATGAATATGAACACCTTGGTGAAGATAAGCTCTACATTGTCCATGTTGAGATTGGGAATCTTCTTGATCTCCTTCATAACGAATGCATTCTCATTGCCGTTGATAAGCTCGTACAGGGTATGGTTCTTATTGCCCGACAAAAACAGGAGCCTGAAGATATTCTGTTCCTGCTTGGCGAATCTGATATAGTTGATCCCCAGGCTTACAAAGGGGGTGTCGTATGCTTTTTTATTGGAGTTGCAGAAATCCTCATAGTACTTCCTTGCCTTCTCAAAAAGTTCGGCAAGAAGCTCATCCATGTTGGTGTAAACCCTGAATATAGGCTGGGTCGAGCAGCCGATATGTGCTGCAAGCTTCCTCGCTGTAACTGCTTCCACTCCGTCCTTCTTAAGAAGATCAAAAGCTCCGTCAATTATCATCTGTTTCGTGATCGATTCTTTCCTTGCCATATGATAGCCCTCTCCTATTCTAATAAAAATCAGGCAGCCTTGGCTGCCTGATAATTATAACATACGTTATGATATCTTGTCCATAAGAAATTTTACACAGGATAAGCTCCGTTCTCTGTATCTGCCTTTGCAGCATCGATACCTGTCTGCTGCGCTTCACGATACTTGAAGAAATCGGTCGCAACCTGCGGGAAGAGTGCGTATGAAAGAACGTCCTCGTCCTGCTGCTTGTACTGCTTCATCTCGGCTTCGATCTTGTCCATCTCGTTGGTAAGACCGGCTGCATCTGCAGAACGTGACGTGAACCTCTCCTCGCCCGGGATAACCTTGTCGATAACTTCCTGGTTCATAGGCTTAACCGTCTGGCCATACTTACCGCGGAGCAGATCCTTGAACTCACCTGTAGCCATCTTGTATCTCTCGCCCATAAGCACATTGAATACGGCCTGGGTTCCGACGATCTGTGATGAAGGTGTAACAAGAGGCGGCTCACCGCAGTCCTTACGAACGCGGGGTATCTCCTCAAGCACCTCATTATACTTATCTTCTGCATTCTGTTCCTTAAGCTGGCTAACCATGTTTGAAAGCATTCCGCCGGGTACCTGATAGAGAAGGGTCTTGATATTAACGCCGAGAACCTTGGGACTGAGCAGTCCGTTGGCAAGGCACTCCTCTCTGTAAGGCCTGAAGTAATCAGCAATCTCAGCAAGAAGCTTCTGATCGTAACCTGTATCATAAGGTGTACCCCTGAATGTCTCAACCATAACCTCTGTAGCGGGCTGTGATGTACCAAGAGCGAAAGGCGACATTGCACAGTCGATAACATCAACGCCGGCTTCTACTGCCTTAAGGTAGGTCATTGATGCAACACCGGATGTATAGTGTGTATGTAACTGGATAGGAAGCTTGGTGCTCTCCTTAAGTGTCTTAACAAGCTCTGCGGCCCTGTAAGGAACCAGAAGACCGGCCATATCCTTGATACAGATGGAATCAGCTCCCATCTCTTCGATCTTCTTGGCCATATCTGCCCAATACTCAAGAGTATAGGCATCACCGAGCGTGTAGGAAAGAGCTATCTGTGACTCTCCTCGTCCTTCCTGCTTCTTGATCTTGTTGGTTGCATCAACTGCTGCCTGAAGGTTCCTGATATCATTAAGGCAGTCAAATATACGGATTATATCAATACCGTTGGCGATAGACTTCTCAACGAAAGCATATACAACATCGTCTGCGTAAGGACGGTATCCTAAGATATTCTGTCCCCTGAAGAGCATCTGAAGCTTGGTGTTCTTGGCGCCGTCCCTTATCTTTCTGAGCCTGTCCCAGGGATCTTCCTTAAGGAAACGAAGTGATGCATCAAATGTAGCACCGCCCCAGCACTCAAGTGACTGATATCCGACTCTATCAAGCTTATCAAGAATGGGAAGCATTACCTCGGTAGGCATTCTCGTTGCGATCAGTGACTGATGCGCATCACGGAGAATGGTCTCGGTAATCTTGATGGGTTTCTTTTCAACTTCTGCCATTATTATATCCTCCAATTTTATTATGATATATCTTATTGATCAATGATCTAGAATACTCCGAACACAGCCATGAAGGTACCGGCTGCAACAGCAGTACCTATAACGCCGGCAACATTGGGACCCATGGCATGCATGAGAAGGAAGTTGGTGGGATCGGATTCCGCACCGACCTTCTGCGATACCCTGGCAGCCATCGGAACCGCCGAAACTCCCGCCGATCCGATAAGGGGATTAACCTTACCCTTGGTGGCAACACACATTATCTTACCAAAGAGGACTCCCGCTGCTGTGCCGAACATGAAGGCAATAAGTCCTAAGATAACTATCTTGATGGTATCCCAGTTAAGGAAAGCTGCCGCACTTGTCGTTGCTCCGACTGATGTACCGAGGATGATGACAACGATGTACATAAGTGCATTGCTGGCTGTCTCGGTAAGCTGACGTACAACTCCCGACTCCCTGAAGAGGTTACCGAGCATAAGCATACCTACAAGGGGTGCGGTCGTGGGAAGTATAAGACAAACAACTATCGTAACCACGATAGGGAAAAGTATCCTCTCAAGCTTGCTTACGGGACGAAGCTGTTCCATCTTGATCGCCCTCTCCTTCTCTGTTGTGAGAAGCTTCATGATAGGGGGCTGGATAATGGGAACCAGTGACATATATGAATATGCCGCTACCGCTATGGGACCCAGTAATGCCGTCTGGCCCAGCTTGCCGGCAAGGAAGATCGATGTAGGGCCGTCAGCACCACCGATGATGGATACTGCAGCTGCTGCCTTGTCGTTAAAACCGAGTGCGATGGCACCGAAGTATGCTGCAAAGATACCGAACTGAGCTGCTGCACCGAGCAGGAAGCTCTTGGGATTTGCGATAAGGGGACCGAAGTCTGTCATGGCTCCGACGCCCATGAATATCAACGAAGGAAGGATAGCCCATTCATCCATCAGGTAAAAGTAATGAAGGAGACCACCCACGCCATTGCTTGACTCTTCAATAGTCATCATGATGTCCGGATATATGTTGACAAGCAACATACCGAACGCGATCGGGGTCAGAAGCAGCGGCTCGAATTCTTTTGCTATAGCCAGATACAGAAATCCGCACGCAACGGCGATCATGATGTAATTACCCACGGTAAGGTTACAGAAGGCCGTCTGCAGCATGAGGTTCTGCATAGTCTCTACTATATATGACATTTTTAAACCTCCAATTTAATGAATTAGTATCAGATTCAGTTCAAGCCTTAGTTAAGAGTTGCAAGGCATGCTCCTGCCTCTACGGAATCACCAACAGAAACATCAATACTTGCCACAGTACCGTCTGCAGGTGAAACAACAGGGATCTCCATCTTCATGGCTTCAAGGATGATAATGGTATCGCCCTTGCTTACGCTCTGGCCTACGCTTGCTTCGATCTTGAAGATCTTGCCTGCTGCACCGGCTTCAACCTTTATGGAGCCTGCTCCGGCTGCCTTCGGTGCTGCTGCGGGTGCTGCCTTGGGTGCTGCTGCAGGTGCTGCCTTGGCAACGGGTGCCGATCCGCCTGCTCCTTCTTCTACGGTTACATCATATACATTTCCGTTAACAGTAATGGTATAGTTTTTCATTTTATATTCCTCCTGGTATACTGAAAATCTTTAGTTCTTATTCCACTTATTGTTGCTTCTGCGTCTTATGCTTCTTACATAATATCCGCCCGATTCGGCAAGGCTTACTCCGCTCTCGGATTCATAAGCCGCGATCGCTGCCGATATTACCGCCGCTATCTCGTCGTCACCACCAGCTGCTGCAACGGGTGCACTTACCGGTGCAGGTGTAGGTTTTTCAGCGGCCCGGGGCTGACCTGCCGCTTTCTTGCTCTCCATCGAAGCCTGCGCCTTATTGATGAGATTGAAGCAGCTTATAAGGAATGAAAGAAGTATAAGAACGATAAACACGGTTCCCATACCGAGCAAAGTATTGAGTCCCGCTTTACCCATCTTCTCGCCGAAGGTGTAATCAACATTAACGGCGTATGATGTAAGTGTCTTATTAAGATCATCCTTGTAAACAAACTCTATGGTCGCAGTTCTCTTCTCGAACTGTGCTCCCACATCGACTATAAAAGTATCTCCCTTGGAGCCGTACTCAACGGTCGTATCACCGAGACTGACAAATCCGCCGATCTCCTCGGTTGCCTTCTTCCAGGAATCAACACCGGAAATAAAGCCGTTACCCTCAACAGGAAGTCCGACAACGTCCTTGAGGACAACTTCGGTATACTCAGCTCCTCCGTCGGCAAAATCCTGAAGACCGGTCAGCTGTTTTCCTACACTGTAGGATATTCCGTTATATGTTTCCGGATCCTCTGCAAGTATATATGTAATTATCGCCTGTGACCGCCCTATCAGGGAAGCCTGGTCATTCGGATCAACCGGTTTGGGCTTCTCACATGCTGTCAATCCAAGAAGGCAGATACTTATACATAATACTGATAAAAACTTTTTCATATTACGTTTCACCTTCCCTTTCTCAGATCGCGCCATGCTTCTTGTTAGGACGCTCCTCTCTCTTTGTAAACAGCATCTCAAGTGCGCCGATAACGTACTTACGTGTCTCCTCGGCTGCGATAACGGTATCGATATATCCACGGCGTGCTGCAGATTCAACGCTTGTCTGTATCTCCTTATAGGAAGCGGTAAGTTCCGCCTTGTTGTCTTCCTTCTCGAAGAGGAGCTTGGCTGCTGCATCGGCATCCATCATTCCGACTGAAGCGGAATCCCATGCAAAGCTCATGTCGGCACCGAGTGATTTGGAATTCATGATAACGTATGCGCTTCCGAATGCATTGCCCGTGATAACGTTAACCTTGGGAACCGTAGCATTGGCAAATGCATATGCAAGCTTGGCTGCTGCCTTGCTCAGCTTCTTCTCTGCGCACATTGTCGTCTCGAATCCGCTTACATTCGTAAGTGTGATCACAGGAATATCAAATGCATCGCAGAAGGTTACAAAATCAGCTGCCTTAAGGCATCCTGCGGGAGTAAGGACTGAATCGAACTTCTCAGCCACCTTTCCTTCATCGTCGTATTTCTCGCTCCTGTTGGCAACAGCACCAACCGTGATACCGTTAAGCCTTAAGAATCCGGTTACCATTGACTTTGCATAATCTGCCTTAACCTCAAGGAAGGCCTGATCATCAGCTATCCTGGACAATGCAACCGATGCATCCTTATAGCATGCCGAAAGATCTGTACATAACCTGTTAAGGTCATCGCTGCATTCTTCAAATGCACCGTTCTCCTCGTTGTTCTCGGGAAGCATCATGACAAGGTTCCTGATCTCATTATAGATATCAGCTTCATCTGCCACAAAGTCAACATCACCGCACTCGCTGCTCCTGAATGCAGCTGCTGATGTGTCAAGCTTCTCCGTGTAATTGCCTTCAACAGCATTGGGTGAATTAACAAACATCTTACCCTTGCCCGACTCGATAAAGGTAAAGTCAGACATTGAAGGGAATAATGCAAGTCCGCCGCCGCAACTTCCGAATATTGCTGTTATCTGGGGGATAACACCGGAAGCCATTGACTGCCTCTTGTAGATCCTTCCGAATGCTGAAAGTGCATCTGTTGCTTCAAGAAGCCTTAATCCGGTCGAATCGATAAGACCGATCACGGGAGCTCCTGTCTTCATTGCAAGATCATAGAGATTGATGATCTTCTTCGCATGCATTTCGCCGACAGAACCGCCCATTACAGATGCATCCTGACTGTAAACGTACACGAGACTGCCGCCTATAAGGCCGTATCCCGTAACAACGCCGTCAGTAGGAGCCGCCTTGGGATCCATATTGAAATCAGTAGCCCTGGCCGTAACCCCGGCGCCGATCTCAACAAAACTGTTTTCATCGAGCAAGGAATTGATTCTTGCGCTCGCTTGAGAAGTGTTACTCATTTTGTTCAGCCCTCCATTTAGTATAGTATGGCTTATAAAGCCTTTGCTTAAACAATCATTGCGCATTACGCACTAGAATAGATTATAGCACAAGTCAGATATAATTCATAGAAGATATTTTACATTTTTTTCTTATCAAAATAACAGGAGCCGGCGGTCATTTCCGCCGGCCCGATTTCTATCCTGCCATCAATGTTCGTAACTAGATATCAAGCTTGACTGACACTTCCTCAGCCGCTTCCTTCTTAAACTCCTCTATCCTGTCAGGACTCGCCGTGGGAAGGTCGTCAAGGGATGTAACGTTGAAGCTTCGCAGGAACTCCTCTGTTGTCCCAAAGAGTAACGGCCTTCCGGGCGCCTGCAGCCTTCCCAGTTCGGTTATGAGCCCGTACTCGACAAGCTTGTTAACCGCATGGTCACAGCTGACTCCCCTTATCTTCTCGATCTCAAGCTTGGTGACCGGCTGCTTATAAGCTATTATAGACAGGGTCTCAAGCATCGAATCCGTAAGTGAATATGTTTTGGGAACCTTGGCTATCTTGATGAGTTGCTCATACATTGATGCCTTGGAGCACATCTGTACCGATTCCTCAAGTTCTATAATGGTAAAACCGCAGTCATCATTACCGTCGTATTCCTTCTTAAGCTCAGCAACCAGGCCCTTGGTCGTTTCAAGATCGCGGCCCAGCACCGCGGCCAGCTTCTTATACTCAACTGAATTACCTACCGAAAAGAGTACCGCCCCGATAACAGCCTTGGGATTATCCACCGTCTTTATATCTTCCTGCTGCACTTCTGCGGCTGCTTCCGCTCCTTCTGCCGCTCCTGTTTCAACTGTTTCTTCTGTATTATTTTCCTTATCGCTTATCTTCTTAGCCAATATCTGCCCCTGCTCCGTCTTCGCTTATGCTCTGCCTTGCCCTTCATGGCGATCAATGATCATGCAGCCATCTTGGATGTGATCATGATGTCATCAAACAGTGCTTCCTGTACGATCATTATCTGCCCCAGCTTCATGAGCTCCAGTATAACGAGGAAGGTCACCACAATGTCCATCTTCGAACCCTGCTTCTCAAGAAGGTCCCTGAATCCGAACCGCTTATGACTCTTCACGTAATTCTCAATATATGCAGTCTTCTCCTCAAGGTTGACCTCATCCTTCTCGATCTTGCCGAACTTGCTCCTTATCGGATCGATCTTATCGACCTGGCGCTTCATCATAGACTTGAATATCTGATTGAGCTTGGCAAGATCCATGTCACCTATCAGCTGTTCATAGTCGATCGGCTGCTCATAGTCCTCGATCTCCTTAGGCATTGTAGGCTTCTTGAACAGGGTCCTGCCTGCATCCATGTGCATGTCCTTAAGCTCGTAAGACATATATTTATAAAGCTTGTACTCGATAAGCTTCTCAACGAGCTCGGCCCTCGGATCCTCCTCCTCGCCTTCTTCGTTGACCTCCTTGGGAAGAAGCATCCTGCACTTTATGTCAAGAAGGGTTGCAGCCATTACAAGGAACTCGCTCATGACGTCGAGATCCTCCTTCTGCATCTGCCTTATATAATCAAGATACTGGTCGGTAATAAGAACAATGGGGATATCGTAGATATCCACCTTATTCTTCTCTATAAGATGAAGGAGCAGATCGAGCGGTCCTTCAAATACCTGCAGTTTCACGGTAAGACTCATGATATCATTATCCTTTTTCATTGAATTCCCCTTAAATGTTTACTCCCTGCCATGAACCTTCAGGCTCCCTCAAACCCTGCGGTCACTTCCAACTGTATCATTCCCTGTAAATATCCACGATCACAACTTCCGCCTTGTTGTTTACCCTTACGGGTATCGTGTGCGATCCAAGTCCCCTGCTTAGGATCATCGTTGACCCGTCCTGTTCAAAAAGGCCGGCATCGTACTTGGGAAAAAGCTTAAGCTGCGGGGATATGACCCCTCCCAGAAACGGTATGTTCACGATGCCTCCGTGCACATGCCCCGACAGGATGTAATCGGGATGCCACAGGACATATTTCGGAAACTGCTCCGGATTGTGCGCAAGAAGGATCGATATCCTGCCGGGATCGCACTTGCCGAACTTCTTAAGAAGATAGTCATCCGGGATCCATTTCGTCTTAAGCTTGCGGTAATATTCATGCTCAAGATCCAGCCCGTATACATCGATACACGCCCCATCAATGCTTACCTTCTCATTGATGAGCATCCGAACGCCCATGTCCGAAAGAGCTCTTACGTATTTATCGTACTCACCCGGAAAATCATCCGGGCACCGTCTCAGCTTCTCCTCATGATTCCCGATACCATAATATATAGGATACCTCGAGGCAACAGCCTCAATAAACTTAAGGGCTGCATCGGAATGATACTTGGGTTCCATACTCGATGTGACCATGTCCCCGGCAAAAAATACCGCATCGGGTTCCTCGGCGTCCAGTGCCTTAAGTACGGCTTCATTGCCATTCCCGTGGTCAAGATCATGAAGGTCGGATATTACGGCAAACCTGAAATGATCAGTGCCAAGCTTACCGTTAACAAATCTGTATCGTACAACCCGGAAGCCCTTGCTCTCCTTATAAATAAAGCATATGATGAGCAGCAGGATCAGAGCCGAGATCAAAAACACCATATCTAGTCTCGCTTTCCACAACATGTTGTATTATAGCATATCCCCGGTACAAAATCTAGAACAAAATAAGAAATCCTCCGAAATTATTCGGAGGATTCCATCAAATGACTTATTAGTTGTATTTACGCTTCCTGGCAGCTTCAGATTTCTTCTTACGCTTTACGCTAGGCTTCTCGTAATGCTCTCTCTTACGGATTTCCTGCTGGATACCGGCCTTGGCACAGTTCCTCTTGAAACGACGAAGAGCGCTGTCTAATGTTTCATTCTCTTTTACGATCACGTTTGACATGTTTCTCAACCTCCCCTCGCGTCATATATTTGTGCATTGACGACTGTAGGGTTTTCGCCTGTTAAGGCGCTGCACTAGATGTTATTATATACAGAAGGCCCCGATTAGTCAACTTATATTTTTGTCACATCCATGTGACACTTTCATTCAGAGCTAAAGTGTCACATTTATGAGAGCTGGACCTCGAGTACCTTAAGCGCCTCGGTCAGTGCCTCATCTATGCCTGCAGGATTCTTGCCGCCTGCCTGGGCCATGTTGGGACGGCCTCCGCCGCCACCGCCTACGAGACCGGCGATACCCTTGATAAGGTTACCGGCATGAGCACCCTTGCCCATTGCCCCGTCAGTAGCCATCGCAACCAGGTTGACCTTGCCGCCTGCATCGGATGCAAGCAGAACAACGCCGTCACCTATCTTATCCTTAAGCTGGTCTCCCAGATCCCTGAGGCCGTTCATATCAACCCCGGGAACGCTTGTTGCAAGGAACTTAACACCCTTAACCTCTGTGACCTTATCCATCACGTCGCCCATCGCATCCTTGGCAGCCTTGCTCTTTAATGACTCAAGCTCGGATGTGAGTGACTTTACCTCATCCCTGAGCTTACCGATCCTGTCGGAGAGCTCCGCAGGTGATGTCTTAAGGAGTAAAGCCGCATTCCTTAATGTATCTTCCACTTCCTTATAATATGCAAGCACTCTCGTACCGGTAAGTCCTTCCACCCTTCGCACGCCCGCTGCGATACCGCTCTCGGACATGATCTTGAAGGCATGAATGTCACCGGTCTTCTTAACATGGGTTCCGCCGCACAGTTCCTTGGAGAAGTCACCCATCTTTACGACCCTTACTACCTCGCCGTACTTCTCGCCGAAGAGGGCCATCGCGCCGGACTTCTTCGCTTCATCTATCGACATGATATCCGTCACTACAGGGATATCCTCCATGATCTTTTCATTGACAAGGTCCTCAACCCTGTTGAGTTCCTCAGCCGTCACTGCGCGCGAGAATGAGAAGTCGAACCTGGTCCTCTCTCCGTCCTGATAAGAGCCCTGCTGCTTGACCTCATCCCCGAGCACCGTCTGAAGTGCCTTCTGGAGCAGGTGGGTTGCGGAATGGTTCATACAGGTGGCCGTCCTGTTGGCTGGATCGACTGTGAGAGTAACCGTGTCGCCGGTCTTAACCTTACCGGACTTAACTATACCCACGTGACCTACTCTGCCGCCGTCTATCTTAACCGTATCCTTTACTTCGAATTCGAAGTTACCTGCATTAATGCAGCCAAAATCACCCTTCTGGCCGCCCATGGTAGCGTAGAACGGTGTTTTATCTGTCACGATCACGCACTCAAGACCTTCACCGACTTCATTTATAAGCTCGGAAGAAGCAATGGCAACCACCTTACCGGTATCTTCCGTCTTCTCATATCCCGTGAACTCGGTTACAACAGATTCATCAAGTCCCTTGAATGCGGCAAGATCATCGGATGAAGCCTTAAGAGAGAAGTTGGCATTATCCCTTGCCTTCTGTTTCTGCTCTTCCATTGCTTTTTCGAATCCCGCTTCATCAACACTGAGGCCCTGCTCATCTGCCATCTCAACCGTAAGCTCCAATGGGAAACCGAATGTATCATATAAATAGAAGGCATCCTTACCGGCGATTGACTTTCCGGAGGAGGCAAGAACAGTATCCAGGATCTTCTTAAACTCCTTCATACCGTTCTCAAGAGTGGCCGTAAAACGATCGATCTCCTTCTTAAGCTCCTTAAGCACAAAATCCCTGTTCGTAACAAGATTGGGATATGAATCCGAATAAACCTCATCTATGAATATCTTTGCGATATCAAGCAGGTTCTCCGTGGTAAGGCCCAGTATCCTTCCGTGCCTTACAGCACGCCGTATGAGCCTTCTGAGTACATATCCTGCACCGCCGTTTGAAGGTGTGAGCCTTGCCTCGTCGCCTATAAGCATTACGGATGTACGCATATGGTCGGAAAGGACGCGCATGGAACGTGTCTTGTCGTCATCATTGTCATACCTAAAGCCCGAAATCTTCTCAACATACGCAATGACCGAAGCGAAGAGGTCGGTCTTATATACATCCTTGGTCCCGTTAAGGAAGGCAAGGTTTCTTTCAAGCCCCCAGCCGGTATCGACATTCTTCTTGGCAAGAGGCGTAAGGTGACCGTCCTTATGCTTCTCATACTGCATGAAGACATCGTTTCCAAGCTCGGTATATTTGCCGCACGAACATCCCGGTCCGCAGTCAGGACCGCAGTCCGGTACATCGGCTATATAGAACATCTCGGAATCGGGACCGCAGGGGCCGTACTCAAGTCCCCACCAGTTATCCTCAGCGGGAAGATAATAAATATTCTCGGGCTTGAATCCCGAGTCTATACGGCATTTTGCTCCCTCTTCATCCCTGGGTGCATTCTCATCACCTTCGAACACCGTAGCTGCAAGATGATCACGGTCAAAACCGAAAACTTCCGTAAGAAGCTCGTAGCTCCACTTGCACCTGTCCTCCTTGAAATAATCGCCCAGCGACCAGCTTCCCATCATCTCGAAGAAAGTCACATGAGACTTGTCTCCGACGGAGTCGATATCGTTGGTGCGGACACACCCCTGCACATTACACAGCCTCGTTCCCATCGGATGCTTCTGTCCCAGAAGATAAGGCATAAGGGGCTGCATGCCTGCTACGTTGAACATAACGCCTGTTGACCCGTCAGATACCAAAGACACGGCTCCGACATCAACGTGTCCTCTCTCCTTATAGAATTCCTTCCAGGTGTTCCTTAACTCTTTTGAAGTGAACTGTTTCATTTTTCTCTCCTACTTATCCGTTATACAGGATTGCTTCGCTTCATCGTCACTCATGCAATACCACAATCTCTACAGCAGGTGTACTCCCCTGCTCTCGGCTTCTGCCACAACTCCCTTGGCCCAGATCGAGCTCTGTACCTCTCCTATGTGTGCCCTTCTCATAAAGAACATGCATATCCTCGACTGTCCGATACCGCCTCCTATCGTATAGGGAAGCTCCTTATCAAGTACGGCCTTCTGGAATGGAAGGGAAGCCCGCTCGGGACAGCCCGCCTTGTCAAGCTGACTCTTAAGAGAATCTTCATCAACCCTTATACCCATTGAAGAGATCTCAAATCCCCTGTCAAGTACGGGATAATATACGATGATGTCTCCGTTAAGCTCCCAGTCATCATAGTCGGGAGCACGTCCGTCATGCTTCTCCCCGGACCTAAGCAGATCACCTATCTTCATGAGGAATAATGCCTTGTATTCCTTCGCAGCCAGGTCCTCTCTCTCCTTTGGTGTCTTATCGGGCCAGCGGTCCTCAAGCTCCTGGGTCGTTATGAAGGTAATGTCATCGGGCAGTATCCTTGTGATCTCCGGATGCCTTGAATTAACAAATACCTCTGTATTCTTGATCGCCTCGTAAACCTTGCGCACGATCGACTTTAACGTATCCTCGTTTCGTTCTTCCTTATTTATTATCTTTTCCCAGTCCCACTGGTCCACATATAAGGAATGAAGGTTGTCAGTATCCTCGTCGCGCCTTATGGCGGTCATATCCGTATAGAGGCCTTCACCATGGGCAAACCCGTACTTCTTAAGTGCCATCCTCTTCCACTTGGCAAGAGAATGCACGATCTCGACTTCCTTATCGCCCTGCTCCCTTATGCCGAACTTGACCGGACGCTCAACACCGTTTAAGTTATCGTTAAGTCCCGACTCGGGCCACACAAAAAGGGGCGCGGACACGCGGGTAAGGTTTAACTCCTTGGCCAGAGCCCTCTCGAAATAATCCTTTACTTCCTTAATAAATACTTCCGTATCCTTGATCGTCTGCGGACTCCTGTAGCCTGCAGGAATATATAATCCTTCCATAACGCTTCTCCCTGATATACGAAATCACAAAAATAGTGGAGTGGCCTGTCATAAGTGCAACAGACCACTCCACATTATAAACTCGCTTTAATTCCCATGCAAGTATTATTTATGAAGACACGGGGACGGTTCTTCTGTCTTCATCATCCAAGATACAGGCTCCCTTCCCTGCGGAGCCACCTGCGGCATTCCTTATGATCCGGGACCACCCCTTCGACCAGTTCCCAGAAGCATCTGGAATGGTTCATCTGGATTCGGTGGCACAGCTCATGGACAATAACATAATCAAGCACCCTCTCAGGCGCTTTCATGAGTATGCAGTTAAAGTTAAGATTCCCCTTTCTGCTGCAGCTTCCCCACAGGGTCTTCTGGCATCTTATGGTTATCCTGCCGTATGTCACTCCGAGAATATCGGCATACCGACTGACTTTGTCCGGTATTACTCTTAAGGCATCCTCTTTAAGCCGGGCTATTTCCGCCGGACTCAGAGCCCCGATCTCTTTTTTCTTATCGTTCCTGTCAAGGGCTTCCCTTATATGTTTCTCAATCCAGGATCCCTTCTCATTTATAAAGTTCTCGATCTCGTATTTTGGTGCACGCAGAGGAGCGCGCACCAAAAGTTGCGCGCTTTCATCTATTTCAAGTGATATCGTCTTTCTTCTGCTTCTTATCAGTGTGTAATCCATGTGGTCATGATAGCATCATTCCCACAGTTGTGTCCAGTCTTCGGCGCCGGGCCACAAAAAGACCTGACCCTTTACAAGCCTGCAGTTCCTCTCGGCCTTTTTAAGAAGCTCCATCTCATCATCAGACAGCGGATCCACCGTGGTACATTTAAGGTTGGAAACATACTGGGATTCCTTTACCGAAAAGGGGATTGTGGTAAGGCCCCTCTGAACAGCCCACTTGATACACACTATCGCAGGATGAACGTTGTATTTTTTGGCTACTGCCACAACCTCATCAAGCTCCGTATCCGCAACATCCCAGACTGTTCTGTCCCTCTCCGGACGGCTGGGCGAACCGATCGGGCAGAAGCCTATAGGTACTATCTCATGACTGATCGCATAGTCAAACAGCTCCTTCTGCTGAAAGGACGGATGGCATTCCATCTCAAGAGCTGCCGGCTTTATCCTGCACAGGGGAAGGACCTTTTCGAGCTTGGAGACCGTCATGTTCGACATACCGATAGCACGTACAAGCCCTGAATTCACCAGCTCCTCGCACTGTCTCCATGTATCCATAAACTCCTCGACCGAAAAAGGCTTGGAATCCGGATTCCTCGAATCACCGTCACACCCCGGTGCATGATAATTCGGAAAGGGCCAGTGAACGAAATACAGGTCTATATATGATAAATTCAGGTCTCCGAGGCTCTTCTCACAGGCCTTGCGTACTTCCCTGTGCTGATCGTTCCATACCTTGGACGTTATAAACATCTCACGGCGCATCACCACCCCATCGTCAAACAAGCGTCTGAGCACATCTCCGATCTGCTTCTCATTCTGATATACGGATGCACAGTCGAGCATCCTGTAGCCTGCCTTCACTGCCCCGTATACAGCATCCGATATCTGCTCTGAAGAGTATTTGTCCGAGCCGAATGTACCCAGTCCGACAGCAGGCATGTAAGCACCGGTATAGAGCCTGCGCACCGGCACCTTGCTAACATCAACTTTTTCATTCATGCTCTTTCACCTTACCTTTCATCCTGGTCGCCGAACACCACCGCAACCTTGCCGCACTGCCCCGAAGCCATGAGGGCATATGCCTCGCCTGCCTGCTCAAGCGGGAATTCATGTGTTATCAGTTCGTCGGGATGGATGCCCCAGCGGACAAGCCTGTCAACCAGTTCCTCCATCCTCCATAGTGATGTCACCCAGGAGCCGTAGATGGTCTTCTGCCCGTGGATGATGTCAGGACTTGGGTTAAAGGTGCATGTGCCGCCCTCGCCGACGAAAGCGATCTTACCGTAAGCATGAGTCGCACGTATCGCGAGCTGCCTGCCGGGATCGGCAGCCGAACAGTCGATAGCCTTCTCGACGCCCCTTCCCTTCGTTGCTTCCATTATCCGGTCAAGGGCATCATCGCCCGGCTTAAACACATGATCAACAAGCCCCAGCTTCTTAGCCAGGTCGATCCTATAGTCATTCATCTCAACGCCTATCAGCTGATTGGCTCCAAGAGCCTTGCATAACATCAAAGTCGCAAGTCCCACGGGTCCGAGCCCGGTGACGAGAACCGCATCATTACCGCTTATGCCTATCTTCTCTATCGCTTCATATACCGTACCGAATCCGCATGCCACCTGGGCGCCGTCCTTATAGGTCAGCTCATCCGGAAGGGCGATAAGATCCTTCTCATCAGCAAGTATATATTCTCCCATGCCCCCGTTCCTCTGCCATCCATATGCTGCTCTGAACTTACTCGTGCAGGAAATATAGTAGCCCCTTCTGCAGTCATTGCATACGCCGCAGCCGGATATATGATATACGATGACCCTGTCTCCCTTCTTGAAACGCTTAAGGCCTTCACCCTCTTCAACTATAAGTCCGCTGGGTTCGTGTCCTGCGATCATGCCGGGTATATAGCCTTCGGCTCCCTTACCCGTATGTTCCCTGTATATGCAGCGGATATCACTTCCGCATATGGTCGTTGCCTTGGTCTTTATTAGCACTTGCCCGTATCCGGGTACAGGCTTCTCAAAATCCTTCAATTCAACCGTCGAATTACCGGGCAATATCGCCCCCCTCATCCTCATCTTTACTACTGACATGATCCTTCTCCTTCCTTAATAGCTTCGCATTTTTATATCTGTTACCTTATTTATATTTCTTATACAGCGCCTTTTCTAAGAAATACCTCTAGACAACACCCTTCCTGAGGATGATGTTGGCATACAGCGCCTTCTCACTTGTCATAATGACGGCGCAGGATTTCTCCCTTGTCTGATCGTAGAACTTCCACTTATTGATCTCCTCGAAGGCCTCAGCCCCGCGTTCATCATATTTCCATACTATCTCCTTATATTCATTCCATATCGGTGTTTCCAGCTTCCCGACATCATTAGGCTCCAGTGCCATCAGCACGCAGGGTGCATGCATCACTCCATCCCTGTCCGGATATGTATCAAGCGGAAATACCTGCATGATCGCATCCAGCACCTCGGGTACTCCGTGGCCGTCGAGCCTTATAACCGGCTTTCCGAATGAATGACCCGGAAAATTACCGTCAGCTATTGTTATCTCATCAGTGTGTCCCATCTCACAAAGCACCTTCAATAATTCCGGTGTCAGGATGGGCGGGATCCCTTTAAGCATTCTTCTCTCCTTTCCATGAAGACACGGGGACGGTTCTTTCGTCTTCATTTCTGCTTGTTTTGTGTTTTTTGGCGAAACGTTTCGCTCCGAACAAGATTATCTCACATCCAGCAAAATCAGTCAATCACAAATTTAATTAACTGGATATTGATCACCATTCGCTTGCACATATGCCGAAACGTTTCATCTGTCAGTAAAAAATAAAATATCCTCTAGGCTCTCCTGACTGACTTTCCTTCTATGATCCTGGTCCCAAGCGATATCTCCATGGGCATATCCAATGACCCGCTGTCAATACGGCCGAGTATGAGTTCTACCGCTTTGTTGCTCATTTCCTGCAGGGGCTGTTCCACCATATAAAGAGGCGGATTTATGAGATGAAATATGATCTGGTCATCAAAGCCTACAAGAGAAATGTCATCCGGACATTTAAGCGAAGATTCGTTTACTGCCATCACAGCCCCGAGAGTTATCTCGTAATTATCCGTAAAAACTGCCGTCGGCCTGTCAGCAAGCTCAAGAAGGTCTTTCATGTTCTCATAACCCCAGGCAAGCGAATGAACTCCAAGACGAACGTATTCATCACGCACGGGTATTCCTGCTTCCTTCATAGCCCCTTTAAATCCCTCATATCTCTCACGCCCCGTGTACTCCCTCTTCGATCCTATGATGGCTATCTTCTTATGTCCGTTTTTGAGGATCACCTGCATGGCCCTTGAAACTGCCTGACGGTTGTCTATCTTCACACAGTCGAAGCTCTCATCTTTAAGTGCACGGTCCAGTAAAACTACAGGTACGTTCCTCTTTCTTGTTCCGCTAAGAAATGAAGCGTTATTGGCAACAGGGATAACGATTATCCCGTCAACCTTCTTACTAAGCAGGTATTTCACATTCTGCTTTTCAAGTTCCTCATCATTGTTGGAATCGCAGATGAGCATCCCGTACTTTTTAGAGCGCAGCGCCTCGCTGAGATAGTGAAGTATCTGCCCGCAGAAAGGACTGCTCGCCGAATGCACAAGGATCCCGATAGTCCTTGTCTTGCTGGTGACCATGCTTCTGGCGATCTCGTTGACCTCATAATGAAGATCCTTTATGGCAGCTTCTATCTTCTCCTTATTCTCAGGCAGGACATTACCGCCGTTCAAATACTTGGATATGGTTGCAAGAGAAAGCCCCGTCTGTTCCTTTATGTCTACTATTGTTGCCGGCATGTTTCCTCCTTAATAATGTAATGCTCCCTAATATGTTGTAATGCCCCGTCACATTTGATGCCTGACGACCCTATACTCGTCACCGTTAACGTAATAAGGACATCCTTTAAAGTCACGCTCCATCAGTCTTGCGTAATCATCCTCATCTATATCCATATCGCACACATACTCGTCGTACTCCTCATCATAAAAGTAGTATGCACAGGTATCACAACTTCCGTTCATATGATTCTCCCAATGATTTTATAGCATGAGACCACAGAGTCCCCGGGCTTTCAATGATGAATACAAAAGAACCGTCCCTGTGTCCCTGCAAAATGAAGACAAAAGAACCGTCCCCGTGTCTTCACAAAATGAAGACAAAAGAACCGTCCCCGTGTCTTCACATGGTCAGGAATTTGCTCATGACAGGATCTCTGCCAGATATCTGTGTGATATCCCACAGGACCTCTCCTGAATTGGGGGTACGCACCACAAGGGTTCCGTTCGGTAGTCCTTCAGGAACCGTTATCTCAAATACCGTGGCGTCTCCCCTGTTGACATCATGAAGCCTGCCCCAGTACTTTTCCCTGCCGTTTTCGTCAGGTTCGTTCGAATCGACATGCAGCCTCATGCCGTCCATAAGGCTTACCACGACCATCCTGTCATATGCACCCTCATCATACACCTGGGGCGGAGGCATCTTATCAAGCATCTTCGACGGCGGGTTTACTATCACGAGCGCAGCCGCTCCGTCCGGCATCTCATCCCTGAACCTCCGCCACTGGCGGCTGCCGCCAAGCAGGTATTCGTAATAAGTGAGCACGGCCTTGTCCTGAGGTCTGTACTCAACCTTATAGGTATATTCCTTCTCCGTTCCCTTACCGTCAATCATCCGGCACTCGGCACCGATCGTCTCCTCATCCAGCCACTCAAGGCCATACACTTCTCCTTCATCAACCTGTCCGATACGTTTACCCCAGAAATCAAATATCTGATTGTAATCCGAGTAAACGGCTGTTGACAGATCAGCTCCCAGCCAGGTAAGATTGGCACCTGCTATATCATATTCAAAATCACCTGAATTGATATTGTAGAACTCATACAGGCTGGTATGAGGGTTGACATGGCATTCAACTATTATCCAGTCTCCGACCCTTGTACAATCCATGATCGCATTGGCTGCCGGAGCGTACTCCTGTATATCCATCTCATGCCCGTTTATGGTGATCTTCGTTCCCTCATATGAGAATTCCGGATCGATATCGCCCAGGTCATAAATGTTGTAATAGCTCTGATCAACCTCATTGACCTTAGCGACCCTTCCCTTATTATCGAGTGATACCTCATACATCATAAGAGGATACTCGCGGCTCCATTTATCGGCCTCGAGCAGTCCGTTCAAGTCCACCCTGTCCGAGATCCTGTAATATACGGAACGTATATCTTCCTTCTCCGTGAAATAGCCGCCTCTGTACCGCCTGCCCGTATACTCGTCTTCCGTGTCGTATTCATACAGGGTCATCGGCTGGAGCCATATACCGTCGCTGTCACGTTCCCATGCCCATGCATAGAACCTGTCTGCATCCGGCGCTTCATCCACAGCCTCCGGAGCCTTATCCCTGTAGAAGAGCCATGCCGGAGTCCAGTTCTCATAATCATCAGGTCCGACAACATTGAGGGCATAGAGGGATATCATGGTATCTCCGTTCCCTATCTCCTTAAGGTACAGATAATCCCGGTCCTCTCCTATACCTATATGAAATATGCCGCTTGACTCATAAGGGCCTCCGGAGCCCGGATAGTCAAGCCTCCCCTCAGGTACAAGTTCATCCAGATCGTCAAACTCAAGGCTGAAACTGTCCGGTTCCTCATCGGCATCCGCCATAGAATACGCAAAATGCAGCCTGCCGCTTCCCGATGCGTCATCCTTATTCCTTATAAAATCAAATGCCCCGTTATTCCGTATCCTGAGTGTGGCGAAGTCTTCTCTCTTATTCCTGTCGATCATGGTCCACTCGCCTTCAAGGAATTCAAGGATCAGATCCTCCGATGTGAGGTCTATTTCGTTTTGCACATCCTTCCCGTTAAGGTTAAGATCACCATCCGGGACTGCATCATCATCTTCATCCTTAACGATATTATTCCCTTCAGGTTTATCTTCATCAGGCCGGACTGCGGTCTCATTGTTCAATGTGTCCTTCAGATCGGACTTTTTATTACAGCCAGCAAGGAGCATACATGATAAAAGGCACGCTACCGCAATAAAAATGATTCTTTTCTTCACAGTACTTCCCCCTATTTATATGATGAGCCCTCATCTTATAAGGATGAGCCTTCAGTCCCACCAGTAGCTTCCGTAGAACCTGTCAACATGGTTTCCCGTAATGCTCACTTCGAAGACACCCTTCAATGCGGATCCGCCCGAAATATATTCATCAACATCCTTATCGATCATATCCTGGTTAGTGTTGTACCACTCAAGAGGTGTGTCCCCCTGCTTGTAATTCCCGAAGAACTCGGTCTCACAGGATTCGTCAAATACGGTATCCTTATCAACGATCAGTGTCGCCGTATCTCCGCTGCCGCCCGAGAGTTCTTCGATCTGCACATCGTTTATTATGACCTCATCAGGCGATATATCCAGCTTACCTTCATCGTACACAATATAATAGATCCTGTGCCCGGTCCTCTCCCCGGTGAACTTAATGTAGGCATCTTTATAGCCTGCCTTCTTTGCCTCTCCAAGGATAACGTCAGCTGCTTCCTTTGTGTGACATATCCCTGCCGTTATGCAGTAATAAGGTTCATCACTTAAGTTGTCCCATTCCGGTGCAAAAAGATAATCCGGTTCGAATCCCTTCTCCTTAAGAACGTCATTTAGTTCAACTGCCTTCGCCCTGTCCTTATAGGAGCCGACCCAGACTCCATAGAAGGGATCTATGCTCTCCCCCACATCAACCGTAACGCTTCCGTCATCTTCTGCTCTTACAAAATGTTCAAAATCACCCGAGGCAAGCTCCATCTTCCCGTCTTCATCGATGCTCATCATATCGGGCGTCATATCGCGGGCTTCATTATCCTCTTCCATGAGCACCCTGATACTGTCCATGTCAAGCGGAAGGTAATGCGGGAGCATTGTATCCCTGTCACTGTCGTTATCATCCTGCGACCATTCAAAGGCTCCTCTTAACGCATCCGCCTCATCTATCCCGCCGGCCAGCTTGTAAGAAGTAATAAAATAACTGTCATATTCATCATGGCATTCAAGCAGGACAGTCTTACCCTTCTTATGCATAAGATAGGTATCGTAATAAACCGTACCGCCTTCCATCACGGTCTTAAAGTTCCGGATCTCCCCATCAATGCCCACATGCAGTCCGCTGACATAATACTCTTCCGAGCCTTCGTATTCCTTCATGTCGGTCAGCGGGTATGCATTTACATATTCAGCCTCTCCGTCATCATCCGTATCGATATAGCAGCCGATATGCTCGGGGATCTGCGTCACCCACTCATCCCCAGCATCCTCGCTGAATTCTTCGTTAAAAATACTGCCATCCTCATCATCCGTAAAAAAGACTGTCTGGCTCACACCCTCCGGAAGTCCTGTATAAGCATTAAGGAAAAATGTAACTCCGTACGGGTCGAGTGTCCATGAGCATGATCCCGAATCCATATATTTCTTAATATTTTTCTTCACGGTGTCGGTATCCGCATCAGCATCAGTGAAATATACATTCTTATTAGCGTAGTCAAAATATTCCTTGAACCTCCCGGCAAGGATATCAAAAAATGCATCTTCATCCTTTACTATATCCGAAAGCTTTATTTCTTCCCCGCTGCCTGTATAGTAATTGTGAGACGTATACTCCGTATAGTATTGCCCGTCGAATTCACCGACAGCCGAATATTCGGTAACAAAACTTACAACCGAGGGATCCGCCCTCCTTACATAGGTGTTAAAGCCCTCCTCAAAGGAATACATCTCATTCTCTTCAAGGGCCTTAAGCTCATCCTTCCGTTTGTCTTCTTCAAGAGCCAGCAGCTCATCCCTTGCTTCTTCAAGGCTCACTGCAAGCTCCTTGTTGGAGCGCCCCTGATCATAACCAAGCGAAAGATAAGAATACTTATGGTCGATCACCAGCTGCCCGTTACTGTTATGCTCGTATTTAAAACCTCTGTGCTTAAGAAGTATTGGCTTCTCACCTGACTTTTTAACCTTCTTATCATCTTTTGTTCCCTTATCTTCTTCAGCTTCTTCACTGCCGGTATTTCCCACTGCTTCTCCCGCAGTGGAAATATCAAGTTTATCCTTAAGATCACTTCCGCTCTTCTTACCGCATCCTGCAAGGATAAGACCTGCTGCCGTTATCAGGCATGCCGCCAATACAATACTCTTTTTCATCATTTACTCCTTATCAGCTTCTGTCGGCCGGCAATACTCTTCTCTTTTACCTCATAACATCCTATCAGATAATCCATGGTCACGCAAACTGTGAATTATACAGCTCGTAGTAGAACCCTTCGGCCTTAAGAAGGTCTTCATGGCTGCCCTGTTCTATTATATTTCCCGCCTTCATCACAAGGATAAGATCGGCATTCTTTATGGTCGATAACCTGTGAGCCACTATAAAGGAAGTCCTGCCCTCCATCATCTTAAGAAAGGCATCCTGTATCTTCAACTCGGTTCTTGTATCAATGGAAGATGTAGCCTCATCGAGTATCAGCATCGGTGGCAGGGACAGCATGATACGGGTGATGCACAGAAGCTGCTTCTGGCCCTGTGACAGGCTCCCGCCTTCCTCACCTATCACCGTGTCATAACCGTTCTTCAGCCTTCTTATAAAGGAATGGGAATGGACCTCTTTGGCTGCGGCGATCATATCCTCATCGGATATGTCACGGCCCATCTTGATATTATCGCGTATGGTCCCATGCCTTAACCAGGTGTCCTGAAGGACCATCCCGTATGAGTTCCTCAAGCTCTTTCTGGTAACTTCATTTATCAGGGCACCATCTACCGTTATAGTGCCCTTATCAATATCATAGAATCTCATAAGAAGATTGATCACGGTTGTCTTACCGCATCCTGTCGGTCCTACGATGGCAACCCTTTCTCCCTGTCTTACGTCTATGTTAAGGTTCTCGATAAGCTTTTTCCCCTTTACATAGGAGAAAGCAACATCCCTGCAGCACACATTTCCTGTTACGGATCCGTCATCCGTGCTCCCTGCACCACCCGGTTCCGCATGGTTAAGGATGGGAAGTCCTTCATCGCTTTCTTCCTCTTCTTCATCAATAAACTCAAAAACCCTGCCTGCACAAGCAAGGGCATTCTGAAGTTCCGTGAGCACACCTGATATCTCGTTGAACGGCTTGGTATACTGGTTGGCATAGCTTAAAAAGCTTGCAAGTATGCCCACACTCATCCCACCGGCCAGGACATTTATTCCCCCTGTCAGTGCTACAAGAGCATATACGATACTGTTTACGAAACGGGTACCGGGATTTGTAAGGGACGAATAAAAGAGGGCCTTGAGAGAAGCCGATTCAAGCCTGTTGTTTATCTCATCAAACCTGGCCACGGCCTTGTCCTCGTAGGAGAACGCCTTGACTGTCTTACTGTTTCCTATCATCTCATCGATAAGCTGTGTCTGGTCTCCCCTTATGCCCGACTGTATCCCGAACAGGTCATATGTGTTCCGAGAGATATATCTGGCTACAAACAGGGAAAGGGGTGTTACGAAAAACACTATCAGGGTAATGAGCGGATTCATTGAAAACATGAAACCAAGCGTTATAAGTATTGTCATCACGCCTGTAAAAAGCTGTGTGAATCCCATAAGAAGTCCGTCGGCGAACTGATCGACATCGGCTATTATCCTGCTCAATATATCTCCTGCCGGATGGGAATCAAGGAAGGAAAACGGAAGCTTATGTATCTTCTTAAATGCTTCATTCCTTATATCCCGCACTATCCCGTATGTAAGATGATTGTTGGTCTCATTCATGCACCACAGTGATGCTGATGCGATTATGATGGATAAAAGTGCCCTTAACAGGATATTGATCATCCTCGGATAATCCGTCGCCCCGTATACGATGCAGTCTATCGCCCGGCCTATGAGTATCGGTACATACAGGCTTGCCGTAACGTTTACAACAGCGAATATAAGCGACAGGACCGCACTTATCCTGTAGCTCTTTATATATTTCATTATCCGGCTGACTGTTTTCTTTCTCTTCTCACTCTTCATCAGATATGCCTGACAACCTCAAATCTCTGAAGGCTGTATCCCTTCTCATTTTCCGAAAGCCCCGCTTTTCTCAGAGCGATCGCCACCTGCTCATCAACAGTGTCTACCCCATCGAGATTGGGAAGGAGAAGCCCCCTCTTATATCCCTTGGTGACTATGACACCATATCTTTTTACATCAAGTTCATCCTTGCTCTTTATATCCTCGGCTTCCGACAGGACATCAACATTGATCTCAAGCATCGGGAGCTCATGTACTCTTATCGGATCAAATCTCGGATCCCTGGTCGAAGCGGATATCGCATTCTCTATGATCTCATTTCCTATGCAGTCATAAACACTTGATATCGTACCTATGCAGCCCCTTAGCCTTCCTTCCTTATGGATGGATACGAAGACCCCTGCCCTGCGGGATGTCATATCATCCGGAAGGCCTGAAGGAAGGGCCGGCTTTTTTCCGTCCCGGATATATGACTCTATGGTCTCCCTGGCCAGCTTAACGTAAGGATCTTCGGCTGCCCTTCTTTCATTAAGGCCAGCCAGCTTTTTCTCTTCCCACATCTTAAGGAACTGCCTGTCGGAAGCATTGCCGGATCCGTCCGTAACCCTGTATGTACATATGCCGTATCCTACGCCGAAGGTCCCCTCATGAGACAGGCGCCTTGTCTCAAGCTCACAGCCGTCAAGTGCTCCGGCCATTATGCAGAAGCTGCGGTGGCCGCACTCGGCAGCCTTATCACAGAAGGATTCGTCAAAATCGAACAGTTCAAGAAACGCTGCCCTGCCCATAACATCCATTATCCGCTCATCATACTCGGGACCTTCCTTACTGAATCCATAGGGCCCCTCGGCAAGGAGTTTATGGGACAGATCTCCGCTGCCTACAAGCACTGTCTTTCTTCCCAGTTCTTCGCACACTTCCTTTATGATCATTCCGAACCTGTAATGTTCCGGCAGGGACAGGCCGGACAGTCCTATTCTGACCAGCCTGTAATCCGTATAGTATTTGTTTATGAAATAGAGGGGAACCATAGTTCCGTGGTCAAGCGAAGCATCCTTCTCCCCAAGAACGCCTGCCGGAAAGTCAAGATGGAGTGCCTTTCTTGCAAGCCTGTCGGTCAGTTCATTGTCATAGTCAACATCGAACTTGACCGAAGGCGCGCGGAACGCCCCCATATCTCCTCTTGCCCGCATTCCGGGTGAAATGTGGAAATAATCGGCGTACATCACGCTGTGGGGTGATGTAACGATCAATGTGTCCGGTTTAAGGGACGCAACAAACTGCGCCGCCTCATCGTATGCCCTGATCGTATCCCTTATCTTCTCCTCTTCCCCACCGCCTACTTCGGGTAATATTATGGGCGGATGAGGAACCATTATCGCTCCTGTTACCGGCATGGTCTCCTCCTTTCGCAAAACGGGTCGATCATAAGACCCTAAGCTGTATTGCTGTCATATATCTCTTTATATACACTGCATTCCTTAAGCAGGTCCTCATGCACTCCCATACCCACGACACATCCGTCATCAAGAACGATGATTTTGTCCGCATACCGGACCGATGATGTTCTCTGGGCGACTATAAATACAGTCGGTCTGTATCCCATATCCTTAAGGTTATTCCGAAGCTTACGGTCTGTTGCATAATCAAGGGCCGAAGAAGAATCATCAAGAATAAGGATATCCGGCTTGCCTACGAGAGCCCTTGCTATAGTAAGCCTCTGCCTCTGTCCGCCGGACAGGTTGCGTCCTCCCTGCTCGATCACACCGTCAAGGCCGCCCTTGGCTTCAACAACATCACTGCATACCGCAAGCCGTACGGCCTCCATAAGTTCTTCATCGTCCGACTCTTCATTACCCCATCTTAAGTTCTCGGCTATGGTCCCTTTAAAAAGGACTGCCTTCTGAGGTACCAGCCCCATCCTTGCCCTTAATGCCTTAAGGCTGTAAGCCCTCACATCCACTCCGTCGACATATACCGCTCCCGCACTGACATCGTAAAATCGCGGGATCAGGTTGACGACCGATGTCTTGCCCGAACCCGTTCCGCCGATTATGCCTACCGTCTCTCCCCTTCTTACCGAGAAGTCAATATCCGACAGGGCTTCATCACCAGAATCATTGTATTTAAAGCTTACGTGTTCAAACCTTACATGATCACCGTCTTTGACAGCAGTGACTTCTCCGCCCGGATCGCTTATATCCGGTTTAAGCCTGAATACATCCGCCACCCTGTCACCGCTTGCAATGGCCCTGTTAAGCAGAAGGATAAGGTTGGCCAGCTTTATAAGTTCAACGAGTATCTGCGACATGTAATTATAGAGGGCAACCACCTGACCCCTTGTAAGTATCCCCGAATCAACCTTAAGGGCACCTGTATAGATAAGAATGACTATCGCAAGGTTTATCAGCACAAAGGTCATGGGGTTAAGCGATGCGGACAGATGCCCTGCCCTCCTCTGCTCTTTAAGGAGTCCGGTATTTTCCCTTATATAGTCATCCGTCTCCTTATCCTCAAGAGTAAATGCCCTTATAACCCTTGCACCTACAAGGTTCTCCCTTGTCAGCAGCATTATTTCATCGAGCTTTTTCTGTACCTTCTTTAACATGGGAATGTTAAAGTACATGACAAAACCCACAACAAAAAACAGCAGTATTATGACAAGAACAAATATCATGGCCTCCTTCACATTTATCGTAAAGGCCATTATCATTGCGCCGAAAACAATAAAGGGTGAACGCAGAAAAAGGCGCAGAAACATGTTTACACCCGTCTGCGCCTGATTGATGTCGGCGGTCATTCTCGTTATCATGGTAGAGGTTCCGAGCTCGTCAATGTTCTTATATGACAGGCTCATGATGTGCTTGAACAGATCATGCCTTACACCGGTCGCGAATCCGACCGCGGCCCTTGCAGCCATGTACTGGGCCGACACGGCGCTCGCAAGGCCTACAAGGCCCAGGCTGATCATTATGATGCTGCATTTGACGATATACAGCCTGTTTCCCCCGCCTATTCCCCTGTCTATGATGCTTGCCACCACTAAAGGGACAAAGAGCTCGAAAACAGCTTCGAGCATCTTAAAGAGAGGAGCAAGAACACACTCCTTTTTATATGATTTTAGGTACTTAAGCAAATCCTTCAATTCTGACCTGTTTCTCCATAAATTCGAGGAAATCGCGCTCCGGAAGAGGCCTGCAGAAATAGTAACCCTGCAGATACTCACAGCCCTGTATATAATCGGCTCCCAGATTGGTGAACTTATCTACGACCGATTCCTCTTCGACGCCTTCCACAAGAACCTTCTTGCCCATCTGCTTCAGCATCTTGATAGTTTCCTTGACCATGATCCACATCTGGGGATCATCTACTCCGTCAACGAAGGTCTTGTCAAGCTTAACTATATCAACCGGAAGGGTCGTCACTCTCTTGACGTTCGAATAACCCGTCCCGTAATCATCCAGTGCAAAATTGATCCCCATTTCGTGCAGCCTGTTAACATTCGCATCCACAACATCGGGGTCAAAATCAACAGCAGACTCAGTGATCTCAAGATTGATGAATGACGGATCAAGCTTATATTTCTCAAGCATGCCTGAAACCTTCTCAACCAGGTTCATCTCTATACACTGGGAAGTCGACATATTTATCTCTATGCAGTTAAGCCCCAGCTTCTTAAAGTCATTCTCCGATATGAACCTGCACACATCTTCCATGACAAAGTCACCTATCTTATGTATGTCGCCGCTGATCTCCGCAGCCTCAATGAACATACCCGGTGCTATGATGCCGTACTTCTCATCTCTTAACCTTACAAAAGCCTCGGCAGCAACAAACTTCTTCTCGATTATTGAGTAAATGGGCTGATAAAATATTTCGAAGCAATTGTGATCGATGGCATTCCTTATGATGTCATTGAGCTCGCTCTTTATCCTGAAGTCGCGGTCATTAACGTAGTCGGGATAATTCATCACATCCTTTACCGCCGGAAGGATCGTATGGAAGTTGCCTCCGAAGGTATAGAGAGTGTTGAAGTTATCAATATCATTCGGACACCTTAAGATACATATCCTGCAGTCTACCATCAGTGAAAAATCCCTGAAATCCAGGGTATCAATATAATGGTCCCTTATCCGTGTACCCAGCTTCTTGATCTTGTCATAATCGGAAGTCTCACTGACGAACATATACATGCCTTCATCAAGATAGTACATATCCGCCTCAATATCACCTGTAAGCATATAGTTGTTGAACTCATACGACTGACTCTTGAAGAAATCACTGAGAAGGTCCTCCCCAAGGTAGAGCCTTAAGTTCTTATAATTGACAAGCTTGACCAGCATGACATAAACAGGCGCTCCGGTAAGAAGGACATTCTTCAGCTTCTCATGTGCCACGTAGAACTTTCCTGCTCCGGTAACGGGATCAAGTAGTTCCTCATCGCGCCTTATTATAAGTGAGAACAGAAGTGTTGCGATAGTTATCGTGAACATCTCAACAAGATGATCCGGCAGGAAGTACTGGATCACGATACCTATTACTGATACCGGATATAAGGACATCATTACCACGAACTTGTCCTTTCTTATTATCGCTCTGTGCTTTAACAGAATGATTATCTCAAATATCATGTAAAGGAAGCCGGTCGCATAAAAGATATATATACCGCCGTGTCTTATATATTCAAGCTCATCATTGACCTCAAAGATAAAATGGACAAACAGGTTCGCAAAAAGTGCAAGATTGTTGATCACCATACCGGCGATCCATATGACCCTCACCCTCTTATTCTCCATAAATTCATGCCACAGGCCGATATTGGAATAAACATAGGGAAGGTATACGGGAAGAAGCATATTGTGAGCAAAGAAATAAATATACTGCCATATATAGCCTATGTTGCGGTTTAATATTATATGCTCACTGTAGTTCTGAATATATGCACCCCAGAAGTCACCCAGGGTCGCCAGCATCATTGTAAGGACCACAAGGTAAAAGAGGCCATTCGTCCTGCCGTGGAACATCTTCTTCAGCACGCAGGAACCCATGACCAGCAACAGTATTATGAAAGCACATACGTCATAATAGAGAATCATCTGTCTGATACCTTCCTTGAATTATGATCGTTTACAAATGCCAGAAAATCAGTCTGATTCAGAGGCTTCGAAAAATAGAAGCCCTGTATGTAATCACAGCCGAGTTCGATGAACCTGTCAAGAGTCCTCTTGTCTTCCACTCCCTCGACCAGTATCTTCTTGTTCATCTGCTTGAGCATGTCAACAGTATTTACTATCGCTATCCACATCTTGGGATCATCCATCTCGTCGACAAAGCTCTTGTCGAACTTGATGATATCAAGCGGAAGGGACACCACTCTCTTTATATTGGAATAGCCCATCCCGTAATCATCAAGCGAGAACCTGAAGCCCATATTCCACAGGCTGAAAACATTCTTGTCGGTGATCTCGGGATCGTAATCCACCGCCGTCTCGGTTATCTCAAGGTTGATCTGTGAAGTCTTTACCCTGTATTTTGAAATAAGGGCCCTTATCTTTTCCACGAGCTTGGGCTCGATGCACTGGGTTACGGAAAGATTGATCTCTATGTATTTAAGACCGCTGTTTACGAATTCTGCCCGGTGTATGAACCTGCACACATCTTCCAGTACGAAATCACCTATATCATGTATCGCTCCGCTCATCTCGGCTGCGGGTATGAATACCGCGGGTGAAACGAATCCGTACTCATCATCTTCAAGACGTATAAGAGCCTCAGCGGATACGAAACAGTCCTCCGCAACCGAATAAATGGGCTGATAATACATCCTGAACCTGTTGCCCTCGATGCCTCTCTTGATTATCTCATTTATCTCGTTCTTTATCTTGAAATCGCGGGAGTCCGATATATCCGACAAAATGATCACCTGGTCCATATCCGGTATGATATTGTGGAAGGTGTTGTTAAAGCGCAGGAGTCCCTGGTAGGATGAGATATCCTCGGGAAGCCTGGCAAGGCACACCTTGGCATCAAGTCCTATCTCAAGGTTGTTAAGCTTGAAGCTCTCATTAAGATATGCAACAACAAGCCTGGCAAGATCCAGTGTCTGATCATATCTGTCGCCTTCAGTGATTATAACGAAGGAACCCCTGCCGTTATAGTATACATCCGTATAGAGGCTTATGACCTTGCCCATCTGGATGAACTTCTCTCCCACCCTGCGGAGTACCTTGTTATATGTTTCCACACCTAAGTTGTTCCTGAGTGCCTTCTGATTCTTAATCTTTATAAAGACTGCATTCATGGGACGTCCGACGCTGTATGCCTTAAACATATCCTGAAAGAATGCATGCATCGAGAGAGTCCCTACAACCGCATCTACGATCTCCTCGGGTCTCTGCACTGCAGTGGCAATTATGAAAAGGGTAAGCGTTGTTGCCAGCATCTCAACCCTCAGTGCGGGATTGATCCTCTGTACCACAACAGCAAGCACGTTCATGGGGATAAATGAGGCGAGCATGGCGAATTCGCCCTTGCCTATAGTCTTCCTGTATGTGAGCAGGAGATATCCCTGAAGAATGATAAAATAACCGGCGACTATATAAATAAGGACAAGCCCCCAGTTCCTGTGGTATACCCCGTTATTGTCAATGTAAAACATAAACCCGGTGAAGACGTTAAAAATGACGGCTCCGACTATTATGATCACAGGTATGAGAAGGCTTAAGGTAAGCGGACTCAGTTTCTTAAGCTTGTACCATATGCTGTAATATGAAATGACAAACAAAATATAGGCGGGAACGACAAGATTCCTAATTATATAGAAAACCGTATTCGAGAAAAGCTGTATCATGGCATTGTCATGCGACTGAGGAATGTACCCGCCAAAGAGGCTGTTGAATGTATCCAGCAGGGCGGCAAACAGAAACAGAACAGACAGCACCAAAATAAGACGGTTCGTTCTCCCCTTCGTATACCGCTTGGATATAATAAAGGCCAGAACCGTCATTGCCAACACGATCGCACATACGTCAAAATATATTATCCGCATTATCTATCTTCCTGCCATTTACCTCTTTTTTATTTTAAGGCGTCCTGTCGACTTAAGGCTTTTCTCCATGACCATGGCTGCATCCCTCAGCAGGCCTGCAACATCCATCCCGGGTTCACATACAAAGGGATAAGCTTCCATCAGAAGCTCAAGTTCGTAATCAGCTTCCGAATTACGGTTATATTCCTTAAGAACCCTTGTTATAGATGCTTTTATACTGTCAATTATATCACTATTATCCGAAAGAATCACGGAAATAAACTCATCATCCCCTATTCTGGCAAGCGGATTCTCATCACCCAGTATGGTGCTGATGCTCTGTGCTGCGCTTCTTAAGGCCTCATCACCTGCTTCATGTCCGTAATCCGTATTGATCTCATGCATGCATGCAACGTCAACGAAGAAGAGAAAGCCCTTCTCCTGACTGTTGTTGTAAATAAGCGGGATCAGCTTCTCCATAAAGCCCACACCGTTAAGGACTCCTGTAAGATCATCCTTATCGGATACATATCCGAGTATATCCTCCTTGATCTTGGCCTCTCTTATGTTCTCCTGCGCCGCATACAATGTATCCCTGAAATGGAAGAGAGCACCTATCTGCAGGGTACACAGCATGGCAAAAAAGATATCATCCCTGCTGACCTCGTACAGGGCTATGCCATACTGCCTGTTGCCGGAGCATATTACATAAGCTGCATAACTGTGCTGTTCATCCGTCGGAAGTACGGAAGAGATCCCGTTCTCGTCATCAATACCCACGCCGTTCTGCCGCAGGGCTATCTTAACGGAATCACGGTCAAAATGTCCGGCGTAGTTAAGCATTGACGGTACTGGCGGAAGCTGGTCCTTTTTATAAACTACCGGTTTATTGAAGATAAAGAAGTGGCCTGACTTTACGTTCATTCCCCGAAGCCTCTTCATTATCGAAGTAATGACATCCACTTCCGTATTTGATTCGCTCAGAAGATCCTTGGTAAAAAGCGGGATGAACCATAAATGCTCGCGTCTTATGTTGCTCTTCTCCCGCATTCTCACTATCTCGGCCTCTTTAAGGTACCTGACACTCTCGAATAACATCGTTGTAAGCTTAGCCCTTATTTTGCCGTAGGGCATCATGCCCATCATGTTCTCCATGATCTCGCAGCACCGGTCGGAGACCATCCTGAAGGATATATCCTTATAGCCCGAAAGAATAAATATATACCTCTTTATGTTGGTAAGTACTTCATCCATGTCCTCCCACTCTGTGAACATCGAATCATACAGGCAGTGGAACATTTCGGTGAAGGATGCCTTAAATGACTGCTTTTCAACCTCGTAAGGAAGGACGGAATATATGGAATCGACAGCCCTGTCAATGGCTGACTCCATGTATTTCCTGATCCTTGACTTTACCCCGTCATCTACAGGTGCGGGTCCGCCCTCGTGCTTACCCGGCGCCCTCCTCTCTATACAGCCGCATGAGCATCTTCTTACGAAATGGCAGGGTATCTTGACCCCTCCGATCCTCTCACCGGCAGCAACCCTCAGGGCTCTCCTAAGGGCTTCGGCTCCGAACTTATAACTGTCATACATCACTCCGGTAAGCTCAGGTGTCATTGCATGGGACATGCCCACATCATCAAATCCCGTTACGGCAACCTCCCTGCCCACCGTGATCCCCCTCTTGTTGCATGCCCGGTAGACCATACGCGCATAGCGGTCACAGCTGCATACGATCGCATCGACATAAGGGAAATCATCGAAGATGGCGCTTATCCTCCGCTCGTCCGTCTCTGGCGAATCACATACGACTATCTGGTCATCGGAAAAATCAAGCGAATGGGCATTCATTGTATCCTTAAATGCCCTGAGCCTCTCTTTAAAATCATATTCTCTGGGATTGCCCGAAACATATACTATAAAATTGCGTCTGTGTTCCACGATGATGTGTTCAACACACTCGCACATGGCCTGATAACTCTCGGCAACCTGATAAGCGATCGAGGGCTTGACAGGCATGGTCTCAAGAACAAGCATAGGAAAGCTCTTATATCTCTCCACAAGAGCATTGATATCCGGGAGGACCCTTGATTTTTTAAGGGATCCGCTGACTATTATCAGGGCATCAGGCTTTAATATGCTTACATAATCATAAACCGAATCAAGCTGATCCGCGTATTCATCATCGATCTCACCTTCTTCTATGACCTTCTCTTCGCCCGGCGACTGGGGCCCGAGAAGAAATACAAGATTTACATTTTCTTCTGCCGCCGCATCATATAGTCCGCTGTACATAACCTCAGAGAAGTCGGTGCTCACATCCCTCATCATTACGGCAACTGTCGTCTTCTTAGTCTCCATACTCTCCCGATCCCGTCATCACATCAAGCCTTCAAGAACATGGACCTTCATGATCCTCCTGTCCATATCCACCAAAAGTATACACTGCTTTATCGCGGGGAGAAGGAGCTCTTCCCCGTCCTTAAGCCTGATAACATAAACATCGTTGGCTCCCGTCTGCATTACATCCGTAAGCTCTCCCAGCACCTCACCCGACTCATCCTCCACTTCAAGGCCTATAAGGTCTGCCATAAAGTATTCATCCTTCTTAAGCGGTACGGCATTCTCCCTTGTAACGTAGATGCTCATCCCCTTGTACTTCTCTATGTCATTTATGCTATCGTAACCCTTGAATTTGATGATAACAAACTGCTTGAAGAACTTAACTCCCTCTATCTCAAGAGGCAGATATTCACTGCCCTTCTCAAGCACCACTTCCTTAAGCTTCTTAAACCTTCTCACATCATCGGTTGTCGGAAATACCTTCATCTCACCATGTACCCCGTGAGTGGAAGTCAATATCCCGACCTTGAGTAAATCTTCCATAACCTCTTCTCCATGTTCATCTATCTATTTACTATACCATTAACGGAGCACATTTTAAAGTAAAAAAGGGACGTGCTTATGAGCACGTCCCCAGGATCGCATATTTTATACACGCGCGCCGCAGCACTTCTTGTATTTCTTACCCGAGCCGCACGGACAGGGATCGTTACGCCCTATCTTCTCTCCCTTTACGATAGTAGTGGACCTCTTCTGTTCCTTGTACAGTTCCTTCCTCTTCTCCTCGTCAAATATATCATTCCACTCCTCAAGCCCATACAGCCAGTCAGCCTGGGCTCCGACCATGTTCTTATACAGGAGTTCCTTGTCGAAAGCAAGTGAAACCTCCGTATCCTCCTCCATTTCCTCTATGGGATTGGCAACCTTAAGGCTGTCATTGATCCCGTCAAGAAAACCGGTCATTGTCATGATATCTATATCATACTTCTCAGCAAGTTCCTTAACGGTTCCCTTAACCTCCGTATCCGGATCCGAAAGAAGCTGCTGATATATCTCCTTCTCCTTCTCAAAGTAAGCTGCCCACAGCTTCTGCAATTCCTGCTTATCTGCCTTGGCCGAGTAGGCCGTGCTTCTCCACTGTTCCAATAATGCCATTGCTTCTGTCCTTTCTCTTTCCTTATACTCCCCAAATGGGTTTTATATATTTTATATCTTAATCGCCGTCTTGGCAACCATGAAGACACGGGGACGGTTCTTTTGTCCTCATGTATGAAGACAAAAGAACCGTCCCCGTGTCTTCATGCATCTCTTAATATGCCCTCAGCTTGTCTTCCGAGTCATCCGTGGTCTTGTCAATATCCTTTATCGTAACATAATACGAAGTATTATCATCTACCGTCACCAGTACCCTGTCACCGGCCTTATGCTTAAGGAGAGCCTTGCCAAGTGGTGAATCTATGCTTATAAGGCCCCTTAGGGAGTCGGACCTTACCGTCGTAACTATCTTGTACTTCTCCTCTTCATCCTCCCCGTCAAAGGCCACAGTGACCGTATTGTTGATCCCGACCTCATCATCCTTCGATGAATCATCTATCACGATCGCCGACCTTATCATCCTCTCCAGATAGCGGATCCTGCTCTCATTTCGGTTCTTCTCCTGCTTGGCAGCCTTATACTCGAAGTTCTCCGACAGGTCTCCGTGCGCACGCGCCGTCTTGACATGTTCAAGCAGCTGAGGCCGCAGGGTGACCTTACGGTATTCTATCTCTTCCTCCATCTTCTTTATATCCGACTCTGTTAACTTATCCTTCATACTCTGATACCTCTATACCTTTTATCATGATATTTCATCCCACCGGCTCATCAGGGTGAGAAGTTCTTCTTCCATGCTGTCGATCTCGTTCTGTATATCCGACAGCTTAACATAATCGCTCGCGTTGGCGGGATCCGACAGCTCTTCTTTCTTGCGGTCTATCTCGGAATTGAGCCTGTCGATCTCTTCTTCGTATTTCTTTCTCTTCTTCTCAAGCCTTGCCTTTTCCTTGCCCTCAAGATAAGACTGCTGGGCCGAACCTGCCGGAGGCTGGCCTGACGGGCTCTCCTGCTGCCGCACAGCCTTAGGTGCATCCGTCTGCATGGGTGTTCCCGATATTATCTTACCCCTTGTGATATCCCTGTATTTATCATCCTCTTCGTTTAAGGCTTCGATCTCCTGCTCATACTGGTCATATCCGAATTCATACCACTTAACCTTGTCCTCCTCCATCAGGAGCAGCTTGGTCGCGACCTTCTTGACAAAATACCTGTCATGCGATACGAAGATGACCGTGCCGGGGAAGTCCGTCAGCATTGATTCAAGTGTTTCCTTGCCCACGATATCCATATGGTTGGTAGGCTCATCCAGTATGAGGACATTGGGTTTCCTCTTGAATATCTTGGCAAGGGCCAGGCGTACCTTCTCTCCTCCCGAGAGCATCGACACCTCCTTGAACACATCATCCCCGCTTAGGAGCAGTGCACCAAGGGCATTCCTCACCTCTGTCTGGGTAAGGTTGGGATACTCATCCCAAAAATCATCAAGAACCGTCTTATCTGATGTATATTGTGCCATCTGCTGGTCAAAATACCCGATCTCGACGTTTGTCCCATACCGGTACTCACCCGAAAGGGCGGGCACCATATCCGTAAGTGTCTTAAGGAGGGTTGACTTACCGATCCCATTACCTCCTATGATGCCAAGGCGCTCTCCCCTCTTTATATCGAACGAAACCCTGCACAGAGGCCTGTCATAGCCTATCTCAAGGTCCCTGACAAAGAGTATGTCCCTGCCCGGTTCAATGCGTGGTGTGAATTCAGCCCTGAATGTCTTGTTATCATACCGGTCCGGAGCCTCAATGATATCCATGTGCTCGATCGCCTTAAGCTTGCTCCTTGCCATCGATACCTTGGTCGGTTTGTTCTTGAAGCGTTCTGCTATGCCTTCGAGGCGCTCGATCTCCTTCGCCTGGGCTATATGATCCTTAAGCTGCTTGTCATAGGCTTCCTTCTTGAGCTTCACGAAAGAGGTATAATTGCCGTTATATCTCTTCATCCTGTGATGTTCTATCTCATACACGCAATCGACTATCTTATCAAGGAACAGTCTGTCATGGGATACGACCACCAGGGCCCTGTTATATCCCTTAAGGTATCCTTCAAGCCACTCGATCGTGCTTATATCAAGGTGATTGGTCGGCTCATCGAGCAGGAGGATGTCGGGCTTGCTCAGGAGGAGCTTTATGAATGCTATCTTGGTCCTCTGCCCTCCGGAAAAATCACTCAGCGGCTTCTGCTTATCCTCTTCGGAAAATCCAAACCGCTTAAGCATCATGTCATATTCCTTCTCGTAGTAGTAGCCTCCGATGTCCCTGAAGGTCTCCTGAAGACGGGTATATTCCTCCACAAGGCTGTCATGGTCCCTCATGGACAGATCGCAGAAACCATCACTTCTTGTTATGGCCGCATAAGTCGAATCCTTACTGTAGGAAGGCGAATCCATTATGGCCACCAGTTCTTCAAGCCTCTCCTGCATCCTGATCACCGGTCTGAAGACCTTGCGTACTTCCTCATCGAGAGTAATTGATTCATCCTCAAAAGTCAGCTGTTTAAGATACCCGATCACGGGGTCTCCGGTCCTTGCTATGTCGGAATCCACTCCGTCGATACGTGTAAGCTCAACCTCGCCGGCTATAAGCTTCATGAGCGTGGTCTTGCCGCAGCCGTTGCGTCCCACCACGGCGATCTTCTCGCACCTGTTCTTTATCTCGAACTGTATATTGTCAAGTATTGTCTCCCCCGCATACTGTACGGTGGCATTTGATATCCGGTATAACATCTACCTGTTCCTTATCTGTGATTCAAATCTGTTGACTTATATTCTATCACACAAAAAAGACACTATCCAAGTATGTTTGATAATAAACGTATTTTGTGTTAGATTTTTAGATAGGATATTATACGCAAAAGGGGACACAACATGGATGACGGAAGGTACGGAACCGGGAAAAAGGATATTCTTACCATAGGACTTGTTATAGAAGAGGTATTCTCGGAATATTCAACCGAGATAGTTCACAGTATCTATCATGCTATGGATGGCAGGGACAGCATGCGGCTTGTGGTAATACCCGGCAGGCAGGATGATTACAATGATCCCAGAGACCGAAAGCAGCAATACAAGATTGTCTATAATTCCATATACAAGATCGCCGAGAATTGCTCTTTTGACGGGCTTATCATTGCCATGCCCAACCTCAAGGGGCACGAGTATAAGTATTACAGGGATATTCCCAAGGTCTTTATCGCATCCGACAGGGAGGATGAGATCACCGTCAATTACGATGACGAGATAGGCTTAAGACAGGCCATGGACTATATCATCAAGGAGAAAAAAGCGACCGAGATATGCATGCTCGGCGGACGTGATGATAATGCCGATGCCTGCAAGCGGAAGGATATCTTTATTAAATGCCTCAGGGAGAGGATGCTGGATTATACGGACTATCAGTATGAGCGGACAGATATGACCCGTTACTGTCAGAATGAGGCCGGCCGGCTTCTTGACAGGAATCCCGATGCCGATGCCATATTCTGCGTTAATGATCAGGTCGCGATAGGGCTTTACGCGGAAATGAAGAAGAGAAACCTTATACCCGGCAAGGACATCCTGGTATTCGGATATGACAATTCAGACACTGCAACAACCCTTATACCTCCCCTTGCTTCCATAGGAGCCGACTCTGCCTCCCTCGGACAGAGTGCCCTTGAACAGCTCCTTAAGAAAATAGATGGCCGCAAGCCCATATCCATGAAGCTTCCCACCTATCTCTTCGCCCGCGAGTCTCTTGATTATGAAATGAACCGTTATACGGCAAAGGAGATATCCGTGGTGGATAATGACCTGATATCAAGGCTCTTTAATGACTGCTTCTACCGCTACCGGAATGAGATAAAGGACAGCCGGTCCGTGGATCTTAAGATCCTGTATTTTGATTTTATGTCAAAGCTCCTTGCCAATAGCAAGGCCAAGTCCATGAATGATAAGGAATACGATGAACTGTGCCGGAGGATAGATATGTTCTTCGACAACAACTGCATGCGTTATACAGATACCTCAAGGTTCATCAACTGCACAGACCACCTTCAGAAGGCACTAAACGAGAACAGCCGCCAGTGTTCCAAGAATGACAGGCGCAACGAGCTCTTTACAAGAATACGCAACAAAGCCCTGCTCAGCAATCAGGCCCGCGCAACAGCCGATGCAATGTTCCGTGAAGAAACAAGTCATAAGCTGCAGGATTACCTCCTGGAGACAGTGCCCTACAGGGCAATAGATGTTGATAACATGGACGATGTCTATGTAAACCTTCATATGCTCGGCCTGCACAATGCTGCCCTGTATATGTATGAGAAGCCTGTTATCTATAAGGACAGGGATGATTTCAGGTTCCCGGACAATATCCTGTTAAAATGCGTTGTCATATCGGATGAAACAAAGATAATCCCGCCGCGCGACCAGATCTGTCCCATAGAAGATATCCATATGCGCAAGGAGATCACATGGGCTGATACGGGTATGATCGTCTTCCCTGTTGCGCTGGGAGTTCACGTATTCGGTATTCTTGTCTGCGAACTGACAAGAGGCATATTATCCAAGGGTGAATATATTGCCAATCAGCTGGGCCGTGTGATAGCCTTGAGGATATGACTTTTATTTGACCTTGACAGTCTGTTTATTATATACTTGTATGGTTGTTTGGAAATCTTAAGTTATTTTGAAAGGATCAATATATGGAAAAGATCTTACTCTTCTATCCCCCCGGACTCCTATTCCAGCGCGGTGAGGACAGATGTCAGCAGAATGTAGATGACGGCTCGGCACAGGCTATGCGTGCCTGCAACGACCTCGGATATGCGGCAGCCATCCTTCTTAAGAAGGGATATGATGTAAAGCTGTGTGACTATCAGACGGAAGGCTTCACCATGGACAGGCTCCATAAGGATATGGAGGAATACAAGCCTGATCTTATCATGATGAGCATCACGAATACCACCATATTCGATGACCTTAAGATCATTAAGGAATTAAAGGATAAATATGCTCCCGTCACTGTGATAAAGGGCGCCCTTTTCTACGATCCGGAAGAGGCGATGCTTGACCTTTTGGATCTTTCCGGCGTTGATTACATGATAGGCGGCGAGATAGATTATGCCATAGGAGGTATCGCCGACTATGCATTGAGGAACGAAGGCGACATCTCTTCCGTTCTGTCCATCCTCTACAGGGACAGCGATGGCAAGTTCGTAAGGACCGCCTTCCATGTATGGGGCGAGGATCTCGATAACCAGCCGTTCCCTGCAAGAGAGCTCATGAACAATGCCCTCTACAAAAGGCCTGATACGGATGAACCCATGGCTACCATACAGACGGCAAGGGGTTGTCCCAGCAATTGCGTTTTCTGCCTTACCCCGGGTATCTCGGGCAAGTGTGTCCGTTTCCGTTCACCGCAGAATGTCCTTGATGAGATGACCGAATGCTATGAGAAACACGGTATATCAACCTTCTTCTTCAAGGCTGATACCTTCACCATAAACCCCAAATGGGTCAAGGAGATGTGTGAGCTGATCATTAACTCACCCCTGCACGGCAAGATACAGTTTACAGCCAATTCAAGGGTAAGGCCCTTAAGCAAGGAGACCCTTCAGCTCATGAAGGATGCCGGCTGCTTCCTGGTCGCTTTCGGTTTCGAATCGGGATCTGATGAGATACTCAAGGAGATGAAGAAGGGAACAACCGTGGCCGAGAATCTGCAGGCTGCGAAATGGTGCCATGAGGTAGGGCTTCCATTCTGGGGTTACTTCGTTATAGGCTTCCCATGGGAGGATAAGTCACACATACTTGAGACAAAGAAGCTGATAATGCAGGCTGATCCTGACTTTATCGAAGTCACCGTCGCTCTGCCCTTCTACGGGACTCCCCTCTATGATACATGTAAGGAGAATGATCTTCTTGCTGAATCCGTACTGGGATCCGACTTCTTCCATTCGAGTATGAAGGGCACCATGCACCTTACAATGGATGAGGTTATGAAGTTACGAAGGAATATACTCCTGTCCTTCTACTTAAGGCCCAAATACATATTTAAGAAGATGGGCGAGTGCATCACGAAGCCGGGTGTATTCCTTAACTACTGTAAGTACGGTATCAAGCTGGTGGTAAATCTGTTTAAGTGATCAGGAGTCTTTTATGGCAGTTGCAAGAACAAAATTAAGAGACCGTATCCTTCCCTCTTATACCAAGGGGGAAGAGATATTCAATATGGTATCGCATATAGTGGGAGCTGCTTTGGGAATAGCAGCCCTGGTCCTGTGTGTCGTGATCTCGGCAAGCCACCACGATCCCTGGGCCGTTGTCGGGTCATCCATATACGGAGCTTCGCTCATCATGCTGTATACCATGTCAAGCATCTATCACGGTCTTCGCCCCAACATGGGTAAGAAGGTCCTCCAGGTTCTTGACCACTGCACGATATATTTTCTCATAGCAGGAACCTACACTCCCGTATGTCTTGCGGGACTCAGACGTGTATCCCTCGTTGCCTGCTGGGTTATGTTCGGTATCATATGGGGACTGGCAGCTCTTGCCATAACCCTTACCGCGATCGATATAAAGAAATATCAGGTATTTTCCATGATATGTTATGTAGGCATGGGATGGGGCATAATATTTGCATTCAGGCCTCTGATCGAAGCCATATCCTTAAAGGGCTTCTTCTGGCTCATGGGCGGAGGTCTGTGTTATACGATAGGTGCCATTTTATATGGCATCGGCAAGAAGCTTAAATGGGTCCACTCGATCTTCCATCTCTTCGTTCTTGCGGGAAGCATACTCCACTTCTTTGCGATGATCTTTTATGTAATATAGTTTTCTATAAGTTTATTCCTGCCTTCTTCAGCTCATGCAGGGTCCTTGCGATAGGGAAACCGACCACATTATTGTACTCTCCCCTGATCTCTCTTATATATCTGGCAAATCCACCCTGAATCGCATAGGCTCCGGCCTTATCCATAGGCTCACCGGAATCGACATATCTTTCTATCTCATCATCCGAAACATCATAAACCGACACATCCGTACAGTCGGCAAAGTTGATCCTTGAATCTCCTCTTATGACAGTCACTCCCGTATAGACCTGATGCGTCCGTCCCGACAGGTTCTTAAGCATCCTTACGGCCTCATCCCTGTCAGATGGCTTACCGTAAATGTTATCTTCAAAAGCAACGACGGTATCGGCACCTATCACAAGGATATCCTCCCCGTCTCCGTATTTATCCAGGGCCTTTTTCAGGACATCTTCCGCCTTCTGCGCAGACAGTTCCCTTACCACATTCTGCGGCAGGTATTCGGTTATCACTTCTTCGCAGTCACTTACGATGACCTCGTATTCTATTCCGGCCTGCGTAAGTATATCCTTACGCCTGGGAGAAGCCGAACCAAGTATTATCTTCATCCCAAATCACTCCCCGCCTTATTTTATACCGCCCGCGAAAGCTGCTACCCTGCCCGCTGCGGAACTGCCTGCAAGGTTAAGGCCCTGCTGGTTATAGTGGACCGCATCATCAAGGTAAACGTTCATGGACTGTGAATGGAGCACATTCGAAGCAAGGGTGAACATGTTATTCGAATTACACAGATCGGTCTGTGCGTTGACCACATCATCATATGAGAACATCCCGTTTACCGCATAACCGGGTGTTATAAGGAATACCTGGTCCAGGCCGCCCGCAAGAAGAGGCTGGAAAGCACTGGTCAAATTGTTCTTGTAATCGAAGGCCGATATCCCCTTTACCGCATCCGATTCACCCTGCATGAAAACAAGGAACTTCTTTCTAACCTTGAAGTTATTCTTCTCAAGATAGGCCTTGGCCTTGTTGTATCTTGACAGAAGGTCGGCCTTGGCTGCGGGTGATGCCCAGAAGGAGGAATCCGTTCCCCCGCAGGTGGCGGGAACCGCGACAACAGGTACTCCTGTCTTCTGGAAATATGTATTCACAAATGCCGAGACCATGGTACCGTTCTGGAACTGCGGCTGATCACTTATAAATCCTCTTTCATTCCTTCCGAAAGGCTCAGCAAGCGGGTAAAGAGCATTGGGCGATGAAGTGGGCCTGTATTCAAAGCCTGCTCCTGCAGGAACTGCAGGTGCCAAAGCTGCATTACCGCCGTTACCCGACATATTGGACTGTCCGGCGAAAATGATAAGGTCTACCATCACCGGTGTGTCTGTTGCAGCCACGCTTGTCACAACGGGTGCCTGGCTGGCAACCGGAGTGGTGTTAAGCCTGGGATGTCCCACAAGTGCGATTATATCCGTTACGGACAGAATCGACGGCGCCTGTGATGCCGGTATGGGATTGGGTGTTACCGGTGCCTGGGTTGCTGCAGGTACTGACGGCTGGTCTGTTGCTGCCGGTGTGGGCTGGGCTGCAGATGCCGACTGTGCTGTGGTTGCAGGTGCGGGCTGTACTGCTGCCGGTTGAGCCACCGGTGCAGGCGTCGGTATGGGTGTAGGCCACGCTCCTGCTGTTGTCGTAGTTGCTCCCACAGTTACTCCGCCGGACATTGTTATAACAGAAGCCGCGGCTATAAATGACACAATTCCTTTACTTAATACCCTGAACTTAAACATTTCCCTGATCCTCTCCGTTTCCTATAATTTTAACCAGTTCCCAAGATTCGGTTACCGAAGCGTAGGTATCTTCCTTCTTTACACTTCCGAACCCGTATGCAGCATGGATGAACTTAACACCGGCGGCCTTCGATGCATCTGCATCTCCCTGGATGTCGCCTATATATACCGGATCCTTAAGTCCGTGCTTGTCCACAATGTATCTTATGTTGTCGGCCTTAAGGAGACCGTTGTCTCCAAGACATACATGATCTCTGACCACATCATCTATATGACTCCATGACAGGAACAGTTCTATATATCCGGCCTGGCAGTTGCTGACTATATATATCTCATGCGATCCGGCAAGTTCCCGTATGGTCTCTATTATCTTAGGGTACATTATACCGGGTTCTTTTGTCAGGTATTCGTGCTCATAGCCGTAGCACTTGGGTGCGAATTCTTCTCTCTTATCTTCGGATACCCCCGGCATTATCGCTTCTATTATCTCAGGCATGGGCTTACCGAAGAGACCCTTTAGCTGGTCGGCCGTCACCGAATAATCCCCAAACCCGTTATCCTTAAGTGCTTCGTTCCAAGCCTTCTCTACTATCGGCGTTGAATCCCACAGGGTTCCGTCGACATCAAATATTATTCCGTCTATCATCTCAGCCTCTTAAATCTATGGCATTACCGGGGTCCAGTAATGTTGCTGATATATGTCCGTTAACCGGTACATTATCCTGGCATCATTGTCACCGTAATCACGATATCCTATCTCAACATCATCAGATAATGTGATCTGTTCACCGAGCATATAAGAATCCTGATACTCACCGTCATAGGAATAATAATCACACAGAAAATCGATCTTATCCCCTGCCTTGACATCGGTAAGGTTCTTGGCGATCGTCTCGGTCTCTCCCTTCATATATACGCTTCTCGCTCCTGCTATATATGGGACATCTTCATTCTCATATACAATGATGAGCTCTACCCTCTCTCCGTTCAGCAGGGCAGGAACGTAACCCGTGGTTATCGTGTCATTCCCGTCCTCAACCGTATCCAGCACATAGAAGGCTACAGGCTCTCCGTCTATTGACATCGCCATGTTGCTGTCATCACCGATAAGATTACCGTCATCATCGATCGTAAATACATTATCAAGACCCAGATCTATATAGCCTTCTCCGTCGTCAAAGAAGATATTGAGTTCAACTTCCTTGATAAGGCTCCACTGGTCATCCGATAAATGGATCACGCTGTTGCCGTCGCCATCCCTGGTCCATACAAGGTCATCGGCGTTAAAGTAATTATCCGAAATATACTGGGCAGTCTCCTCGTTGCTCAATGACCTTCCGCTCATGATGTCGAGAAGTCCGCTGTCAAACCCATAAGTTCCCGCACTTGTCTGACCCGACAGAAGGCTTCCGAGCATACCGGAAATAAGGTCATAGCTCCCGCCTGAAGGTTCCTGGGAAACACCTCCGCCAAGCAGCGTTCCGAACAGTGAAGGCATGGGGCTTGACATACCTCCCGCTGATATCTGGCCGCTCGCTTCAAGTCCTGCGAATTCCTTGATACAGTTACTGTATTCCTCATCCATGCCTATCTGCTGATAGGTGGCAAGAGCATTCCTGACATTACCCGCCTTCTTATACGGGAAGTATATTGACAGGCCGTTGGCATTGTTTATGCAGGTCGCTGTCCTGTTGTACTTGACAGCACCCTGTAACGCCTTAGCCAGATCGCTGCCCTCACTCGTTCCCATATTCTTGCACAGGTGTACAAGGTCTACCTGATCTATCTTCGAAGACTGGGCGAATTCCCTTGTATTGTACCTTGCATCCGACACCTGCTTGTATTCCTTATTCTTGATAAGTTCATTAGTCGATCTCGCAAAATCAGTCAGCTCGGTGGGCACGGTCGCCTTAAGTTCTGCCAGGTCAACAACCGACAGGGTCGTCTTCTGTCCGGGGCACTTCTGATTGCATACATCGACAAAATCATCCACTATACGTCTGCCTATCTCAACGGTCGGCATTGACGTATCCTTGGACAGGGCTGTCAGCCAGTTGGTATAATACCAGCCCACACCCGGCTCAGTCTCTTCGGAAGCGATCAGATAGTCACCGTACTGTTCAAGCATCAGGGCATTCTCCACGGTCGCCATAAGGCAGGCATCAAACCCGATAAAATCGAACTTAACTCCCGCATCCTTAAAGGCGGTGTTGATCCCTGCAAGAGTCATCGAACCGCTTCCGGCATTCTTCTCATCATATCCGTAACCGCTCAGGGACCCGCCGCCGTGATCCCAGAAGATTATCTCATTCCTGTCCGCCGGAAAGTTCTTATTACAGTATTTGATAAAGCCTGTAAGTGTTGCAGGCTTAACCATGACTTCTGGACCCATATCCGCTTCAAGGCACTCAAGGCCGCCGTTCTTAACACGGTATATCTGGTTGGTCCTTGAGCTTACAACATTATTGGTCCACCTTGAGCATCCGCCCGTGTACACGATTATATTAACCTTGTCCGACAGGGTTGCCTTAGCCATCTCATTAAGGTCGCTGGTGGCCATTCCGTGCCTGCTCTCAAGGTCGGTACCGCACATATATACCATGATTGTAACGGTATCGGAACCGTCACCCTTCAATGTTGTAAACTTATCCCTTGCCCCTTCCGCAACAGTGGTATCGGCCGCAGTACTCCCCTGGCCTGCCGGTGCGAAGGGTTCATTAACGGTGCTGTCTGCAAGGCTGTGACCCGGTCCCTGTCCCTGCTCCTGCTGCACCTGAGGTTCGTTATATGTCTCATCAGACGAATCCGATGAGAACAGGCTGCTTCCGCCTCCGAACAGAAGAAGGAGAACTATGGCAACGAGTGCGAGCTTACTTCCGCCCGACCTTAACGGACCGCCGCCACCACCTGACGAGCCCTCCGGCCTTCCGCCCGAACCTACCGGACCTGTTCCAAGGCCTTCGCCCCTTTTATGTACATCCATCCCGCCGTCGAGGACCTTCCTCTGCCGGCCTGTCGGTCTGTTATCTGCCATGTGCCACCTCCGTTATCATGAACATAAATCAGCGGGCATTCCACTATGGCTTGTGGTCATACCCGCATAAGTATACTAAATATATGGTTATTTGTCCATATCCGCTGTCAATTAAGCCGATGGCTTCCTGCCCCTGACTTTGTTCTTAAAATACGAACCCATCGAAGTAAAGTACAAAAGGACTATTCCCAGCATGAGCACTGCTCCGCCATCCCCCCTGAACGGAAAGAGGATAAAGAGGATCACATATATGAGGGCCAGCGCAACAAATCCTACCAGACCCACTGCAGCAAGATAATACTCTCTTATCCTCCTGCTCTGTATATCACCCGTCAGGATCGCAAGCGTAACTCCCAAAGATGCAACATCCGTTATCTCCGTAGGTATGAACAGATCATTTATTGAGAAGTCCGTAAAGAAAAAGCCCACCGTAAGGATCAGATAACTGATGACCGCAAGTATCTTAAGTACAGACAGGCTAACCGCATACCTTCCCTTCAGCAGCCTTCCGATATACATAAGGAAGGGAAGCGCGATCATGGATGCGAAGAAAAATGCACAGTCCTTCGCCGTCTCTATATTCGGGAACAGGAACTGTGCGGCCGGTGAATTAAATAAAAACCAGGCCGATGCAAACGTAACTCCGGCACTCATATAGAAAAGCTCATAAGCCCTCTCGTCCTTCCTTGGCAGGACCCTTACCCTCACTATTGTAATGATGCCGACAGCAACCATCACAAGTCCGAGAACCAGTGAAAACTGGTACGGGCGTATCGCCCTAAGAAGGAGCGATGCCTTGTCCCCCGTATATACAGACCCCAGCTGGTGATTTTCATTGGCATATTCCGGAAAATGAATGCTCAGTGTCTTCCCTGTGTCACTCTCTTTAAGCCTGACAAAATCAAACTGATAAACCATATATCCCTTAAAGAGCCTTCTTCCGTCGATATTGACCGCCGAGCGCAGTTCATCATCTATATACACATTCAGCACATGTCCCATATTCCATATCATGAGCCACTCATCGATAACATTCGGTGTAAGTTCGGTTGTAAGTACCAGTTCACCATCCCCGTACTGTTCATAGGTGCCGGGGATCGTTATGCTCTCGTACCCGCCATCCTCACGCTTTACTTCGAAATAATGATCAAGGCACTGGCTGTCCCCGGAACTCACCCCTCTGTCGTTCACAAGAAGCATCTGTCCGGCCACAAGATAGCATACACTTATCAGCAGCATAATGACTATCGCTGCGGGCATTATCCTGTTTACCGCTTTTGAAAATTTCATTCCCTTGCCGTTATTATCATTGTTTCCCACTTCATCCACCCCTATAACATGTTAACATGTTCATTGTACTCCACTTTAATCCCCAAAACAACTTTTTTGCCAAGTTGACACGTTTCCGTTATACTGTTTATGGATATCCTGCCGGACGCATGGATATACCGGGAGGCACTTATGATAAAGAACACGCACGATGGTGTTGAATATCTTACATTTGAAAATATAGGAATGATCCCCGGAATACGGCATGCCTTCTCCACACGGATCGGCGGAGTAAGCCGGGGCATCTACTCTTCCATGAATCTCGGATATACAAGAGGAGATGTCAGGGAGAATGTAGATGAGAACTTCAGGCGCATGGCCGGAGTCCTTGGCTGTTCACCGGGTGATCTTGTCACGGGTGTACAGACGCACACGGTAAATGTACGTCTTGTAACAGCGGATGATGCGGGCAAGGGTGTTACCAGACCGACAGGCTATAATGACGTTGACGGACTTATAACCGCGCAGCCGGGTCTTGTCCTTACCACCTTCTATGCCGACTGTGTCCCTCTCTTCTTCGTCGATCCGGTCAACAGGGCAATAGGCCTGTCCCACTCGGGCTGGCGCGGCACCGTAAACAGGATGGGCCAGGTAACCATAAAGGCAATGCATGATAACTTCGGAACGGATCCTTCCGATCTTATATGTGCGATAGGCCCTTCAATATGTATGGACTGCTATGAGGTAAGTGAAGACGTCGCCGATGAGTTCATGAAGGAATTCCCCGGCTGTCTTCTTACTGCGGGCGATACACTTGACGAGCACAAGTTCCTGATGAGCAAGAGACACAATAAGTACCTGCTCGATCTTCGGGCCGCCAACCGCCTTATAATGCTTGAATCAGGCGTACCTGAAGGCAATATAGAGATGCCCGGGATATGCACATGCTGTAATCCCGATTATCTGTTCTCTCACCGTGCATCAAAGGGGAAGCGCGGCAATATGGCCGGTTTCCTTGGAATCATATAAAGGAGATGTTATGAAACTATTATTTATCCGCCACGGAGATCCCGATTATGTAACCGACTCCCTTACCGAAAAGGGCGTTCGTGAAGCCGCTCTCCTGGCTAAGCGAATGGCAAAAACCCATGTGGATGAGTGCTTCGTCTCCCCGCTGGGGAGGGCACAGCTTACTGCAAAGCCGTGTCTTGAAGCAATGAATATGGAGGCTGTGACATATGACTGGCTCAGAGAATTTGACCCCCAGATAGTCCGCCCTGACTCACCTGAGCGGACACATATCTGCTGGGACTGGCTCCCTCAGGACTGGACAGTACGTGACTGTTTCTATGATCGTGACGCATGGTATGATGATGACATACTCAAAGCAGGAAATATAAGGGAAAATGCGGAAGCTGTATGGAAGGGACTCGATGACCTTCTTGCAGCACATGGTTATGAACGTGATGGCCGCATATACAGGGCCGTCCGCCCGAACAATGATACTCTTGCCCTCTTCTGCCACTTCGGTGTAACAGCCCTTATGCTCAGCCACCTCTTCGGTGCTTCGCCCATGGTCCTGTGGCATGGCATGATAGCAGCTCCCACATCCGTGACGACTGTCGTGACCGAAGAGCGCAGGCAGGGGATTGCCTCCTTCAGGATGACTTCCTTCGGTGATATCCGTCACCTTGATGAAGCCGGCGAGCCTGCATCCTTCTCCGGAAGGTTCTGCGAGTGCTTCATGAATGAGGATGAACGCCACGACTAATGATAAATGTTGTTGTCAAAGAAAACCGCAGCCGATAAAGGGAGATGTGTTATGTCAACCACTGTTATGACCTGTCCCGTATGTCCTCATGCCTGCCGCCTTGAAGAAGGTGCAGTCGGCAGATGCAGGGCGCGAAAACATGTTAAGGATGATATGGGCGACAGGATAATACCTGTCAATTACGGTATCATCACCTCTTTAGCCCTTGATCCGATCGAGAAGAAGCCTCTTAACCGCTTTTACCCTGGCAGTTTCATTCTCTCTGTGGGAAGCTTCGGCTGCAATCTGTCCTGCCCTTTCTGTCAGAATCACGAGATCTCCTCAAGTGACGGATCTCCTTTTCTCAGTGATGATAACAGGCTTGATCCGGACGAACTTGTAACCCTTGCCCTTGGCACACGCAGCAAGGGGAACATAGGTATCGCCTTTACCTACAATGAGCCCCTTATCGGATACGAATATGTGCTCGATACTTCAAGGAAGGCAAAAGAGGCAGGCCTTAAGACAGTGCTTGTTACGGCAGGCTGCATCAACAGGCCCATAGCCCGGGAGATCCTTCCCTATATTGATGCGCTCAACATAGATCTTAAGGCTTTCAGAAGTGATACCTACACAGGCACACTCGGCGGAAACCTCGATACGGTAACGGGATTTATAGAAGAAGCTGTAAAGACTTCACATGTCGAACTCACAACTCTTATCGTACCGGGCATGAATGATTCTGACGAAGAAATGAATGATATATGCGACTATATCCTGTCTCTTGAAGGAGGATATGATATCCCCCTTCATATAAGCAGGTTCTTCCCAAGATATAAGATGACAGACCGTCCGGCAACGGATGTATCAAAGGTGCTTCACCTTGCAGAGCTTGCCGGTGCAAGGCTTAAATGCGTCTATCCCGGGAATATCTGACATACCCGGCTAAAGATATGACAAGCCCCAAAAATATGATAGCTTATACAAGGAAACTCTCGTCAAGTTTAAGGGAAAACCTGTCGGCCAGCTCGCGGAACTGATCGGCAGTTATATGGTTTATCTTATCCCGTCCCGTTGACATCTGCTTGATCAGTATCCCTGCCGACTTCTCAACCGTATGCATAAGCCCGAAAGTCGAATCAAAGCTCTTACCCGTGGCAAACATCCCATGATGTGCCCATATGGCAGCATCATACCTGTCCATAAGATCGGCTGTAGCCCTTCCGAGCTCAACGCTTCCCGGAACAAGCCACGGAACAACTCCTATACCCCGGGGAATAACAAGAGGGCACTCGGTCATGATCCCCCACAGTTCTCTTGTGAACACCTCATCCTTAAGAGGGAGGACGAAAGTAAGCGCAATAACATTGGACGGATGTGCATGATACACTACCCTGTATTCACCGCCCGTCACCCTCTTCTTGATCTGCTGATTCATAAGGTGGGCCGGGAGTTCGGATGTGGGTCTTGCTCCGTTGACGTATCCCCAAACAGTCCGATATCCGGTACCTTTATCATTCACCTCGATTATCCCCAGCGTGTCCTCGGGATCAAGTATTATATTCCTGAAATACTTACCGGTTCCCGTTATAACGAAGAACTCCCCTGCAAGATCCGGAACGTCGGTCCCTATATCCGACCAGGCTCCTTCCTTCAGGCAGTCCCTTACTTCATCTATCTCCTCACTTTTTATCCTGTAGGACAGGTTCCCTCCGTTGCACTCATGCCATCCCATGTTGTAACCGTCATCAGCCATCCTGACAAATCCCTTAAACCATACGGTGTCCAAAACATTCATAATATCCCTCCCGCAACCTGATTTTCCAGTCCTGTTATCACTTTTCGATTATAGCATATGGTCACCCTATATTGTTGTTTTTTTGTCCCGAAAACACAACATATATTGATTTTTAAAAATTTTTCAAAATAATTTTGTCATATTTTCCGATCATTGTATCGCTTTGTAACAGTACACCCAAAAATATGCCGCTACATTATTCGCTTAACGTAACAAAAAACGCGCACAATACCTTCTTCCGTCACATTGGCAGTGTATTGTGCGACTTGTTTTAATTTAAAAGCTGTGCTATTATATCACCGTAAGAGTTATTTAATTCTTCAACCGAAAACTTTATACCCCTATCATGCCCGATCTCCCCAAGGTCGGGCACTTTTCGTTTTATTGGTCTTGTCCCATTTTATCGCCCTGAATCCTTACAAGTACTATCTTCTTCTGGGACAGCTTATAGTCCGTTCTTTCATTGATCACTCTTCTGCACATGTCAAGGGTTTTCTGCATCTTCGCCGCCATTTCATCAAGAGCTTTTGCGATCTTTTCCTCATCCGTTTCATATGACAGAACAAAAGCCTCCCCGGTCATCATCATTGACTTTACAGCTTCCAGTTTCTTATTTTCCACTATATCCTTCTCCCTGGTAAAAGCTCCCATATCATAAAGAAGAATAGGATTACGGGTGGCAACGACATCGATCTCGTCTGCCAGCCTTAACAGGGCTGCAAGGTACGGCAGACATACCGTATTTCCGTTGGGAAGCCTAAAATCTGCGGGATACTCCTTTTCATCAAACAGGTCTGTCTTGCGGTGTCCTCTCGCAACCTGTTTAACAGCAAAAACATATTCCGAAGAAGGGAATTCAAAAAGATCCGCATATTTTTCTATAAAGAAGCCGCTGAATTCATTATGACGATCCCTGACAAAGTCAGCGATCGTAGCATCCGGATACATTTCAAAATAGTCACTTTTATCCAGGCGGTCCTTAAACTCATCAAAGTCTCCCATACTTATTCCCATACCGGTATCATGAAGATAGCAGCCCATGAGCAGAATATATATCTCATCCTTGTTAAGCCTATCCACCTGATCGCGGCCGATCAGCCGGTTGCAGGCATCAATGACCGTAAAGCTGTGGAGCTCCGTATGGTCGGTAAACTCGGGGAACAGCAGTTTATACCGCGACAGGATGCTCTGTACTATAAAAACAGTATCACGGAATCTCCCGTGCAGGTCAGGATCAAGCCTTGCCAGTGTTCTCTCGAGAAGGTAATCGGTTTTTTCTATTTTCATAAGATCCTGTTCATGGATGGTGATCGTCAGAACATTAAGCCCCAAAAGGTTCTGATAATTGACATCGTCAGCAATCTTATACACCATCCGTATCCCGATATTATCAAAAGCGCCATCTTCATCTTGTACCATCCGCGCAATCTCCTCGGGATTAAACGGAATGCAGTCATCCTTGATGCGAAGCATGATCCTGTCGCCGAAATTGATGACTCTCACATTCAGCGAATGGTTCTTTTTATCGGCGGAAAACCCGTGCTGCAGGACATTACCCGCTATCTCCTCAAGGCATAGTGCCGTATAATAGGAAACCCTTTTATTAATCTCATGTCCCTCACAGAATTCCTGAACAGCGGAGGCTGCCATGGTAAGCTCCTCCCTGTCTCTTATGGGGATCAACAAGGAATCCTCCGGAGCGACTCCGAAGTCCTCCCGGAAAAACATGAAGTCATCAACTGACTTTGGAAGCCGCTTAAAATAAACCAGGCGATACACCGGTACTGTGAGAATGGTAAGTATGATACCTATCGGATTGGCGATCCATACTCCAAATGCACCCAAAACCGGAGCAAGTACTGCAGCCGGGATAACCATTGCAAAAAAGCCGTCAAATACCGACAGGAAATTCACAAACGCCGCATGTCCCATGGCCTGTAGGTAGTTGGCATTTATCTGGCAGATAAGTATAAGGGGGATACACAGACCATATATGACAAAAAGCTGGTGGGTAAGGTGAAAGACCTCGGAATTCCTGTTCGAAAAGAAGATATTCGCAAGCGGCATCGCAAGCATGACAATGATCATGGCCACAAAGCATGACATGAGCAGTGCCCTGGTAAACAGGATCCTGAAGAGCTGGCTGATCGAATCCTTGTCCTCCTCCCCCGCAAATACACTGATGAGCATACGTACGACCGCACCGTTGCCCAGACAATATGCTATCAGGATGCCGCATATCATATTAAAGGCAGACATTGCCGACAGGCCGTTATTACCGGCATAACGCAGGAGTATCCTGTTTATCACGATCCCGCGTATCGCTATGAAGAATACAAGCAGAGCCCCGGGTAATCCGATTTTCAATAAGGTGGCCGAAAGATCCCAAAGGATCTTCTTTACCGCGAAACGCAGCTGCGCCTTCTTAGTGAAATAATAAGGAACAAGAATAAGAAAATAAACTATATTGCTGAATGAAGTTGCAAGAGCCAGGCCCAGGATACCCATTTTCATGATCCCTACGAGGAGAATATCCAGAAATATATTTGCACCGGTCATACCGGCAATACCGATATAGCCGCGCAGGTTCTGTCTCTCAAGCTGTAAAAAAGATGCGATCTGCTGGGCAAAGAGCATTGGAAGGATACCTATCGCGTATCCAACGATATAGGTTACAAGGCTGCTCTTAAGCTCATCATTACTTCCCAGGGCAACAGCCAGTTGGCCCGGGAACAGGAAGCTTACAATGGTAAGCAGCAAGCCTATGATAAATGTAATGGCCATGTTGAGTGAAAAGACTCCTTCCGTCTTCTCCATGTCGCCTTTACCCATAAACCGTCCGCACAGTACCGCCGAACCTCCAAGCAAAACCGAGCCTGCCGCATTTATGATATTGACCATGGAATAATACAGACCGATAACTCCGACCGTAGATGCATCAATAAACCTGCCGGCCATAACACCATCCACTATTGAATTGACCGATCCCATGGCAAATATCAGTATCTGAACCGGAAGCATGTTAAAAAAGAGCTTTCCGATCATTTTATTATTAGTTTTGTCTGCGCACTTAATTGAATTCAGCATGAACACCTCTCTCATCTATGACGTGATCAACGGCTTTAATATCATACAGTAAATGGCGGTTCAGAAGATCATCAAAGGACGGTCTTCGATGTAGCGTCCCTCCTCTTCGTCCCAGATTTCCCGGATGATTATGCCTCCGAGTTCTGACCTCTCACGGTTTCGCGGAGCCTCCTCATAATACTTACAGGCAATATTATCCGTAGTATTTCTGGGATCGGATGAGTTAAACCGCTGCGGCAGACATATCTTGTCTTCTTGATAATATGCGGTCTCACAGTGTATACAATTGGTACATTTTATCTGTATCATTCGTTATTATCCCCATCAAGCCTCACTGCTGTCAGCGCATTTATACTAAATGTTTTCAACTTTGGATGCAGCAGGGCTTTCCGGCGGATTCTCCTCTATATACTCTTCAAGTATCTGTGCAGCATCACCTATTATCTGAACGCAGGGTCTTTTCTTATAATAAGAGGCTGTTCGTGCTTCGGGAACAGGACTATCGTGACCCTCACTCAATCCCAGCATTTCCCTGCATATTATCGTTCCGTGCTTTTCTTCAAATCTATGCGCAAGTTCCTGTATCCTCTTATAATGATCCGCCTTCACCTGTCCGGTCTCAGGGCCGTCATAACCATATAGGAGCCCCGCAGCCATGAACATTCCGCTGACGGAGCCGCACACCTCCCTAAGCCTTCCCATTCCTCCTCCGAATGAAGAAGCCATTTTTGAAAGCGTGACTTTATCAACAGGAAGCAGGTCCTCAAATGCAAGTATTATCGCCTGCGAACAGTTATATCCCTTAAGGAAATTGTCCATTGCGGCTTCTCTTCTTGTGATCTCTTTCATTTGCAATTTATATCCTTCATTTACAATTCCACTGTCTTAAATTTAATGACGGCATATACTGTTTGTCAAGGCCTGCTGAAGGTTCCATACCCCTGAATATAGCCAGCTCATATGCAGGATCTAATACCCTATCGAATAATCCATCAATAAATATTATAACAGATAATGTCTCACTTTTTCTTCCAATAAGCTTACATCTAAGGGCATCAGTTCCGACTCCATCGAATACAATAGGTTATCTCCGACGATCCAGCTGTTTGCTTCATAAGCATGAAGTTTTTCGAGAGAATGTGAAGCATACTCACCATTTGATATCAAACCGAAATGTTCCCAGTATATTGTTTTTCTGGTACGTACATTAAGAAGAACGAAATCCGGATAAACTGTCCTTCCATTATCCAGTATAAGTTTTGGTTCGTAACAATATGGTATTTCATATTTAAGAAACATATCTGCCAGGATCTTCTCTGATTTTGATCTGACACATTCTCCCTGCTGAGTAAGATATGATGTTTCCACAGGGTATTCGTTCTGTCCTCCTGCATTGGTATGCTTCCATTCACTGATAAAGTCTTCGTCTGTCGGAATGATAGGTGTGATAAGAACCTTACGTGCATCGCACAGCTTATTGTAAATGTCCTCTACAGCGTATGGATTATATAACTTTAGAAAACGTTCTATTCGATATCGTAAGGTTCGCAGTGTATTCAGTGTCTGTTCGTTATAATCACGCTGCACGGCACGTTTTATCAATGGCATATCACTGTTCTTTACATAAACACGTTTTCCGTTCTTATCCACTTTGTAATATTGGAAACCATTCTTGCGAACCGAGATACGGATTGTTTGTTTCCCTGCGTTTTTGCTGTGAGCCAGTCTTTTCTCTACAGCTGTGATCATTTGATTCACCTGTACAAGCTGTTTCTCTAATTGTAATCTGCAATCCTCCATAACAATTCACTCCTTTTCTGTTTTAAATTCTCTTTCTGCTGCTTACTTTTTTTGGGGGGCTTTCTGTTTGATTTCTTTATATGTTGTTATCTGTACTACAGTTAATCTCGTGGAGCACGCACTTGAGAACTATGAGTCAATATGCGTGTATACCAATTATTTGAAATTAAATTTTGTACACGCGCTAGATATTTATACTCTTTTTGCGTGTCAACATTTCGAGAAATAAGAGATATGCAACACGCCACCAGGAAAATAACCCCAACCTGCGTGTCAGTGTGTAGCTGGATAAAAACTATCCCACACGCATTTCAGATCATAATTCTCTTCTGCGTGTCGACACCTTACCAGGTATTAAATTGGCAGACACGCCTATTGTTCAATTTTCTTATATGCGTGTAAATTTCTAGAAAGGTAACTAAAAATCCAACGATTAAACTATAAAATGACACGCACACACGCCATATTTCTCCAAGGCGTGTATTGTCTACGAAATGTTGACACGCAATATTGTGGCTGAAAACAACAGAACCGAACAATTCCACTTAAAAAAGGTATGCTCTAAAAAAATGATCTTAAATGTAAAAGAAATAACAGAACTACTCAAGAATATACTTATATATGAAATGAAAGTCAAGTGCTTTGATCTGATGGATATTTAATTATCCCAGTGAAATCCTACTCATCTTTCCATACAGATTTGTCACGGATTGTATCAAGGTCTTCTGTTTGGGTTCCTTCAAGGGGTTTCTGTTCGGATCCCTTCACGGGATTTCTGTTTGGATCTCTTCCCGATCCTCTCAGCTATGACCAGATAGATAAAGCCGATGATCACAAGAAATACAAACAGTGCCAGTATCCACCATGCACTCCCCATATAAGGCAGCTCATCGGTAAATCCAAAAGCACCGGCAGGACTTCCCCAGTTCAGGAAAAAGTAGGGATAGTTATGGCCGCCAGAGAATTCCCATCCCCGTACATATCCTATCCCTGCATATATGGCATACAACAGGGGAGGAAGGATACAAAAGAAAACATTTATCTTCCTGATCGTCACACCTGCCATTACAATAAAGAAATCGATAACGGCCGCTATCGGAACCACGACATGAGTAAGAACATTATGCGCATTCCATGCCCTGTCCCCAAGAGTAGGAGCCAGCACGATAACAAACACAACACCTGTAAGCGTTATGGCGACGGTTCCAACAAACTTTACAATGTACCATGTTCCACTGATATCCTTACCTCGCTCAAGCACAAACAGGCCGACAGCACAGATAAGTGCTATTGCTATATTTGACTGGATGGTAAAGTACATGAATATCCTTGTGCC
>JAILCT010000066.1 GCA_024690425.1 Lachnospiraceae bacterium | reverse complement strand
AAAGTGGGGAGCAGGTAGCACAGATTTATCCGAAGATGATATAATAAAGCTTAATGAACCGGTGAATGCACAGGAATACCCCAAGGCATCCGGGATGATCAAGAGGCTTGTAGCCAATGTTGAAGCTGACAGCGCCTGCTCAGCCTGTTTTGCTTCACTTGTAAGGGCTCTGTATATCGCAGACAGAGAAGGAATTAAGACAAAGGACAGGATATATATAGGACAGGGCCACCGGGGGAGGGAACTCGATGGTATCGGGATCGGGAGGTGCTGTCAGAATGCAGGACAGTGCGTTATGGGCTGTCCACCCACAGCAGAAGCGATAATCCAAATGTTAAGGCGCAAAACAGCGGTCATTCTTGAAGAAGGAGAATAGTAGGTATGTTGAATCTGTGTGAAGTCCGGGAAGGCATGAATTACCGAAAGCTGAAGCATGGGCCGGAGATCTTCCATGAGGCACTCGCATATGTAAGTGAAGGTGAGAGATGCTTTGACGTGACGGACGGGGAAGGGAATCCCCTATATGGGCTCGTCTATGATGAGAATCAGTCCTGGGCAGAAGCGAGCGGAGAGTATGTACATTCGAAGCATTATGACAATATGCTTCTGTATCCTTCATATCTGACCTATGATGAGAAGAGGACCGCAAGCCTGTGCCTGGATCTGATAAAGGGCTATGACAGCGTCTGGTTTGAACAGGTGAGTGAGTATAGCGTGGTGCTTGCAAGAGTCCTGCTTGCCGTTACCGACAAGACCGTTTTCTTTGCGGATGAACGCATACAATGGTTTATATCCAAGGAGGAAACCCCAAGGCTTATGTATGCGGATCAGGCACCTTCCGGTGCGCTTCCTGTTTTTGGACATTTTGTTCCGTCAACTTTCGATGGTGATTTTACCAGGATGGATGCCATGGTGTTATTCCACCATGTATTCTTATTCCAATGGCTTACGCCGCTGGATCCTGAGGATGTGAAATATGTGGAACTTGTGATGCCGAAAACGGAGGGGATCGAAGGACTCCTCCTGGCTTACGGACGCGCAAGGGCTTTCTTCGGTGCATTGGGCATGCAGGTAACGATCAAGCCCGGCTGCACCTGCTTTTTGGATGGAATGCTTAAAAAGTACCTGAGGCTTCCATTTACTCCGGAAGATGCGGGTGATGGCAATACGATCCGCCTGATCGATCTTTATTCCGTTATGCATACAAAAATGCTCAGGCAGAAGGTGGATCTGGATATTTCAATAGTACAGCCTACCTTTTTGGGTGAGATGAAGATGTACGGAGACGCTGTCATCCGGGATCAGCGGATGCTTGGTGTACTGCTTCGCGGAATCGATTACATTTCATCTGATGAGGGAGAGGGTAACTGTCACCGCGCTTTTTCGGAAGTAGCACCTGTCGTTGCGAAATGGTTTGAGCAGGGAAGCTACGATAAGATATTTCTTGCTACCGAAGATGGTGATATTTTTGATGACATGATCAGCGCATTTGGAAGGAATCTGGTCTCTGTGCCTCAGGAACGTTACAGAGCTTCCGATTTTCAGGATGGGATCACAACGATCAGTGAGCTTGACAGGCTCCGCCACCCTGACGGAGAATATGATGCTTACATTGAGGATACAGTGGTGAACTATCTGTATTCAATCTATATGCTGTCCCGCTGCGAGGCGTTTATGTACTCCTGCCACTGCGGAGGTGTATCGTTAGCCAGACAGTTTAACGGAGACCGTTTCGAGAAGATGTTCAACTTTGCCGATAACTGAAGGGAATGAGAAGAGTGGCGATCTGTGCGAGAGGTATTGATATGGAAACATGGTATTACGAAGTTGTAAGTATAGATGGGGATTATGCGAACCTTAAAAGAACCGATACAGAGTCGGATGATCTCAAGCTGGTTGCAAGAGCCCTGCTTCCGCCTGAAATTACTGAAGGAAGCAGGCTGAAATATGAAATGATGACATATTCAATGGAATAGATGATCATAGGAATAAGCTATGAATCCAGAACTGCAACTTTAAGTCCCTGACAGATTGATTTATTCTTAAGCCTGTCCATCAGATAGCCGATCTCTTTTTCGGATTCAAAAGTAAGTCCCCGCATTTCCTGACTGTTTATCCTGATGTCATGGGTGAGTTCCGAGCAGAACCTTTCTTTATCCCTGATGGATCTGAATCCTGATACCTTATATCTGTTCATTATGTCTCCTCCGTAAATGTTTTATCGATAGTATACATGTTTTATAATATACATTCAATATCAAATGTGACAATAATATGCTAATTAAATAAACTACCCTGGTTGTCGCTTCTGTGCTGGAAGGTCCTACCAACCGGGGAACCGTTCATTCTGTCTTCATGATCATAGTCATGCTGGGGTTGTTTCTTGCACCGCCGGTATCCATGATCTTATCGATCATTGCGATCATTTTTGTAATAAAGGCATTGAAAAAAGGGAGAGAAAGGGCCTTTTTGGCTTCTTGCGATAGTCATAATTGAATTAGTCCTGTCAGCAGGCGGTATTATCCTTGCAATAATGTTTATCGTGGCCGGACAGGGTGTCTGACAGACAGAAAATGTACCGGTACATACAGTATATTCATCATATAGATCACAATTAATGCCGTAAATGCAAATCCAATACGATATCCCGCATATCCTCCGCCCCTGTAGAAACCGTAAAGCGGTGAACCCAGGGACGGACGGATGACAAACATATAGTTTGTATCAAATATCACATTAAACAAATATACCGGGGGTACTATAATGAGCAGGAACAGTATGCTCTTGTATGCCTCTCTTACACTCGGGACGATTCCCTTATCGATAAATCTTAAGAATATGTAAGCGACAATGAGACTGTGAAACAGATAGCTTTCAAAAGAAATATAGTGGATTATAGGGTATATGGTTCCGTTGGGAAAAAGTATTGCCATAAGTGCTCCGGGAAGGCAGAGCGCATACATGGCCTGACCCAATACCGAGCGCACGTAGGGAGATTTTTCAAGGCAAAACTCATATATAAAACAGAATATACCGGTCATACTGCACAGATGGAGAGGCAGTTCATATACTACGGGAGCTCCGTATATGACTGCATAGGTAAATCTCAGTACCAGCAGAATGACGGGAATGATCGCTGTGATCCTGCGTATGCGCAGCCGCTTCTCTACGCCTGAAACAGCAAACCTTACCGTTATAAGCAATATGATAACCAGGCTTACGGCAATCGCGGATATATGGGCGGGGCTGAACAAGGCATACCCTACGCCGGAAGGTAAATTGTTTTCGTAAGTAAAGAATAATGACATATATGGATTATATCATATAAATTTTCAGGGGTATTCCCATTTTATTAACAGTATTAATACTTTTACCAGCAAATATGCTATAATAAAAAATCTGGGCATATAATCAACGAAAGGATATATATACATTGAACAAAGGGGCAAAAGAAACATTATGAACCGCACGGAGATATTTGCGGGTGAACATATCGCACGTCAGAGAAAGAACGAGTGGCGCTTAGCGGCAGTTGTTTTTGTGATGGAATGGGCGTTGGGTATATATCTGGGATACCACAAGGTACTTTTGGGTGATGCCATGAGTAGGACGGCCAATTCTTTTTATGTATTCTATTCGATTCCCCACCGTCTCACATCCATGGGACTTGTATGGAATCCGTTGCCTTCCGTTATCCAGCTACCGTTTGTTCTGCTGTCAAAGCTGTGGCGTCCCCTTGTTACAAAAGGCATAAGTATGTCTTTTGCCAGCGCCCTTTTTGAGGCCTGGGGCGTCAAGTCAATGTACAGATGCTTCCATACTTTAAAATGTAGGGAAAGGGATGCACTAATCATAATAATCCTGTTTGTTGTCAATCCTTACGTGATGTTTTACGGGGCCAATGGCATGTCGGAGATCATGATGGCTGCCGCGGGTATGCAGATCATATCAAGTCTTACATGTTGGATCAGAAAAGGAGAGCCTTTTTATATCATGGAGATGGGCATGACTTTCGTGATCATGTTCCTTATTCGCTATGAGGCAGTTCCGTTTGCGCTGTTTGTTGGTCTCGGAATGACACTGCACATGCTCATTTCAAAGCGTGAGAGAAAGTATTATCCCGGGAAAGGGATAGAACCATTCTGGTATATAGAAAGCACTATGTGGGTTACTTTTCTGCCGCTCATATTTTCGGTCGTATGTTGGATAATATACAACTGGCTCATTACCGGAAATCCGCTTTACTTCATGGATTCAGGATATTCTATGTCGGCATATTCCGCATATTATCAGGATTATGGGGGTATACTGTCTGCTGTCTCGTTTGTATTTGAGCGCATATGGCCGATGCTGATCCCGTTTGCCGCTCTTCTTATAGCAAGGGCGCTGACCGGTACCTTCTTCAGATATGAAACACTTATCATGGTGTTTTCAGTCCTGGGGCTATCGGCATTTACGACCGTTCTGATACTTATTGGAAAATCAGGCGGATATGTCAGGTATGTCTGCTATCCCCTGTTTTTTGCTCCGGCATTTGTGCCTTATGCGATAAATGCCGCAAGAGACCGGGCCTCAATGGTGGTCAGGATCATGGCTGTTGGATTGGCGGCGTCAGCGCTGGTGTTTACGTGGGGATTCTCACAGTCACCGATGTTCCGTGAGGATTTGTTTCTGAACATTCCTGCCAACTCGGAAACGGTCGCGGAATATCTGAATGCAAACTGCCGGAATTCGAGAGTGCTGATGGATTCATACCGTACTTACTATATCATAATGAATGCAGATCATCCTGAAGAATGGGTGATCAGCTGCAGCACTGATTTTGAGGACTGCGTGGCGGATCCGGTAAGAACGGGTATAGATTATATTGTTGTACCACAGATAGGCAGCTACGGGAACATGGACGCACTGAACATCGCATGGCCAGAGCTTTACAATAACGGTGCGGGCTGGGCCGATGAGGTGGCGAGCATAGGAGAATACAAAATATTCAAGGTGAAGAAATGAGCACGGAAGGTGAAGAAAAAAGAAACGGAAGAGGCGGACTGGGCTCGCGGCTTATAGACCAGGGACTGATCACGGAAGAACAGCTGAACGAGGCACTCGATTATCAGAAGGATCATGATATGCTGCTTGGTGAAGCACTCGGCGCACTGAGGATACTTTCTCCCGGACAGCTCGCAGCATTCATTGGACAGGATAAGAGCGCGCCGATTGGTGAGATACTGATCAAGGAAGGTTATCTTAATCGCGAAAAGATGAATACTGCTCTTGCATATCAGAGAGTTCACGGCGGGCGTCTTGGGTCGATCTGCGTTGAGATGGGATTTCTGACCCATTCACAGCTGGAAGCAGTTCTTGCCGGCCGACAGCGTGAAAAAACACTGCTTGGCGATGAGCTTGTAAAGCGTGGGATGATCACGCGTGAACAACTTGATATGGCGCTTGAGTTACAGAAGCGCAGTGGCGGGCGACTCGGGGACATATTGTTGTGCCAGAATACTGTCAGGGAAGAGGATCTATACAGGACACTGGCTGACATGATGCAGATGGGAAGGCTTGGTGCCGGACGGCAGAGCGCAGATATTACAGCGCTTCCTTATGACATGGCATTACGGTTAAAGGCTGTCATTGCCGATGAGGCTGCCAGTTATGTGCTGGTGACGGCTGAAGAACAGCTAAAGCCTGAAGAACTTCAGGAACTTGAAGATTTTACCGGAAGACACGTGGAGCAGGTGCTTGCGAGCAGCCATGAGTTCTTCTCATGTTTTGAGAACATATACAGCAATCGGGAATCACATGAAAGCGTTTTCGGACTGTATGAGACGCAACCGGAGAACTCGGCGATCGTGACTTTTACATCCGGACAGATAATTGTAATGCTGTCGATGTTGCTTATCATGGGTGTTGCGGGTTTTGTCTTCAATCGTGGCAAAATGCTGCTCATTCTTATGGCGATATTCCAGACGATATATCTTCTTATGGCCGTGGCAAAATTCGTTCTTGTCATGAAGGGCACAAAAAAAGATGCGCAACTGAGATTTTCGAAAAAAGAGATTTCCGCTATCGATGAACATGAGCTGCCCGTATACACAATATTGATACCTGTCTACAAAGAGGTTGAGGTCATTCATCATCTCATAAAAAAGATAGAGAATATGGATTACCCGAAATATAAGCTTGATGTGCGTATTCTTCTTGAGGAGGACGACAGGGAGACTATAGAAGCGGTCCATAATATGCATCTGCCGGCGTATTTTTACCCGGTAGTCGTTCCGTTTTCACAACCTAAGACCAAGCCGAAAGCATGCAATTACGGGCTTATAGGCTGCAAGGGTGATTACGTAGTCATCTATGATGCCGAGGACCGACCGGAACCCGACCAGCTGAAAAAGGCCTACCTTGCGTTCAAAAGGCTTCCGGCTGATTACGTGTGTGTACAGGCCAAGCTAAATTATTATAACAGCTCGGAAAACTGGCTCACCAAACTGTTCACCCAGGAATACAGTATGTGGTTTGAACTGCTGCTTGTTGGGATAATGCAGCTGAATGTTCCGATACCGCTCGGAGGAACGTCGAATCATTTCAAAACAGAGTTCCTGAAAAAAGTCGGCGGCTGGGATCCTTTCAATGTCACGGAGGACGCGGACCTAGGGATAAGGCTTTATAAACATAAATGCCGTACGGCCGTTATTGATTCGCGGACATGGGAAGAGGCAAACTGCAGCTTAGGAAACTGGATACGTCAGCGTTCACGATGGATAAAAGGCTATATGCAGACTTTCTTCGTACATATGCGGCACCCTATACAGTTTTCGCGCCAGATTGGTGCCAGAGGCATGGTGGGATATTTTGCAATGATATTTGGAACGCCATTCCTGCCCCTCATAAATCCGTTCTTCTGGGCTATGCTCGTAATCTGGATACTGTTCAGGCCGTACTGGATCGAGGGCCTGTTCCCCGGTGTGCTGTATTACGTTGCCGCGAGTCAGATGATCGTCGGAAATTTCATGTTCGTTTATATGAACATGGTCGGTACGTATTTTGTCATAAGAGACTGTGCACTGAAGAAGCAACATCCGTTTTCGTATTCGATGATCCATTATGGACTGCTTACACCGCTCTACTGGGTATTTATGTCGATAGCTGCGTATAAGGCTTTGTTCCAGCTGATAGTAAAACCATTCTACTGGGAGAAGACAAAGCACGGACTGTCATTTACCGATTCGGTATATACGGCAAATGATAAAAAACCATTCAGCGTAAACAGCTGATAAGAACAATACAGGTGAAAAAGAGGAAAAGAAAATGAAAAAGCTATTGTTTGTGATCGCATTGTTTCTGACAACCGGTATATTGACTGCCAGTAGTGTTTTGGCAGCAGAGAAGAATAATGTATCTGCTCAAACGTACAGGATACAGCTATTTGACGAGCCTCAGTCGATCAAGCTGCCGAAGGCGGATACGTCATACTGGTTCAGCGTACCAGCGTCGACGGAGATCAAGGAGGCTCTGCTCTCGATCGTGCTCAAGACGAGCGATACACTGCTCGAGGATTATTCCACAGCAACAATCGAATTGAACGGAGTCGCTGTGGCGAGTGTCAGCCTGAAAGATCTTGAAAAGAACGGGAACAAGTGGGAAGTGAAGCTTCCCGTGGAGATACTCAAGACTGACGGAAGCATGAACCAGCTCAGCATTGTGACCGCACAGCGTTCGATACTCGGAGATTGTGCGGATATAGATAATCCCGCGAACTGGGTTTTGATAAGTGACGAATCAGCCCTTTTGCTAACGCTTGTCAGAAGCAGTGATTTTGTGCTTTCCGACCTTTATCCATTTGTGTTCAACCGGGCGGAGCTCGGAAACACAATAAACACCGAGATGGTAATGGCGGGTAGTGATGAGGTGGCTGAAGGCTCTGCGGCTCTTACGATCGCTTCATCTATTGGTGCCAATTTTCCCTACAAGGATATAAGAAAGCTGACAATCGGGAAAACTGTCGATGCCGATGCGGAAAGCTTTTTCGAGATAGATGCAGAGCGTAAGGCGGATCCGAAACTTGCTGACGGAGAAGGTTACCTTGGCATAAGATCGGATGACCGTGCCAAGGTAGAGGTTTCAGGAGGCGGGAAAGATGGCCTGAAAAAATCAGTAGATATACTGACTGATCCCGATATTCTTTCACAGTTTAGCGGGGCTGGCACGGTGATAAAGAGCGGCCATGACCGAAACAGGGATGTGTTGTCTGCACGCGAGGATGGGTTGTACAGGCTGAAGGATTTCGGATATGACGATATGAACCTCGCCGGTGCATTCCATCAACAGACATATTTTACGATCCACCAGCCTGATGGTATACTCGGCGGTCCGGGGTCATATTTTGAAGTGCATTTCCGGCACTCCGATGCGCTCATAGGTGATACGTCGCTTCTTACTGTATTCTTTGACGGTGTCCCTGCAACGAGCGTACAGCTGTCGGGGACGAATGTGGACGACGGCAAGCTCCGTGTGAAGATACCGAAGGAATCTCTTTCAAAGGGAAGCTTTGAGATAAGCATCGACGTGTACAATTACCTTGGGAAAATAGACTGTTCCAAGGACTGGTATGATGTAGCGTGGACATTGATCGATGCAGATTCCCAGATATATCTTGAACCGAGCAATAACACTGTAACTCCCTCGCTCGCACGATTCCCATCGATGTGGGGAGGTGATACCGTTGCCTGTATACCTCAGGGTTTTTCAGATACACTTATGCAGGCTCTTGTTTCTCTTGCGGCGAGAAATGGGCAGAACACTAAATTGATGACTGATTTTTCTCTTACGCACAAGATAGCGGATGCGGAAGTTTCGGATGCAAACATAGTGATCGCAGGCAGGAGCAGCGATATAGACCTTCCTGATTCGATCGCAGAAGAATTGTATATCGTCCCCTCGGACAGCGGCTATACGATCAGTGGGGATATTGATACGGTAGCCGAAGTTCTCAAAGAGAAGATAATAATTCAGGCTGTTCGTTCACCGTACAATTTCAGGCGAATGATATATGTCATAACCTGGTCAGAAGATGATGGTGAAAAGATATTTGCAGACCTTATGGCTGACAATAGCAGGCTCAGCAGTCTCAGTGGGCAGGTTGCTCTTCTGGGAGAACATTCAACGGCCTCGCTTACGGCAAAGAACGCCCGTGAGGAGGAGATTCCGTTTTCACCCCGGGTTGTGATTGCAAGGGCGGTCCGTACGACGGGCATACCCTTTGCGGGACTTGTGATAATTGCCATTCTTGTGCTTCTGGTGATCATACTGATAATACGTCAGTTCAGAATGAAGAATCGCTTTGATGATGCAAAGGAAAAGATAGAGCAGGGGAATAAAGAGATACAGGAAGAGATGTCTTCTGACGAGCAGGAGTCTGACAGTCAGACTTCGGATGATGAAGATGACCCTGATGATTTTGACAGAGACTGATAAGGGTTCATACCGGAATCTTTTTCTATTATTACATCTGTAATGGTATAGGAGAGAAGGTCCTCGAGTTTTGAACCGGGAGAGATCCATTGCATGTAGGATAGTGTGTTTGACAGAATGAACATGTGATATGCTATAATTTGGGTGGTGTTGGATATTATAATATATTAGCAGGAGGAAAGAAAAATGCAGCTGGAAAAATTACAGAAAGACATGATGGAAGCCATGAAGGCCCATGATAAGGCAAGAAAGGAATCGATATCCGTATTGTATTCGGCGGCAAAGAAGCTTGGAATAGATAATGGATGCCGTGATAATGTGCCGGAAGAAATGGTGGATCAGGCGATCCTTAAGGAAGTAAAGAGCGTAAAAGAACAGATAGAGACCTGCCCGGCTGAGCGGACGGAGCTTTTGGAAGAATACAAGGCAAGGCTTGCTGTATTTGAGGAGTATGCCCCTAAGATGCTTAGCGCGGATGAAGTAGAAGCCCTTCTTAAGGATAAGTTTGCCGAGGTTATCGCTTCTAAGAATAAGGGAATGATCATGAAGACAGTAATGCCGGAACTTAAAGGTAAGGCTGACGGTAAGATAATATCAGAGGTAGTTGCCAGATTAAGTTCCATCTAAACATTGGCTGGAGGTACAGAAGAGCCCATGAAAAGAGCCCTGTTTAAGCAGGGCTCTTTTCAATATCATCAGATATGATCATCCTTCTATGGCTATTGTCTTAGCCTCCGGGAGCTTCTCGGGTTCTTTCTTAGGGATACTTAACTTAAGAACACCGTCCTCAAACTTGGCTTTGATGTCTGTTTCAGTTAAGGCATCGCCCACATAGAAGCTTCTCTGCATTGAGCCGGCATATCTTTCCTGACGGATGATCTTGCCTTTAATGTTCTTTTTATCTTTATCAAGACTCTTTGCTGCGCTGACTGACAGATACCCGTTGTCAAGCGATAACTTGATCTCGTCTTTTTTGAATCCCGGAAGGTCGATATCAAGTTCGTAGCCTTCGTCATGCTCATGTACATCCGTCTTCATGACATTAGCAGCATGGCGGCCGTAGAGTTTGCGATCAACGTTTCCGAAGTCCATCCAATCATCCAACAAACTTTCTCCAAAAATACTTGGTAATAACATAGGTCATTCCTCCTTCTCAAAAAACTATGTTAATAAGTTTCATGAGCAAGGGAAGGAGCGTTTGGATCCTGTTTGGAATCTTCTCTATTCCTTTGTTCTGACTTCGTTATAGCACTGATTGTTAGCACTGTCAAGAGGTGAGTGCTAATTGGTGTGTGAAACTTTTGTGAACTGTTGATGGATAGGTTACTTATCATATGTACTTGACAGAATACATCTTTCAAAAGATAATGATTTTGTTGCATCATCACGGCTTGAGATAATTTTCATGGAAATGTTTGAGGAACCAAAATGAGATATGAAAGAAGAAAAAACTATAGATTGATCCATATTGCGGCAGCATTTGCGCTTTCTGCCGCTATGATATTGCAATTTACTGACGTGGCCGCCGCGGCAGAAACACAGGCTGTGCCTGTGCCTGCTGTACCTGCGGCTATTCCCGCGGATGTACCTGTAGCTATTGTTGCTCCCAATCCTGTCGATATGTTCCTGTCACAGTCAGCTTTTGTCGGGAATTCGGTCGGAGAAGGCCTTACTATGTATAACAATGCCAAAGGGAAGGTCCCTCTCGGAAATGCCACGATGCTGACAAGAGTCAGTTATTCTTTTTATGCCGATAAGAACAGCATGTCAAAGTATATTCCGAAGTATGCCGGGACACCAATGAGAGCAAAGGATGCGATAAAGCAAAGTGGTGCTCTTTATGTGTTCATATGCATGGGAACTAATGATCTTGTCGGCAATTCGAGTGCCGAAAATGCATTTGCTAAATATCAGGAATATCTGAACGGTATACTTGCGGAAAACCCGCTCGTCACGATATTTATAGAGAGCTGTACGCCGACAAGGCCGGGCAGCAACGTCAACAATGAGAAGGTCACTGCGTTTAATGCCTATATGAAGAGCTACTGCGATAAGTTTCCCAATATGAACTATGTGGATATCGCGACACCGCTGATGGACGAAAAGGGTTATCTTGCGGCAGGACTTTCATCGGACGGAAGCCTGCATCTTACAAACAAGGCATATGAGATATGGGCAAATACCATAAGAGCATATATTACCAATTTCCTTGCACTAAGGGCTGCTGCGCCCGTGCCTGCGCAGCTTCAATAAATGCTGCTTTTCTGAAAGCACCATCCCTTTTACATTGACCTGAATAAATCTCTATTTCAATCGTTCGATTTGATTTTGACCCGAACGCATGTTATTATATTAGAGTTAGCATCGACTAACCGATATGCAGTACAGATATTTTCAACTACTGAGGAGAACCTATTATGCAGACAGAGAATAACGAGATTAAAAAGAAAACGATCAAAACCATGAAAGGAAAAAAGACATTTAAAGATGAGATAACCGCAAGGTTGTCTTTGACGGAGTGCGAAAAGATATGGAATGATGCACATGAGCGCCTGTATAGGATGTATGCTGATCACCAGGACCTTCCAAAAGGCGTAGCCATGCATACGGATGGATTCATTTTTCCGGCTGCAGCTATCTATCTTGCCATGAAGGAAGTTGATCCGGATATGGCATATGATGTTATGAAGAAGATCATGGCGGAGAAATCAACCAAAACGGGACAGACAATTGCAAAATGGTGCAGGATTCCCGGTTTTTGCAGATTTTTCCTTGGCATGTGGGATGGCGTGAGTCACAAAATGTTCGGAGAAGCTTCGGGATTCAAGAATATATTCTATCCCAAAGAAAAAGGATGTTTCCGCATGGATATCATTCAGTGCCCATATAACAAATATCTGACTGAGCAGGGTTGTCCCGAGCTTAATATTCTGTTTTGTGAGAACGATGTTCATGCATACGGCAATCTTTCGGGGCTTAAATTCAGCAGGACAAAAACGATCGGAGCAGGCGATGATCTGTGCGATTTCAAGATGGAGCTTGTGAAGTGAGCAGTTTCTGTTTGATTTAAAGCTTCTTGAAGATATGAATGATCACCTGAAGAAAGGAAGGTATCTTCCACAGGCGAATGTTTCCCGGCCCGTGACAACAATATGCCTTGTGTTAGGGTTACTGTTATTGTTTGTAGCAAATGCTAACCGACCCTTAAAGTCTGTTGCAGAAGGTGATGTCCAAAACTGCTGCTTGGCAGCTTTTTTTGTTTTATCTTTGCTGAACTGATCTATAAAACATACAAGTAATGAGGTTTTGATATGGAAAAGATGGTCTATAAGGCGATAATACGTTATCTTAAGAAACATTATCCGGGTGAGATGGGCACAATAATCAAACGTGCGAAAGAGATATTGCCGGAATTGAAAGCAAAGGCGCCCGACCTTGGCGGCAGGGAGAATTCGCTTGCGAATAACCTTGATATGTTCCTGTTGTTTCTGTCTTTCTATGAAGCTTCGGATCACAGAATGTCCGGGGAAGCGATCGATGAGATCATAGCAAGTCTGTATGACAGATTGCAGTTTTTAAACGGGATCTTGAACATCAACCGTCCGGGTTTTCTGAAGTTATTACGAAAGCATTTATACAGAAGCTACTGGGCATATGCGGCTAAGGTAAAACAGAAGCGAAGCCGGGGAGAATGGATTGAAACATGGGGCATGATCGTTGACCCTAAGAATACGGATGTTGGATTTGCATTTACTTTGGTGGGATGCCCATTGGCTGAATATGCCAAAAAGTATGGCTATGAGGAACTTATGCCTCATATGTGTGCTCTGGATCACTCTTATGCGAAGATCATTCATGCTAAGCTTATCCGAACGCATACTGTTGCGACAGGCGCCGATTCGTGTGATTACTGGTATGTGCCTGATGAGAGTGATACTGCAAGATCCTACAGAGGAAGGATAATATAATAGGTGGGTGAAGCTATGAAGGAGTACATACCAGAAAAACTGATCGATATCAGTAGATATCGCAAATTTATACCCAATTTGCCTGAAGATATTAAGCAGGATATCTATGCAAGGATGCAAGAACTGATAGAAGAGGAAAAGAAGTATTGCGATCAGGGAAATTATAAGCACATGGCTCAGATATTTACATCCATCGCGCTGTATCAGACATTACAGAAGC
>JAILCT010000055.1 GCA_024690425.1 Lachnospiraceae bacterium | reverse complement strand
CCTTATCAATGTTGTTATACCCGACACTGACTACCTCGTAACCATGTTCCAGGGCAATCTTTTTCGAATAATAGAGCAGGGGCTTATCGATATTGTATCCGATCCCCTGAAAAATAACTGCGATCTTTCTTTTTTCCATAGTCATTACTATTCCTCTGCCAAAAGGGATTTTCAATCTTAAGTATAACACAATAAGGCCCTTATGTCAGATACTTCCGCACTTTCCGATACAGGAATTGTCACAGGAACCAACTTGCCAAATATGATCCCTCACACTATACTTACATTAAATAAACGCTTTTTATGTAACAATGTACATGATGGAATAATGACGATCAAAAAAACAAAAAATTCAAATGGTATACTGAAGCTTGTTTTTATAGGAATATCATTTCTTATAGAAACAGGCATTCTTTTGTTATTGTTTGCACCGGGGATAAACCGTTACTACGAGGCAATCATAACCATAAGCCGGCTGCTTGCTTTTCTGCTGGTAATCGGAATATACAGTCAGAACAGAACCGGTTCCATAAAAACGCCCTGGATCATCCTGATCCTTATTCTCCCTGCGGTAGGGGTATCCCTGTATATTCTCATAGGTTTATCCGGGTCGACAGGAAGAATGAGAAAAAGATATGAGGCGATCGATAAGATCATTTTCCCCTACCTTGAACAGGACAGCCTCACATTGGCTTCTCTGGAAAAGGAACATCTTTCCTGTGCCGGGATCAGTAAATATCTGATCAGAGAAAGCGGCTATCCTGTATATAAAAACACCAAGATAGAATATTATAGTGATGCATCTGAAGGACTAAAGGCTCAAAAGGAAGCTATCAGAAATGCGAAAACCTTCATCTTTATTGAATACTTTGCAATCGAAAATGCATCTTCATGGCAGTCACTTGAAAAAATTCTTGAAGAAAAGGCAAAAGAAGGAGTTGAAGTACGAGTATTCTATGATGATATAGGAAGTGTGGGATACATAAACCATGATTTTGTCAAAAGGCTTGAAAGCAAAGGAATCAGATGCCGCGTGTTCAATCCTATGGTTTTTATCATCAATATGTTTCTCGATAACAGGGACCACCGTAAGATGACAATTGTTGACGGTAAAATCGGATTTACCGGCGGTTACAATATTGCAGATGAATATTTCAATATAACCTCGCCATACGGGCACTGGAAGGATACGGGTGTGCGCATTGAAGGAGAAGCAGTACTCCCCATGACACTGACGTTCCTGGAAATGTGGAGTGCTGTGCGTGCAGATGATGAGGGCGATGAGAACATCGCTCGATTTTTCCCGGAATATCCACCGGATCCGGCAGTTCACGGATATGTTCAATTCTATGCGGATAATCCGATAGACAAAAAACCGGTCGGAGAAGACGTATACATAAACATGATAAGCCGGGCCCGGAAATATATCTATATTATGACACCGTATCTCATAATCACGGATGAAATGAACCGTGTGTTGGGGCTTGCTGCCAAACGAGGTGTCGATGTTCGTCTGATAACCCCCGGGATTCCCGATAAGAAGATCGTGTATAAGCTAACGAGGTCATATTACAATGGATTGGCCCGGAACGGGGTCAGGATATTTGAATACACTCCTGGCTTCTGTCATGCTAAAATGTGTGTTTCCGATGATATCATCGCCATATGCGGCACTATCAATCTGGATTATCGGAGCCTGTATCATCATTTTGAAGATGGCTGCCTGCTCATTGGAAATAAGGCTGTGCTTGATATGAAGCATGATTTTGATGTTACTTTCTCTCAATGTCGCGAGGTCACCGAAAAATATACCACAGGGCGATCGGCCATATTGCGCCTGTCGCAGCTGATCCTTAGGCTGTTTGCGCCTCTTATCTGATTTTGACCTTACCCGCTCACCCTTTTCTGTTAGTATCTGACCCTTAACATCGTCGTCATTTATTATCCAAAGATCATAAGGTTCATTCTGCCAATTCTCGATATATTCTTCTCTTGACAAAATGACCGGTTCTATAAGGCATCTCCTTGCCGGGATCAGTTGACCTGTACATAAAAAACCATTATTATTAAATCATTACCACCCATGGTAAAGTCAAGAGAGTGAGGGGAATTTTTTATGATTTTTACGGAACAGAGAAGATTGTTTACAAGCGCGCAGGTGTGTCGTGCCTGCGGGATCAGCAGGACATCTCTCTTCCGGTTGGAGGAGATCGGTTTTCTTACGCCATACAGCGTCAATCCCGACAACGGCTACCGCTATTATGACTTGCAGAACATTACGGCTGTCGGACAGTTTCAGAAGATGCAGGAGATAGGCCTGTCCAAAAAGGAGATCGTGGATGTTTATCTGGAACGGATTGACAGTGAGGAGTTTCTGAAAATACAACATCAAAAGCTGAATATGATGCAGCGGTTCCTGGATGAATACGAGGTTCGTCATAACCATGACCGCATTCGTTCCGGAGCAATCATAACACTTCCCACCGTGACCTGTTACTGTTCAGACCATATCGCTTATTCCATACCGGAAGCAGTAAAACACAACTATCTTACGCACGAGAAATGCGTGCAGGAAGGATTCAGACTGCTTGGCAGCGAGCCTGTGTTTGCTGTTATCGATAACGGGGCTGTCTGGGAAGACCTGGCTGTTTCCGGCATACATTACACCATATGCATCCCCATATCCCCCGACACGACTCCCGGACCCGATATCCGCATTTTTCCGGAAACTCGGGTCTTCTCCCGCATCATATTCGGAGATTATTCGGTTGTACCCATGAATATCGAAACCTTCCGTAAAGAGATGAGTGAAAGAAAGCTTACACCTTCCGGACCCCCGAGAGTCGTTATGCATGTCGGTGCATATGCAGGTGCACATTACAAGCCTGAAGATTACTGCTATGAGTTCGCTGTTCCGGTAAACTCAACTCCGACATCTTCCGTATCTGCAGATTACTCGCCATCAAAAGATTCTTCGTGATCTCCCCGGAAATCCTCGCCATCATCTGAAGAGGTTGAAGAATCTGAAGGCTTTGAAGTTCCGCCGCCATGCACGGACCGCTTCACAACCTTCGGTGCTGCCTGGGATTGCAGTGCTGCCTGCAATGCGTTATCCTTGCCTTAATGGAAAGAGCCCAGTACAGAACTGCTGTGCTAAAAACGAGGATAGAGGCAGCCCTGAACGGAAAACCTGACGGCGTGGTAACTCTCACGACGATGCCGAGCACATATAATATGATCAAAACGGTAATGGTTTTCGGAGTTTTCAAAATGCCTGCTTCCCTTTTGCTTTTTATCAGATTGTACAACAAACCCTCCGATAATCCTATACTACAAATGTACGAAAACTCTCATCAAATAATACTGTTCTCGAAACAGAACCATTTTAGAACCACTCGCCGATTCTACATGATTTTTGACATGACAAAAGTCTCCCGGAGAAATCTCCGGGAGCCTTGATTTTACTGTGTTTAAGTAGGATTATTCGATGATGGATGCAACTCTTCCTGAACCTACTGTACGTCCACCTTCTCTGATAGCGAATGTAAGACCCTGCTCACAAGCTACGGGATGGATAAGTTCGATCGTCATCTCGATGTTATCACCGGGCATGCACATCTCTGTACCTGCAGGAAGTTCGCAAACACCTGTAACGTCAGTTGTTCTGAAGTAGAACTGAGGACG
>JAILCT010000004.1 GCA_024690425.1 Lachnospiraceae bacterium | reverse complement strand
ACCGGCGCCCTTCTGTGCTATCTGGTAATTGGCAACACCTATATCGATGGCGATCGCATCAATGGCACCCGCCTCAAGATCCATAAAGCCTGTGTTGTAATCGGCGTACTGGGTAAGGTCATTGAATGTGGCCGCAAGATCTGCAGAATCACCCTCAAGAGCGGCAAGTGCCGATGAATCCTTCTGTACGCCCACGTTCTTACCTGATAGATCTGCAGGTGTATTGATACCCGAATCTGTCTTAACAACAAATACCTGTGAGTTGTCTACATAAGGAATGGTCCACTCGTATGAATCCTCACGACCCTGGATGGTAAAGCCGTTCCATATGCAGTCGATGGAACCCGATGATAACTCCATATCCTTGGCATCCCAGTCGATAGGCTGCTTCTTAAGCTCCCATCCCTTACGGTTGCACACCTCCTGTGCAAGCTCAAGGTCGAAGCCTACATATTCACCGTTATCATCCATGTAACCGTAAGGCGGGAATTCCGCATCAAAGCCGACAGTAAAGGTCTTATTAGACCCTCCCTTGGCACCGCACCCTGCAAGCACCGTAAATGCCGTGACCGCCATAACGATCGTATATAAACTCTTCTTCATGTTATTATATCCTCCGATTCCCTTTACTCTGTCATCTTAACTCAATTAACCTGACTATAGCAAAACAACACTCTGGATTCTACCATACATCACGGGACGATACAAGGGGTGAAACAGGGGGACGGTTCCTCGTTTCATCCAACATTGCTTATGATGCCGATCGATATATGATTCTCCATAAGGACCTTAAAGTCCGTCCCTTCTTCACACTCCTCGTTATGCACACCTTCCACCATATACCTTTTCCCGCCGCCTTCAAGCTCTCCGATCACATTGTAATGATCCTTAAAGATCGAGCTTTTTGATGTTTTGCAGTTTCTCCTAATCCCCCTGAAGTCATCGATGCTGCATCCCGGGAAGTTGACATTTATCACCCGGCGGTGGTCAACCTTCATTTCAAGGCACTCGCCGAGGACCTCCTTAATGTATGCATCCGTCACTTCCCCGGACCCGCCGAAGCTCTCGGACAGGGCAATCGCAAGCCAGCCCTGAAAGGCTCCCTCAAAGGCAGCCCCCACCGTAGCCGAGTACTGAAGGTCTGTTGCCATGTTATAACCGTCATTGATCCCGGATAAGACCACATCCGGCCTGTAAGGCATTACGCTAAGGCCCCCTACCCTCACGCAATCGGCCGGCGTACCCGAGCATGCATACGCCCTTACCCCCTTCACGGGAAAGTCATGGGGATAGACGTCTATCGGCTCCCTTAAGGTAATGGAATGGGAAGCTGCGCTCCTCTGGTGCAGGGGTGCAATGACCCATACCTCACCATAGTCCCGGGCGGCCTCAGCCAGCCTTTTAATACCGTCCGAATCGATCCCGTCATCGTTAGTGATAAGAATTTTTCTCATATTATGTAAACCTCACCGTCAATACTGTTTTCAACTTCCCAAGCTGTTATTTTCCGGCATAGTGGCACAGTATCTGCACATCACCTATATATTCATCCTCGCCGCCAAAGTCAATGGCCAGCCTAACATTTTCTTCACCCGTATAATCGGTGATCGCCACACCTATATAGAATTCCTCCCTAAGCTCTTCACTTGCCGGTATCCTTACGGAGGTGTTAAGCTCTCCGTCCGTTTTAAGCTCCTTAAGATCGATATCGAGCCCCTTCCAGAACACCTCCTTTTTCGTTCCGTCATATACATGAACATTTACCGGCCAGTCAAAAAAGAAGCCTGCATTACCGGCATTTTTAAAGGTAAGGTCAAGCACGATATCGTTGGTGGAGTAATCGTATTCCGTTTTAAGGTTGGATACATATATCCTGTAGCCGGTCCTTCTTAACACGGACATTGCAGGAAGGGCGTACTCTTTTGCAGTATAGTCAGGCACCTTGGGACCGATAAAGGTCATGCCTGATTCCGTCACCTCCCTGAGGGTTTCACTCATGCCCTCCGTAAGCAGATATTCCATGGGCTGCTTAGAGGTGAATTCACCTCCCACCGGACGCTCCTTCATAAGCGCATGGGCAGGTTCAAGCGTTATTGCCTCTCCTGCGGTTTCCTGACTCCCGCCGTTTTTCAGCCAGTCAAGCCATTCTCCGGTATCCTCGGGCGATCCCACCATATCGTTGTAGAAGCCCATGTTTCCCTTAACCGCAACCGCGTAATTACGCCGCATAAGGAGCCTTGCATTTATAAATTCATCGGAATACCATCCGACATAGGTTTCACACACCTCACGGGATGGCATAAGTGAGGCTCCGCTGTCTGAGCTTGCATGCCACTCACCCCAGTGTCCCAGGCTTCCCAGCTCGATAAAGGCCACAAAATGATCCCTGTTGCAGTAATCGGCCAGGGCCTTAAGGGCCCTTAAGTGACAATCCATAAACACCTTGTCCCCATAGTCGGGACTGTAGCCCTTCCCCAATTCGTTGTCGTAATGAGTTCCCCTGCCCGTCTTGCCGTAGAGCCAGCCCGGTATGTCCATAACGTGGTCGGCCTTCCCCGGCACATCGCACATGAACCTTAATACTGCGTGCTTGTGCTCCTTCCTGTATTTCTCCAGGTTGCATCTTTTCTCAAGGGAAGCAATATCGTACCGGCCTTCCCTCGGTTCCCACTGGGCCCATGTAAGGGGGATGTATACCAGCCTGCTGCCCTCGCACAGCTTCACATTCTCGGCATTGGGCGCATAGCCCATCAGGGGATTATCCGTAAGGGTTAAGTCGGGAACATATTCGATCTCCAAGTTCATATCGGATCTCGTCCTTATATATCCCATAAGAACCACTATGGCCACCCCCATTACAACAAGGAGCAGGTATTGGATCATGGCACTTTTCTTCTTATCCATTATATTCCCCGTTGTACTGTATAAGGCTTACATCCGTAACCCCTTCAAGCTCATCTATCCTGTCGATAAAGGTCGTGTTATCCTGCCTTAAGGCAAGCTGCATGGTCATCTCGACAAGCCCCTTCCTTACGGTCTTCTGACGGATCTCGTATTTCCTGTTGCCAAGGCTCCTTAATATCTGCGCCTCCGTATCATCTCCGTGGAAGTGGACAACCATCATATAAACGGCACTTATCTTCCTGCGCTTATCGAATATATATACAAGAAGGATCATGACCACCATTGTAAGGACGGCAAGGGGATATATGGCTGCCGCTACTATGATACCCGTTGATATGGCCCAGAACAGATACAAAAGATCCATGGGGTCCTTTATCGCAGTCCTGTATCTTACAATAGAGAGAGCGCCGACCATACCCAGCGAAATAACTATATTGGAGCTTATGGCAAGGGTAAGGGCGCAGGTCAGCACGGTCATGCCCACAAGCGTTGCCGCAAAGGAAGAGGAATATACCACTCCCGAATAGAACTTCCTGTATATAAAGTATATAAGGAAGCCACATACAAGGGCCACCGCCATGGCGATAAGGGCCTTAAGGATGAAGTCGGCAGTTACCCCGTTTCCGGCGGAAAAAGATTCAAGTACCGACCTTTTGAAATAATCATTTGTATTCATAATAATAACCTCCGTTCTGTCCCAATACATAGCCTGCAGCCTCAAAGCATGCCACGTATTTGGAAAATGCAACATATTCCCGTTCCATGGGTCTTATAACATCCCTCACCTTGTAAGGCAGGTATTCGGTATACTTAACCTCCATGACCTCGCAGCCCTCATCCATTGCCGGAAGCTGCGCAAGAGTCCCATCGAAGATATCAAGGCTGCCCACCGCCGCATGAAGGTGCGAATCGAAGGTTACCCTTACGGTCCCCTCCTTAGCGATAAGCGGATACCGGTCGTAATCAACGATCACCCTGGGCCTTAACAGGTTACACATCAGCTCCGTATAGAATTCCCTGCACAGGCTGTCATCCCTTTTAAGAAGGAAGCCGTACATGCCGCTCATTATCATGTCATATTCACCCCTTGTTAAAAGTGCGGCCTCCTTGTATATGTAATTCCCGTTTTTAATCTTCCTCTCAAGAGCTATCCTGCCATCTGTCCCGTTATATATCCTTATACGCCACTTCTTCCTGGCAAAAACTCCCATTATCTTCTGCTCATAGGCTGAATTGTCGATATCATCAAAATACAGGCTGCGGATAGAGTATCCTTCCTCCCCGGCGTGGGAGTCCGGTTCAAGGAAATACTTAAGCCTGTCCTTCAGTATATCGGCCTCACTGTGAGTGATCACATACTTTAGCTCGTTCCTGAACACTTTCTTATCATCAGGCATAATGGTTACTCCTCATAAACCGATTGCTTAACGGTTCCGTCTTCGAATACATAGAAGCACAGGCAGCCGTGAACACAGGTTTTCTTCTCTGTATTATAGAATTCGTATGCTTCCTGGCTAACGCCATCAGGCGACACGGCCCTGACCCGTAAAAAATACTGTCCGGGGGCAAGATCCCCCACATCATATTCGGTTACCTTAAGTCCCTCTTCCGACAGTATCGTCCCTGAAAAATCCCAGGAATCGGACAGCTCGACATTATAGGTAATGTCCCTGTCGGGAAGGAATGACTCTTCCCATTTAAGCACCACCGATGTCCCCCTTCTCTCAGGCTCCCTTATATGGAAAGGCCAGGGTGTATCCATGGTGTCGTAATAGGCGTAGTAATTCCTGTCCATCTGGGTCATAAGCATCTCTACAAGGGTATCATGGTCGGCCCTTCGTACCCTGGCAAAGGTCATATCAGGCAGCGTATACAGATAGGGTTTGACGGTAAACGCCAGGTCCCTTGCCCTCCTTACAACATTCTCACCCGACAGTACCGTCTCATGGAGTGAGCTTATCCTCTCACTGAGCTCATTAAGACATCTTTTTGACCTTATGATCCTGCCAAAGAGCTTCGAATCGGTGTACAGATATATTCCCCTCTCCCAGCCATCGGCATAATCCGGATCCCTAAGGTGCTCGTAGTCGCTCCTTAACGCCCCGTCCATATCCCAGGGGATCACGTAGAACTTATCGGTTCCCGTCGGACTGTAGAGGTAGAAATTCTCCGTATCCGTATCCTTATTGTCAAGAAGGATGTTAAAGGCCATATAGCTGTACAGGCTGTCCTTATCGAAATAGGTGTCAACTATCTGTTCAATGGAAACGGAATCATCACCCAGTGCATCAAGCATGTTTATCAGCTTGGTATAGTCATCACTTCCCTTGGCCTTAAGCAGCTTCTCAAACTTCTCACTGTCATACGCAGGGTCAGTGGGCTGCACGATCACATCGGGATGTCTGCCAAAGTCAAAATCCTCGGCTCCGTAGAGCTCACCCGAGGAATCAAGGCTCCTATTGGTAAGGTATCTTTTGTTAATGGTCTCTGTCAGGGTGTACAGGCCGTAATCCACAAAAAGCGCGTCCTTATCCTCACTCTCATCCCTTACATAAAGGTGGACAAAACTCGTTCTTACCGACATAAGATCATCACTTTGTGCCGCAAGATCGAAGCACAGCTTATTCGTAAACCTGAAGGGGTCGGAAAAGCTCTTATCCAATATAAAGTTCTTCATGCCGTATACATTACCGCTGCCCTGATCTATCTTTATCCTGTAATTCTTCTGCTGTCTTAGGGATGCCTTGGTGCCTGACAGCCTTACCGTTGCATTATTCGACATCATATCGAAGCCGAAGCTTCCCGAGACAGGCCCCTCTTCCGTCCCGAACTGTACCAGAGCCTTGCACTCGTAAATATCGCCATCGCCCGATCCTAATGTTGACAGGTCATGGGAATTGATCTCCTGCCATGTATGATCCCCCTCGGTCATTCCCCTTCCGACTGTAAGATAGAGCACCTGGGTAAGCGGGATGAAGGAATAAAGGGAATCCTTATCGGTAACCACAAGTGAATCTTTTTTATCAGCCTTCTCATAGGAATCCCGAACTGTGTCATATGAGCCGGCGTAACACCCGGTCAGCATGCATGAACATAAAAGGGCAGCTGTCATTCTTAAATATATTGTTTTCTTTCTATACATGGTTACTCCTCATAAACCTCTACAGACATATCATTCTTGAGCTTAAAGCCGTAGCAGCCGTACTTCTTCCCGTAGTCATCAACACTGAAATAATCGAAGCAATCCGTTGTATACCCCGATGCATTCGTAGCCGTGACCTTAAGGAAATAAATCCCGGGCTCAGGTACGGCAAGGGAAGCAAGGGGTGTAAGCAGTCCCTCTCCATGGCTTACAACATCGGTAAAATCGTAATCCCTTGCAAGTATGTAATCATAGGTTACATCTTCTTCATTTATATCATATGATATCCCCCAGCTTAATATCAGCTTCCCTTCACCCTCATGGACGCGGGGAAGATCAATATAGAAGGGCCAGGGATTCTTCATGCTGTTAAGGAAGTTCTTATAATTCTCGTCAACCTCGGAACCCAGCTTATCAGTAAGCTCGTCGTATACCTCCATATCCTCAAGCTGCAGATGGTTCACATCCGGAGCCCTGTACAGGTACTGCTTTATCATGCCCCTGTAGCCCCTTACCTTCTCATCTACGATATCCCTTGTAACATAATTCCGGTACAGGTCTTCAACCGCATCGGCGAGCATATCCCGATACTTTTCCTCCTTCATCATCCTGTTTATAAGGGTTACCACAAGAAACTGTGTCATGCCCCTTTCCCAGGAGAGTCCTTCGCTGTAATTCTCCCATCTGTTATAGGTATTCTTAAAGGAATCATCCATGTCCCAGCATATCATATAGAATTTCTGCGAATTAAGGGGACTGTAGAGATACATGTTACGCGGCCCCACATCATAATTGCCTATAAGAATATTGAAAGCTAAGAAGTAGCTGATGTTTTCCGCATCAAAGTGCTCTTCCACGATCGTTTCTATCGGAATGGTATAATTATGAAGCTCATTTACCACATTCTGAAGCTTAGACGGATCCTCATTGCCCTTTATCTCAAGATAATCCTCAAAGGCTTCCCTTGAGAACCCCGGATCATCAAGAGGCCGCATGACTTCATCATACTTATTCCACTCGAAAAAGGACACCTTATACAGATGGCCGTTTTCGTCAAGTCCGTGAGTCTTAAGATAGTTCCTGTTCACCTGCTCCACCATGGTAAAGAGCCCGTAATCGACATAACCGTCTACGACCTCGGACACTGCCTCACCTTCTTCTCCTTCTTCCCCTTCTTCCTCATCCCCCGATGTTGTCTCGTCCTTAACATAGAGGTGAACAAACCTTGTTCTGCCCCCCATAAGCTGGGGAATGGACTCAAGAAGGTCATAGCAGAGCTTATTTAAGAACCGGTAGGGTTCGGTCCTGTGCTTGTTAAGATTCAGGGTCCTCATCCCGTGGAACCTCTCCTTGCCGTCCTTAATCCTTATCTTGTAATTCTTCTGGTCGGCTCCTGTTGATGTCTGACCCCTTATCTGCACGGATACGTTCGGGGCTGACTCATCATAGCCGTAATCTCCTTCCTTAAGTCCCTCTCCCGTCTCATCTATCTTAAGGATGCCCTCGGCCTTGTAGCGGTCAACTCCCATTTTCTTATAGTCATCGTCCGAATAGGTGTTGATTTCCTTCCATGTATGTTTGGATCCGTCAGCCTTGTTACCCGGACTTACCGTAAGGTACATGGTCGTTACCTTATCATCCTCCCATGTATCATACAGTTCATCCTTTTCCGAAATATTAACCTCGCTCTTTTGTGCCTTATCCGCCTTAATGACAGCCGGCTTATCGGGAGTCCTGACCTTATCCTCCCCGGCCTGACCCCCTGCGTTATAGGCATCAAAGCTTCCTGTATCCGTAACTCCGCAGCCCCCAAGTCCCGGCAGACTGATGGCAGCTATGAGCAGCAGGGCCAGCAGCCGTTTTAACAGGGCATGCCTTAAAACAAACCTCCTAAGGCTCACAAAGAGCCCCTTCTGCGTATCCGGCACAAGGCTCTGCCTTGACAGGAGGAAGTAAGGAAGCCTTCCCGTATACCAGTGAAGCCTTATAAGGGCTATGAAGAAGAAGGCAATGGTACCCGTGAAAAATCCCACGCCGAAGTACTTCACATCACCATTGAGTATCTGCCACACATTGGCAGCCGTGCTTAAGAGTGCAAAGGCCAGGCTTCCCATAAGGGCACCTGTATAATCCTCAAAATACAGGGCAATGAGCATAAGGGAATTGGCTATGGCATATGATCCGTAGCCTACACACAAGAACCTGAATATGGCCATCGACAGGGATGACATACCGGGGATAAGGTAATTAATGACCGTAGGGCCTATAACAACAAAGAGGATGGTGGTAAATATCTGCTTGCTGGCAAGATATATAAGCTCTCTCCTTAACATGTCAAGCATCTCCTTACCCGCAAGCTTGATATCGCCTATGGCTCCCCTGTCACCGAAGAGTCCGTAATAATTCGAATACTTGGGATAGAAGTTGACCTCAACCGAAACCACGAAGCTTACAGTGGTTATCAGCAGGGATGAAAACGCTATAAGGGCCGGCACATCATATTCGGGCGCCCCGTAGAAGAGCCCTTCGACCTGAACCTGTAAGGGACCGAAATACATGATCACTATATGGCTAAAGAGTCCTATCCCCATAAGGCCGCCGGATAGTGCAAGGGCCGGATATTTATCGAACCACAGCAGGAAGGAATAAATGCTGCCTTCACTTGCCGGAAAATAATCAAGCATCAGCTTGTACTGCCTTACCGCCAGTATGGTATAACCCAGGATCACGCACAGCAGGCACATCTCAAGGCTTATATGTCCTGCCACCACCAGTATGAGGGCCACCAGAAAGCCTGCCATAAGGGAGAGGGCAAAGGACAGAACGATAGCCTGGAAGTCCTTAAGGGCAGTCATATATATCATCTCGGTCCATACGACTATAAGTATCATTGCAAGCCAGAGGCACAGAAAGCCCCTAATGACCGTAACCCTTGACAGGATCAGAAAAATCCCGTAGCAGACAAGGCAGATAAGTGCCTCAATGGCCACTGCCCCGTGGAAGGACGGCATTACCCTCTTCTCCCTATCCTCGTATATCATATCGGACACATATCTTGTCACGATCATGTTAAACCAGTTGGTAATAAACAGTGCGATAAGGAGGCTGTATGTGAGCATACAGTTAAGAAGTTCCCTGTCGTGGTCGCTCATTCCTCCCATTCTGGCAACAAAGGCCATCCCCACAAGCAGACATACCCCCAGTATCATGGGGCCGATGGTGACTATGCCCGAATAACCGTAGGCCTTGCACAGGTTGAGTATTCCCTTTTTCTTAAACAGCTTTTTAAGGCTGAAGCCTATCCCTGCCATCTTGCGAAAACCTCATCATATACTTCCTGATACCTGCGTATCATGTCCTCATGCATGAAATATCTTGCCACCCGCTTCCTTGCGGCTATTCCCATCTCGTATCGCTTCTTCGGCCTGTTGCACATGGTTATCATGGCATTGGTCAGCTGCTCAACATCCATGGGCGGAACACATATTCCCGCACTTCCCAGGTCGTCATCCTGCGAAACCTTAAAGAGCAGCTCCTTGCAGTTCCCCACATCGGTTGTTACACAGGGCCGTCCCGCAGCGAAGGATTCAAGGACCGATAAGGGCATTCCCTCCGATATGGAGGACAGCACCGTAAAATCAAAATCACCCATATGCTCCACAACATTGATGGAGCCCATAAAGATTATGTCCTTTACTCCGAGGCGCTTGACAAGATCATAGCACTCCTTCGCATAATCCTTATCATCCTCGGGACCGGCGATGAAGAGCCTTGCGTTCGGCACCCTCTTCTTGGCCCCTGCGAAGGCGTATATCATGGTCTTTACGTCCTTGATGGGCGCGATTCTTAAGACCGCGCCTATATCGATATAACCATTGGCCTTCTTAGGACCTATATCGCAGAAGCGCTCGTAATGGATACCATTGCCTATATACACGCACTTATCAGGGTCGCACCCCATATCCGTCTGTATCTTGCGGGCGCCCGCATACAGGCTTGTTATCATGGTCGCCCTCTCATAAGCCCCTTCCGAGAGCATATAGAAAAACCTTACCCAGAACCGCTTGAAGGCAGGCAGGACCCACCTGGCCCTGATGATCTCCTCCTCACGCTCCCTCGTATATATCCCGTGTTCCGTTATCATATAGGGGACATTGTACTTATAGCTCCCAAGACGGGCCAGTATCCCGCTGTAGCCGGTAGCTATGGAATGATATATATCCGCCTTCGGGACCTCGGTGTGAAGTATGTAGAGCACAGGCAGGAACATGGACCGTATGGTATGGAAGAAATCTGAAAATGCGGTGTAGGTATACTCCTTCTCACAGATATCCGTAAGTATATCAAGAAAATCCTTGCTCATAAGAAAGGACAGGGGATCTATCCTGTTATCGGCATACATGGAAAAGAGCATCTCCCAGTCAGGGGATTTACAGTCTATAAGGTCGTGAAGGGTTTCTATCTCCTTCTCACTGAACTTATACTTCCTGATATGCCCGCGTTTCTTTAAGGCATCGTTTAGGAAGAGCTCCTTAACCTCCGTAACATTGTCCGGAAGCTCGTACTTAAACTTACCTCGCATGCCCGAATCCGCACCTATTGCCCAGATCACGAATTCATGCTCCGGCATCGCCTTCATATATTGATGTATCCAGGTCGATACCCCGCCCGTAACGTAGGGGTAACACCCTTCCAAGATAACACATATCCTCATATCTTACTTTCTTCACTCATACAACTCAACATTCACGGCCCTGTCATCGCACTTCACAAGGTAGAATCCGTTAAGCATCTTCTCATAAGATCCGCCCCTGACCCTTAAAACCTTCCTGTTATCATTCATGCGAAGGAACATATAGCATTCATCATTAAAATTATCAAGTTCAAGTAAGAGCGATTCATCCGTCATATTCCTGTGAACGCCTATAAGGTCGTAACGCCATACCGCACCCGCAAGCTCTGTTCCCGTCATGTTCCTTATGCCCGGGCATATCCCGTATATCCAGTCAAAGTAACCGGCAAGGTTAGCGTATAGCTTTCTCCATCCAAGCCTTGCTCCCCTGTCCTCATCCAGCACATCATCAGGATGTATGAAGTGAGTATTGACCATATGCATATTAAGCTCCGACATGGCCGCAAGCTCCATATATTCGTCAATGACACAGCCGGATGTGATCCTGGGGACATTTACTATCCCGTCCTCCGGGGATACCTCGAATTCCTGCTCATAGGCCATATCCGACGACAGGTATACCGCCGCAACGGATGTAACGGGCATGCTCGAGATAAGCTGCCTTCCTTCCTCTGACAGGACATTGGACGGAGGCACATATACCTGGAGATCCTCATCCATAAAAAGCGTGTGTCCAAAGTCAAATACTTCATCAAGAGCCGCCCTCATATCATCCACGGAAGGCCACTGGATATAGGAATCATACTGATCCTTATAGTCAAAGTTCTCAAGAACCAGGGGCATATGATTGTAACCGTGGATGCCTATCTCTCCTCCCATCCTAAGGAGCATGTTGCCAAAATACTGGAACCTGCCCACTTCACGGTTACGCATGAAGTCACCGCTTACCTGATTATTGTAATCCTCAATGATAAGTCCGGTATAATAAATACCGTGCTTCCCCGCAAGCTCGCTTACATCATTCCACCATACCTGCGAATAGAAGTCGCTTATGGACATGTTGTAATCCCTGGTCACATAGGTGGCATCGCCGCCGGGAACGGGGGAGGGAAAGTCATCTATATAGAAGGCTTCGCCGTTTATCACAGGATATATGCAGTAATCACCCAGAAGACTGTAGGCACTGCAATGTATGCCCCTGTAGGCCTTCTCAAGTATACCGAAATTATCGACAACAACACTTCCCTCCCCCACGTTCCTGCGAAAAACGAGGGGTACAGGGTACTTATCCGTTGACTCCATATAAACCTCGCAGTCATCCGCAAGGGATAAGCCCAGGGCACAGTCATAAGCATCTATTATCGGGAAGTCCTTGGAGGTGCCCCCTATCATGAAATCATCTCTGAAGCGAAGGCCCTCAACCAGGGTCGTATCCCCGCTGTCCTTTATACCCAGTACCTCATAGAGGGACTGGAAGCTTCCGGATACTTCGGGCGGATAGGCGATCATAAGGTTGCCGCCCTTTCTTACCCAGTTCTTTATATCCGCAATGCTGTCGGCAAGGTCCGGATAATGGGTTATGGCAAGGACGATCTTGTCGTACTTATCTATTTCCTCCGGCTTAAGTTCATATACATTACATTCCCTGAAGGGCTCCTTCATCTGTTCAAGCACGGGTACAAAGAGCTTACGCGCCTTTGTGCTTGTCGGATCGGTACCTTCCGTTATAAGAAGAGTTGTGGGAGTAAGCGCATGTGACTTGACGGCTTCTGCCTTAAGGGCAGCAAGCTCTTCCCTTGGCTTAAGCTCCAGCCTGTCATCCCTTATTGCATAGCGGACATTGGCCTGCACGGTTATGAGCACGACCATAAGGAGGCAGTATACCGCCCCCAGTATATACAGTCCCGTCAGGTTGATGTGGCCACCCCCGCTTAATTGTCCCTTTTTCTTTTTCTTACGCATGTCGATCTGCTGTTTTCTCTCAGTGCTGCGGTTCAAGGTACTGTAACAGGCCCCGAAGCTCTGCCGAAAGATATATGTTTTTTTTCTTTATTTCCTCTTTGATCCCTGCTATAAGGACCGGATCTCTTTTAAGCATGGCGCTTTTCAGCTTATAGAGGTAGACATTTTCATGCTCCGGCCACCTCTTCATCATAAGGGCTATATCCTCATCAAGGGCAGCACTGTCCCCAAGCCTTAAGTCGGCATCCGCTTTCTTGTTGAGCAGGGTCCAGCGTCCCTTTACCTTCTTCTTTTCCAGCTTTCTTTTAAGTATTCCGCTGTAGAGCCTAAGCTGGCCGTCAAGGGCATCTCCCGCCAGTAACCCGCTCAGGATATAGCTTTCAAGAAGGCCCTGGTATTCATTCTCCGTTTCTTCGTTATCAGGATCCGCAGCCATTCTTTCCTCAAGGTCCTGGAACTTAAGATCGAATTCTTTCTGTATCTCGGCCAGGGCCGTTGCCGCGTAATGGACAACCTCGGTATCGGTATTCTCCTTGGCATCATGAAGCTGTGAGACGTATTCATTGGGGCCTGAATAGAGCACATCGATTATCAGGTTTCTTCTCGTTGCCGTGTCATTGACCACAAGGGCTTCCTCTATGGGAACCACCTTCTCCTTGAGCTCGTCATTTTCCACAACAATACTCTTATTGACGCCGTAGAGGATGTCCATCATGATCTCTCTTCTTGTTTTGGCATCATTTACCGCAAGCGCCTCCCCCAGCGGCACCACATCCTTATCACTGTTTTCTAATATAACGCTCCTTTTCCCTTCATCCGCAGTGGGCCTCCCCACCGTGATCTCATCCGCAATGCGGTCACTGTTTTTATCGGACAGGGTCTTTAATACCAGCATGAGGAATCCCGCAACCGGCACCAGAAAGGTGATAAATATGCTCACCCGGTCGCATTTGAGTATCCTGAAGAACCTGAATACCGCAAGAGCCATACATAGCAGAATATGCAGAACCATAAGGAAGATAAACAAACGCACCGTCTACATTCCCTCCATTACCGTATAGCCAATACCCTTACCCTTAAACCTTTTCCCGACGATATCGAGGATATCGGCAGTGGTCTGCGTAAGAAGGAGATAATTACCGCCGTCCTCACCCCTTCCCAGCAGGTCGCTGTGTCTTATGAGGCCGCGCATCTTTTCGTCAACCTCCCCTATTTCGTCATCATCAAGCTTAAGAAGGATGCAGCTGGCAACTCCCGCCTCAGCCATCTTCCGTTGAGCTTCGAGCTCGGTCTTGAAGAATTCCGGGATAAGAACCTGTGTCCCGGGATAGTACTTCTCATCCTCTATAGCTTCCTGATATTCAAGGGCCCTAATAAAGGACACCCTGATAAGACTGCATAATATGGTAAAGAGGTTCATGTAATAGAGGTTCATCTGTTCGGTGTCCGCATCAAAAAGGGTGATCATGAGCCTTATCTTGCCGCCCTCCGTTACCGCATAGGCATACATGGGCAGTTCATCGTTGAATTCCGTGTTCTTGAAGGTCTCGCCCGACAGGAGAGTATCATATATTGCCCTGAAATCCTCTATGCTGACCGAATTGGTCAACTTGACCGCCATCTCCTTGGAGCAGGCCGTAAGACGGAGATATTTCTGGTATTCATCCATGGAATAGATGGCAACACTGTGATTCTCAAGGATGCGTTCAAGGGTGCTTATACCGTTTACGAAGATATCCGAAGGCACGGAGCTGTCAAGCTTCTGAACCGCATCAAATATCTTGCCGAAGCTGTCCTGATAACCGAGGATCTGTTTCTTATATTCCTCCTTGTTGTCTATGACCGACATGTATACACTGTTTAAGAACATGTATTTTTCCTGAAGGGTTGCCACCTCCTCCTCGGCAAAGGCCTGCTTCTGGTCCTTGGTGGATGTCATATATCCGGTTATGGCTCCTGTCATGAGATAAATGGCAAAGGGCAGCCAGAAATCCACGTTATAAAACAGCATGGTGGAGCTGACTCCCGTATTCCAATAGGAAACAGCCAGCGATATGCACTCCAAAAGGCCCGCCAGCACTCCGGGTACCATTCCATGGGCGACACCCATGATCACCACATAAAACAGCCGCAGATCCACGTATTTGAAGAAAACCGTATCGGTAGTATACCTTAATAGATATTGGACTATTACAAAAAGCAGGATAAGCTCCGTAAGCTTTAAAAGCTTTTGCGAGAACCTGCCCGCAAGCTCCTTAAGCCTCTCCTGAACGCTCTTTTTCCTTATCTGCTTTTTTCTGTGCCTGCCGTATGAACCGTCAAGATCGGCTACAACATCATCGGCAGCTATAAATCCGTAATTCTCCCTTATCCTTCTCTCTTCTTCCTTCCTGTTTATGGAATAATCAAGCAGCCCCTGTTTATCATAGGTCACGTTAAGGCCTTCTATGCTTTTCTTAAGCTCCTCGCCGAATTCCCCATAGGTATGCCTGTAGCCGCTCAAGGCGGTATAGGAGCCGCTTGCGTCCATGGTCTCCTCGGTCACGGATATGAGAAGCTCACACAGATCCCTTACGGTCATAAAATCGATAAGCTGATTCTCATTATAGGGAAAATCAACCTTACGGGTGTTAACGGCTGTGTTATACAGGTTCCCTAGGTATGTTGCCTCATTGGCCCTGTTGGCTATATGGGAGGTCCGTAGGATAACGGTCTTGACGCTCTTTCTTAAGCTGTTGTATCTTATGAGATCCTCAAGGGCGCCGCAATCATAAGCCCTCTCATTTTTATAATCCTTAAAGAAGCCCGTTTTCCTGCCGTCGGCGGATTTATAAAGAAGAGAATTTACCGAGGAAATGACCACCAGCTTCGATACCTCATTCACCGAGCATGCTTCGAAGAGGGCCTCTAGCATCTTGTTCTCGTTGGTAAGCCCCTCCCCTCCGTCAATATAACCGGTAAAATACCAGACCGTATCCGGTGAGTAGGAATACACTATCTTGGCAAAATTCTCCTGCGTGGGATCTTCATTATAGATATGGATCTTCCTTGAAGGTTTCTTGAGCAGAACCTCCTGATCGATCACCCGGCCTGAAATGATGACATTATAATACTGCGCTATCTGTTTAAGTGTATCATAATCAAAAAAATCAACACGTCCGCACAAAAGGACACAGGACGGCTGATCCGGATTGGTGCTCTTATGATTCATAACTTACCCCTTAGAGTACGATAACTGTTTAAAATGCATAATGCGGACGAAGGGACTTGAACCCTCACGCCTTGCGGCACAGGAACCTAAATCCTGCGCGTCTGCCAATTCCGCCACGTCCGCTTATTGTAAAAAAACCGCTCAAACTTTAAAAGTCGGAGCGGTTCTTATTATAACACAGTATTTCACAACTTGCTACATTAATTTTAAGTAATTCTATGCTAATTTTTGTTTTTAATTTAGGTAGATTTACCTAATCCAGCGCCTCCTTAACGGGTACCTGTACCCTCTTATCGAAGCATTCAAACATCTCCTCAACCACCTTCTCATCTTCCCCGGCCGAGAGCTTGCTCACAAGGGGAACAACCACAAGTCCGCCTACCATGGCAACAACACCCGAATTAATGGATGACTTGAAGATATATCCGAATACAGGACCCCATGTGCTGACATCAACACCGCCAAGAGTCACGATAAGC
>JAILCT010000117.1 GCA_024690425.1 Lachnospiraceae bacterium | reverse complement strand
GATCACAAATACAGAGTGACAGTGGATGAAGAGCTTAATGTACAGATTGAGCTGCTGTCTGTAAAAGATATAAACGGAGATGCAGGTGAAAGTATGATTCTGGTGATTGACGGTGAAGAATACCCGGTTGAATGGGAGGAAAATGAGTCGGTAGAAGCATTGAAGGAGCTGTGTCCGCTGACTGTGAAGATGTCTATGTACGGTGGATTTGAGCAGGTTGGCTCCCTTGGTGAAAGCCTGCCGAGAAATGATGAGCAGATCACGACCGGATATGGAGATATCGTCCTGTATTCCGGGAATCAGATGGTAGTCTTTTATGGATCAAACAGCTGGAAATATACGAGGCTTGGTCATATCGACATGACACAGGAGGAATTAACCGAGCTGCTGGGAAATGGCGATGTGGAGATTACTCTCGAATAGGGAACAGATAAGAAAGCAGAAGATACATGATTGATGAAATAATGAACATACAGATTTTTGGAACAAAGAAATGCAATGACACAAAGAAGGCGGAGCGCTTCTTTAAGGAGCGGGCATCAAGTACCAGTTCATTGACATGAAGGAAAAGGGCGCCTGACATCCGGGGGACGTCAGGTTTGCGCCGACCGAAGTGGAACGAAGACCATGAGCAAAGGGGCGTTTACCTCTGTTGCCGCCGGTCGTCAGAAACGGAAAGCAGTCCACCCTCGGCCACCAGCCGGATGTGTGGAAGAAGTGGGAGTAGGTGAGGTAATAACTAATGGCAGGTAAAGACATGACAGTTCCCTGCGAAGATGGTTTGGTCAATCTTCGTGTTGGAGCAATTATTCTGAAGAACGGGAAAATATTGATGGTTGGGAACGATCGGGCGGAGTATCTTTATTCCGTCGGTGGACGCATCAAGTTTGGAGAGACTTCCGAAGAAGCGGTAGTACGAGAAGTGCTTGAAGAAACAGGCATCAAGATGGAGGTCGATCGACTGGGCTTCATCCATGAGAATTATTTCTATGGCGATGCTGAAACAAATCTCGGTAAGCTTATCTATGAGGTTTCATACTTTTATTACATGAAGGTTCCGGAGGATTTCGAGCCTGAATGCATGAGTATGACCGAAGACGATCATGAGGAATTCCTGCGGTGGATAGATGTTGATGATCCAATAAAGTATTACCCTGAGTTCTTCAGGACCGAACTGTTACATCCGGAAGACGGAGTAAAGCATTTTTGACGGATGAGAGGTAACTATGTATCCTGATAGAGACAAGGCAGAAGAAATACTGAGAGAAGCGGAGGGCTGCAACCCGGGCCCATGGGGGAACCATAGCAGGACGGCGGCTCATTGTGCAGAGAAGATAGCAGAATACTCGGGTATGGATCCCGAGAAGGCATATGTTTTAGGTTTGCTCCATGATATAGGCAGAAAGTTCGGGAAGAGGCATCTTGGACATGTTTCGGATGGCTATTCCTATATGATATCCCTCGGGTATGATGATGTGGCGCGTATCTGTCTTACACACTCATTTAATGAGAAAGATATTGAAGGATACGTCGGAAACCGCGATACAACTCCTGAAGAAACGGAACTTATCGTAACAAAACTCGAGGAAACGGAACTGGATGATTACGACAAGTTGATTCAGCTCTGTGACGCCATCTCAGGAGCGGAAGGTGTCATGGACATCATTGACAGGATGACTGATGTAAAGAATCGCTATGGTAGTTATGATCAGTCCAAATGGGACACAAATCTTGGACTAAAGGCTTACTTCGAGGAAAGAATGGGTAAAGATTTGTATGAAGCGGTTGATAAGACAAACTTTCGGCCTTAAAAAGAAAGTGGTATTAAATAGGGTAATTAATTATGGCAAATGACAAAGATACCAGCAAATATATTTCGCTAATACTCAGACATAAAGGTGTTTTATCCCTATTATCCCAAGGGTATTGCTGATGGCTGGGATTATAAGGATCCACTAGCAAAAAAACTGCTGGATATCTTGGATATATATGTCAGGTTATAATCATATGTTGCTTGAAGGCGGAAGTATTATCTTTTAAGACAAATCGAAGTTTGGTGAGGCATATATGGAAAAAACAACAAGAGAAAAACTGGCCAAGGTTGCAAAGGATATGGCGCAGGTTCCGTTTCATGGAGAAGTTGATGGGATGGCGTCCAATCTTGCGCCGATTGTGC
>JAILCT010000183.1 GCA_024690425.1 Lachnospiraceae bacterium | reverse complement strand
TTCTTTCTTTGCTACCCATTTCTTTATCACTACTTCATCTCCCGAATGGACATACTGAAGCTGTTCGCCCATCGAAAGTTTCATCATCTTATATGCAGGTTCACCGGTACAATGGCAGGTATAGAACATTGTAGGATATTTCTTCAGTTCCCTACCTATATCCACGACCTCGCGAAGCTCCTCATCTGTATATTTCGTCTTCTTCATCAGATGGAATCCGCTGATCACCGCATCCGGATAAGCACCATACTTCTCCTTATAAGCGTCAAGAATGCTTAATATCCCGTTATGTGCACATCCTGATATAAGGATCTTCTTATTATCGTCACTGACCACCAGATAATGCTCATGTCTGAAATCATCCCGGACATACTCATCATTTTCTTTGATCAAAAGTTTCTTGTTCGTGAATGGAAGCTTATGTGTTCTTTCCTTCACAGTAAACAGTTCAAGCTCATCGTCGATCCTATGATATCCCTGTACAGTCTTAACCTGCGGCAGGCTCGTAATCTCCTTGTCTATACCGATGTACCTGTAGCGCTCCCTATCTGCACTTTCCCCGTCATCAGCATAGTATTCATCCCCGGCGGATTCCTGCATATATATGACTGCATCAGGATTGATCTTTGAGAAAGCGATAATGCCACCCGAATGATCGTAATGACCGTGACTTAGTATAACGGTATCTACCTGTGTAAGATCAATCCCCAGCTTTTCGGCATTCTTAAGCGTATCCTCTGACGGTCCCAAATCCACAAGCAGCTTATGTTGCTTTGTTTCAACATAGAATGAAAGACCGTGCGCACACGCACATCCTGTGCTTCCTTCTGTATTTTCGATAAGATTTACTATCTTCATCTATGTAATAATCCTTTCCGCCTATCAATGATGACATCCACCATGACCGCAGTCATGATCTCCATGGCCTTCATGATCATGATGATCACAGGTAGCATCTCCGCTCTCCGGCAATGTTCCGGCAATATAGGATGCAACCGCATCATCTGCATTTCCGCTTGCCCCAGCGTATACCTTTATCCCTGCTTCAGCCATTGCCGCTATGGCTCCACCGCCAATACCGCCGCATATCATGACCTCTGCCCCAAGATCATTTAAAAATCCTGCAAGCGCACCATGACCGGTTCCGTTTGTGTCAATCACTTCACTGGAATCCACCTTGCCATCCGCAATCTCATATACCTTAAATTGCGGTGTCCTTCCAAAATGCTGAAATACTTCTCCGTTTTCGTAAGTTACTGCTACCTTCATGTTCATCCTCCTTGTTTATCACTTATTTCTTTTTCCGCTGTTCTTAGTTCCACGTACCTCTTCGTGATAAAAATAATCCACTATCGTCGGATGCCCCGTGAACCTCTTCATAAATGAAGCATAGCAATATTTGCAGGCATGAGGACATCCAACATAAGGATTCACAGCATATCCTCCCAAGGGACCGTTTGATTTGGTCATCACACTTTTGGTTTCTATATGATTTACTTTGATCTCAGGCAGCTCCATTGCTAAAAAACTCCTTTATCTCCTGCATCCTGCTCATCTGATCCACCATGAACGGGCATCTGCTGTTGCAATGTTCGCAACTAATACAATCTGAGGCATTCTTTTCAAGTGCCATATAATGCTCTCTTGCCATGTCGTCACCGATACGGGCAAGATCATAGAACTTATTCACCGCTCCTATATCTATTCCTGCCGGACAAGGTTCACAGTGATTGCAATATACGCACTTGCCGCTAGCCTCCGGCGGTGCAAAAGTTCCTATAATACTGTAGTCAAGCTCTTCCTCAGATTTCTCATAATACTTCAGAAGCGCATCTATCTCTGATACGCTCTGTGCTCCCGGTAATACAGTAAGGATCCCCGGCTTATCGAGAGCATATTTTATACACTGATACTGCGTAAGAGCCTTTCCAAAGGGCGAGGTCTTATCACTTAAAAGCTGTCCTCCGGAAAAAGGTTTCATAACTGATATGCCTACACCCAGCTTTTCACATCTCTTATACACATCCGCTCTCTCGTCCACTCCGCCATAAGCATAATCGCCATGGTTATAGTCATATGCCGGATTGACCGAGAACATGAGCATATCTATGAGATCCGTATCCAATATCTCCTGTATCACGGAAGGAGTATGAGATGATGCGCCTATATGCCTCACTACTCCCTGATCCCTCATATCCAAAAGATACTGAAGGATACCGTTCTTCTGATATTTCTCCCAGTCCTTGGACTCATCCTGACAATGTATGAAGCCGTAATTGATATAGCCGGTCTTTAGATCCTTCAACTGCTTATCAACTGATCTCTTTACGGTATCCAGGTTGAGTGTCCATCCATAGGTGCCCTTTGAATAATCAGCTCCAAAATGGATCTGATACATCACCTCATCCCTTACATCAGACAGAGCCTCGCCAAAAATGGAAAATGCTGCTCCGTCTCCTGCGGCAAGGTCATAATAGTTAATTCCACTCTCATAGGCATGTCTGACAGTCTTTACAGCTTCTGACCTTTCAGCCTCCACAATATACGCAGTCCCCATGCCTATCTCGCTGATCTTATCTCCGGTTCTTCGGTTCTCTCTGTATTTCATCCGACACCTCTTATCTGTTCCCTATTTGAGAGTAATCTCCACATCGCCATTTCCCAGCAAATCGGTTAATTCCTCTTGTGTCATGTCGATATGGCCAAGCCTCGTATATGCCCAACTGTTTGAACCATAAAAAACTACAATCTGGTTCCCGGAATACAGGACGATATCTCCATATTCGGTCGTGATCTGCTCATCATTTCTCGGCAGGCTTTCACCCAGGGCGCCAACCTGTTCAAATCCACCATACATTGACATCTGAATTGTCAGTGGAAGCAGAGACTTTAACTCTTCTACAGAGGTATTGCTCTCCCATGTCACAGGTATCTCTTCATCATTTATGTACAGTTTCATATTCTCTGATTCCTCACTTGCCTCCGGTTCGTCGGTAACGATATCTCCCATCCAGTCTTCTATTCCGCCGAACTCGTATACATTCACATATCCCATATCCGCCAGCTTCTGCGAAGCTTCTTTGCTTCTTCTCCCCGTGCGGCAGTAAACCAGTATTATTTGATTTTTGTCCGGCAACTCTTCCGGCGGAGTGTCAGTAATACTCTCATTAGGAATCAGGATTGCTCCCGGAATGTGTCCCTGTGCGTATTCATCAGCTCTGCGCACATCAACAATCACATGTCCATCGTCATCTTTCATCATAAGCTTGGCTTCATCCTGTGATATACTGACATACGCAGGTTTATATACCATGCCGTCACCATCCAGTTTCTGCATTCCGCATCCAAATAACGATAACATCATTGAAACTCCCAACAGTATTGATAAAACCCTGCTAATTCTCCTGCTTGAACGCTTCATACTCTTGCTCCGCTTACATTCGTACTGCATAGAAATCCTCCAATCTTACTTTAAAGCCGCGCTCAGACTGTTTGGTATCCCTCTGGGACCGCGTATCG
>JAILCT010000108.1 GCA_024690425.1 Lachnospiraceae bacterium | reverse complement strand
CCCAAGCTGCACGGGGCTTCCCTTGATGCCTTCAAAAATATTATCGAGATCGGGAACAACAGGTGCAAGGAGTGATTTTACCTGGTCTTCCTTTAATTCAAGCTGTTTCTCATAAGGCAGGTTCTGATAGGTACATCCGCCACATATGCCAAAGTACCGGCAGGCAGGTTCACATTCATCGGGTGATTTTGCAAGGACGTCCACAAGACGGCCTTCACACCTCCCACCCTTTTTCTTATTGACGACAAACGTAACCCTCTGTCCCCTGACAACGTTTTTTACGATACATGTTTCCGCCCCGTCATCATCGATCGTGCTGACCGTGCCTGTTTCCTTGTCGATCCTTTCTTCAGCACGGACCACTCCCTTATTGGGGAACTTAACCTCTGTGACGGTCCCTGAATACATATTTCCCTTCTTCATTCGTCTCTCCTTGCTATTCGTTTCGTATGTAAAACCTGTCAAAGAACATCCTTTTTCTTGACCTTACCGGACTTGTATTATACACTTCTAATCGGACTGCTAAATCACTCAGTCGTTTAAAGTATCTTGATCAAAACCCCGAAAGGAACAAAGGCAGCCTCCGCTGCAGATAAAATGAGCAAAAAAGCCGATACAAACACCACAACTTCATCTGCCGGGCGTTTCTGCCTTCTTGATGCCTTCCGCGGCTTTACGATGATAAGCATGGTCCTCTACCATACATGCTATGATTACTTCGTTGCCTTCGGAAGTAACACCGGCTTTCTTAAGTCAACCGCTTCCTTCTTCTGGCAGCAGTCTATCTGCATTTCCTTCATCCTGTTATCGGGAATGGTATGGCCTCTAGGGAAAAAACATGCGATAAAGCGCGGGCTAATCCTTATACTTCTCGGTTTCGCCATTACCCTTGTTACCGTATTGTTTATCCCGTCCGAATCGATCTATTACGGGATCCTTACCTTTATGGGTATCGCGACCCTCTTCATGATCCCTCTTGATAAAGCCTTTTCACTAAATCAAAAATCCGGTAAGAACAATCCTGTCCTTACCGAACTTATTCACCTTATGATCGCATTTATTCTGTTTGTCCTTACGAAGCGTATGCCAAACGGGTATATAGGGACCAAAAGCCATATTCTTATCAGGCTGCCTCAGGCGCTCTACGCCGTACCTGCCCTTGCTCCGCTCGGACTGCCCACACCCGACTTCAGATCCGCGGATTACTTCCCGGTCATTCCCTGGATCTTCATGTATATCCTCGGCTATCATCTTGGGAAGATCGCACTTAATAATGATAGCTTCAAACGGATCGCTTCAGACAGGATCCCCTTCCTGTCATGGCTCGGGCGTAAAAGCCTATTGGTTTACATAATTCACCAGCCTGTCTGTTTCGGACTGGTCTGGCTCATATGCCGGAATTAACAGCCTTACTTATCAGTCCTCTTCATTCTCGAAGAAGTCATCGTCAAAGTCATCATCGAACTCATCATTGTAGTCATCATCAAAATCATCAAGATAGTCCGGTGTGAAGTAGCAGTAGAGTCCGTATACAATGGCTGCTATCGCAACGATGGAAACAAGGATCGTACACACGATAAGGACAACATTGGTCTTCTTCTCTTCCTCTTCCTTCTTCCTTAAGATCTCACCGGCCTTGACTACGTTCAGTATCTCGTTAGCCTTACCCATAGCCTCCGATGCCTTGACCGTATTAACAAGTTCGTTTAAGTTATCTAAATTCATGATATCCATACCCCGCTCTCCTGTTGAAGTTAATACATAATGAGTATACTATATTTTATTTAATGTAACAAGTAACAAGATATATGTTTCTATACTCGCTTAAGCTTTGCAAAGCCCGCAAACATCTTTTTGACTCCGTATCCGGCAAAATCAACCGTAACCTCGTAGTCTCTGGCCCCCTTCTCTATTGCCTTGACCACTCCTTCACCGAACTTAACATGCCTTACCCTGTCTCCCACACCGTAATCAAGGCTTCCGTTCGTTCCCAAATCCTTACCGAGTGAGATGGCAGGCTTAACTGCCTTATTAGCCGAAGCTATAAAGGGCTTGGCGTATGCATTCCTGTCCTTAGCGGATAATGCCGCAGGCCTGGCTGTTGCTTTATTCCCAAAGGGAAGTCCTCCGGAAGGAGTTCCCGTATATGAAGTCCCTGAGTATGAACCTCCTGAATATGAAGTTCCTGAATAGGGTTTTCTTGCAAAGACTTCCTTCGTATAGCCTTCATCCGCGGGGTCCACCCTGTCCTGCATCCTTATCCGGTTACCGGGCACCTTAAGGTCGAGCAGGTGGGAAGGAATCTCCTTGATAAACCTCGAAGGGGCGTTATACTGGGTCTCTCCCCTTATCATCCTCTGCCTTGCGCAGGTTATGGTAAGTTCATCCATTGCACGGGTGATCCCCACGTAACACAGACGCCTCTCCTCTTCAAGTTCGGAAGGATCATCGCTCGTGATATTCATATAGCTGGGAAAGACTCCGTCCTCAAGGCCTGTAAGGAATACATGCGGAAATTCAAGACCCTTGGCTGAATGAAGGGTCATAAGAAGAACCTTATTGGAATCCGAATTAACACTGTCTATATCGGCTACCAGAGCCACTTCCTCAAGGAAACCCGAAAGAGTCGCCGGCGAATCCTCTTCCTCGGAATGCTCATCCTCATAGGCTACAACCTTGTTTATCAGCTCTTCAATGTTCTCGATCCTGGCTTCGGCGTCCTCCTTGTCCTCCGAGTCCATGCTCTCTATATAATCCGTTGTATCAAGTACGTCCTGCATCAGTTCTTCAAGTGATATGTATGGAAGCTTACTCCTGAATACCTGTATCATGTTCACGAAGGCATTGAGCTTACTGCTGCTCTTCCCGATCCCGGGTATCTCATCGGCCTCCTTAAGAGCATCATAAAATGTTATATCATGCTCGTTGGCATAGCCCTGGACCTTATTGATCGTGGTAGCGCCTATACCCCTTCTGGGAACATTGATGATACGCTTTACCGCAATATCATCTCTGGCATTATCTATCGTCTTAAGGTAGGCAAGGATATCCTTTATCTCCTTCCTCGCATAGAAGTTAACGCCGCCGACCACGTCATAGGGAATTCCGCTTAAGATAAGCTGCTCCTCCAGTAACCTTGCCTGGGCATTGGTCCTGTACAGGACCGCGCAGTCCCTGTAATCGTACTTATTATCCCTCTTCCCCTTTATTATAGAATCAACCACGTATTCAGCCTCTTCATAAGCCGAATCGCACTGGCGGAAGTGGATCTTACCCCCATCCCCCTTATCTGTCCACAGAGACTTATCCTTTCTGCCCATGTTGTTGCTTATCACCGCATTGGCTGCATCAAGTATTGTCTGAGTAGACCTGTAATTCTGCTCAAGCTTTACTACCGCCGCATCTGGATAGACCTTCTCAAAATCAAGTATATTCCTGATATTGGCTCCCCTGAACTTATAGATCGACTGGTCGTCATCGCCTACAACACATACGTTGCGGTATTTCTCTGCAAGAAGCTTAATGAGCTCGAACTGGACAGTGTTCGTATCCTGGTACTCATCAACCATGATGTATCTGAACCTGTCCTGATAGGATTCAAGAATGTCCGGCCATGCCTTAAATAGTTCCACCGTTTTAAGAAGAAGATCGTCAAAGTCAAGTGCATTGCTCTTCTTAAGTTCCTTCTCGTACTCTGCATAAACCCGTGCCACCTGCTCCATTCCAAAATCACCGGCAGCATCAAGCTTAAGATCTGCCGCTGTCATGAGCTCATCCTTGGCATGTGATATGGCTGATAAAAATGCCCTCTCAGGCATCTGCTTGGTATCGATCTGAAGCCGCTTGCAGATACCCTTCATTACGGTTTTGGTATCATCGGTATCATATATCGTAAAGTTGGTATCATACCCTATCTTATCGATATATCTTCTGAGTATCCTTACACAGGTTGAGTGGAAAGTGGCCACCCATATACTCTCAGACCCATAACCCACCATGTCATCAACTCGCTGCCGCATCTCACCGGCGGCCTTATTGGTGAATGTAATGGCAAGTATATTCCAAGGATTCACACCGCAGTCCTCTATAAGGTAGGCGATCCTGTTGGTGATGACTCTGGTTTTACCCGAGCCAGCACCCGCCAATATAAGAAGCGGCCCCTTGGTATGAAGGGCCGCTTCCTTCTGTCTATCATTAAGCATATCGATCACGTTGCTCATTATTCCTGTTCCTTAAGCCTTCCCAGTACCATGTCATATCCGTCGTTACCGTAATTGAGCGAACGGTTCACACGTGATATCGTTGCGGTAGACGCACCTGTCTTCTCAGCTATCTCGATATATGTCTTCTTCTCACGCAGCATCGTCGCAACTTCAAACCTCTGAGATAATGATAATATCTCGTTTATGGTACAAATATCTTCAAAAAATATATAGCATTCTTCCCTGTCTTTAAGCTGCAGGATCGCATCGAGCAGATGATCCACAGCCTCAGTTCTAATTTTCGGATTCATTGGTATACCGGTCCCTCCTAAGATGTAATGCCCAGTCTCTCAAAGAGCTTATGCAGTGAAGGCCCGTCAAGAATGAGAAGCATATGACTCGTAAGCTTCTCATCTCCCATTATGAACTGCTCGTCCACTACCAGTATCTTGTCACCCACTTCTGCATATTCCTTAAGGGGGATCTGCAGGATCTCTTCAATGGTATTCACATGATACTCGGGAGTCATGATATCAACCTTCATGTTGGACAGAGAAGCCAGAGCATTGGCATATGCGCCTGAGGTGATATTTCCCATTTCAGACAGGACCGACAAATCCATATCGTTAAGATCGTTAAGCGTCTCAAGTTCCTTGGGATAAAAGGTGTTTATGATCCTCTCGGCGAACTGCTTCTTGACGATATGGAACATCATCCCGGTGAGGTCCTCCTTGACACCGATCCTGATGCCGAGCACCTCACTTGCTCCACCACCCAGGAATTCCTTAACCGATTCAAAATCAAGGAACCTGATGCTGGGAACAGTCATATCAACAAAGGTATTGAGCAGCATTGCCAGAGCTGTACAGGCATTACCCGATCCGATATTGCCTATTTCCTTAAGAACATCTATCTGCATTGCACTGAACTTGTCATAAGTACCCATACGCGATAAATCCTTTCAGAAATAATATACTTTAGTCTACCATAATTTCACAGTACAATCAATGATTATAAGCCTTTATATATTAATTTTAACCATTGCAACTTCTACATATTCACACTATACTAATCAGGATAATGTAAGAAAACATACAGAGGGCGAATAGTATGGAATCATTTGTTTTTTTCAGAAATCTTGCGATAATCATAATCTTTGCGAAGGTATTCGGGATCCTTGCCCGTAAGCTTAAGGCTCCGCAGGTAGTCGGCGAGATCATTGCCGGACTTATCATAGGCCCCAGTATCCTCGGTCTCGTGGAACCCACGGAATTCCTTAATAAGATGGCGGAAATCGGTGTTGTTCTCCTTATGTTTTCGGCCGGACTTGAAACCGACCTTAAGGAGCTTATGAAGACCGGACCGATCGCCTTTCTGATCGCATGCGCCGGAGTGTTCGTCCCCTTAGGCGGCGGATGTCTGCTACACATGGCCTTTTACGGGTTCAATCCCATACATAATCCCCACTTCGTCACCTCACTCTTTATCGGCGTTATAATGACCGCAACCAGTGTCAGCATCACCGTCGAGACCCTTAAGGAGCTGGGATATCTGAAGAGCCGGGTGGGAACTACCGTCTTGGCTGCGGCCATAATCGATGATATCATCGGCATCATCGTCCTGACCTTCGTCATAGGAATGAAGACACCTGACACGGACATGGGACATGTAATATTCGAAACTCTTCTTTTCTTTGTTTTTTCGGGTGTTGTGGGATTCCTGTCCTACAAGGCATTCAAGTGGGTAGACAAAAAATGGCCTCATACCAGGCGTATACCCATAGCCGGCCTGGCCTATTGCTTTGCCTTTGCCTATATAGCCGAGAAATACTTTGGTATCGCCGATATAACCGGTGCATACTTTGCCGGTATCATCTTATGTTCCATAAAGGATTCCGATTATATTGCCGAAAAGATGGATATCAATTCATATATGCTGTTTGGTCCGGTATTCTTCGCCAGTATCGGTCTTAAGACTGACATTGCCGATTTTTCCGCACAGATCCTGTGGTTCTCCATCGCCTTCGTTCTCGTGGCACTATTGACAAAAATAATCGCCTGCGGAGCTGTAGCAAGGCTATGCAGGTTCTCCGCAAGCGATTCATTAAAGATCGGTATTGGTATGATGACAAGAGGCGAGGTTGCCCTTATCGTATCCCAGAAGGGATTGTCGGTCGGGCTTCTTAAGCCTGTATACTTCACCAGTGTCATCCTTCTTATAATCGTGTCATCAATTGCGACACCGATATGTCTCAAGTTCCTCTTCACCCATTCCTCATCGCGATCATCATAGCAATCTGGAATGACAGAAGGGTAAGATACATTATATCATCTTCATCCATGCGGCTGACTACAAGACCGTAAACCTTGTTCTCATGATGCATGTCTATAAAGCAATATCTGTCGCTCTTGTCATTTTCATATTCAGATGCGTAGGATAAGACCGTATTCTCACCGGAAACAACCGGACGGTCATCCTCCGGATATATTTTTATCCCGCCCTTCTCAGTTTTGGACGCTGCCAGTCTCAGTGCCGCATTCTTAACGGCTTCAGGCCCGTCACGACGATCAAGCGGCTCGTCGTAGAGAAAAAGGTAGATATCCGACTTATCCGCATAATTGACCTTCTCAAAAGCAGCCGTGAGCATTGCACTCAGGCTTTCACTTGCAAGTGACATATTCCTTGCCAGCAATGACATCTGCAGGGCTTCCGTTTCATATTTGTAACTGTCGGCACTCTGCTGGTACAATATGTGATTCTGAATATACTTCATTCCCTCAACCATTATGTCAGACATCATGACCATGATTGTCTGATCATCGGACGAATGGATAAGTGATGATACATAGTCGGAAAAAGCCCTAATAAGCGCATACGGCGAAATATATCTCGAATAAGGTGAATCAAGCAGCTTGCGCAGCTGGTCTGTAACCACCTCTGCATTAAGCATCTCCTTGACATATCCGTTCAGGATCAGTACATCCTTATATATACTCTCATACAGGATATCATATATCTTATCCCCTACCTCCTCCTTAACATTGGAGATAAGGATCTCTTCACGCATCAGCTCTGCGATCTTAATAGCATAGAATTCCGGTCTTGCACGCTCCGTCTCATTCATCGGAAGGTATCGATGGTGCTTGCCGTAATTACAGCCGCATGATGCCCTCTTCTTAAGGAGATTGGGCGCTATACACCCATCGATGATACCATCCCGCAGAAGGGTGAGTATATTCTCAACAGCCGTATACCCCGTGTAGAAGAAATCCTGTGCAATTGTGGTAAGCGGCGGATCGGAGGATACCGAACGGATATCGTCATCATATCCCGTAACTGCTACAGCCGTATCCGAAAGCCTGGGATTGCCTATCTTCATCCCTCTCCTTCTTAAGACCTTGTATACCGCATAAGCCATAAGATCCGAGGCACACACGATCGCTTCGGGCTTTTCATTTCTGTCAAGAAGTTCTTCGACCTGTTCTTCGCACTCTTCTATGAAAAAACCTTCCGTCATCATCTTTGGCGATATGGTTATCCCATGTTCAACAAGCACATCCTCGAAGGCCCGCTGTCTTTCGATGGCCTCACGGTTATCGGCTCTTCCTCCCACATATAGGAACTTTGTGTAGCCGTGGAAGGACACCAGGTGTTCAACCACAAGGCGCATACTGTTGTAATTATCGTTTATGATATATCCCGTATTCTCCTTATCGGTGAACTCCTCCATAAGGATATAGGGAATGTCGGCATAGGAATCAATCAGGCGTTTTCTTACATCCTCATCCATGAACACACAATGAGACCCGTAAGATATTATCATCCCATCAAGCCTGTTCTTCCTTGCGTGCTCGCGGATCAATGCATTTAAGTAGTCATAATCCTTATCGATCTCACCGCCGTCAAGGAAATTGTAATCAAGCTGCGAACCGGCGAGGACAACAATATCCACGCCCAGGTCAGATCCTGCCTGGTATATTCCGTTTATTATCTTTCTCATATACGGAGCTATGGCACTGCCTATCAGTACTCCGATACGTCTGCGATTATTACTCATCGGGACTCCCCAGTATAATTATTCCTTGGCGTTCTTAAGAGGACATATCTTATATACGAGCATGTACTCGTTGAGGTTACTCTTCCTGTAAAAGCTCATACGTACACGCTCAAGCACCTTAACGGCATTCTCATAGGAATCAACAGGGAACATGATCGCATACTGGTCATCCGAATAGCGGCATATGGAGTCACCCATACGGAGCTCATGCTTGCAGCACTCAAGCAGGGCTGTCATGGCTCTCTCATTCTTAAGCGGCTCATGCCTGTCCGTTCTCCTTGACCGAAGGGTTGCCATGGTGAGGAACATGGTCTCACCGGTACGCATAAGAAGCCTTCTCTGCAGCCTGTAAACCTCACGAAACATATCGTATTCGCATGCAAAAGCCGTATTTTCGGATGCATCGTATTCCATCTCTTCTCTTACACCGCCAATAACACGATCCATTTCCTTGGCAGCTTCGCGGAACATATGATACTCGTTAAGCTCAGCTTCACTCTCCAGTCCTTTCTGCATGGCAAGGTTCATTTCATTCTCTATGTCAAGGGACACAGGAATGAATTCCTGAACTTCATTGCATATATCGATTATTCCCTTGTAATCCTGCTTAGCCTTAAGAAGCTGAATAAGTTCAAGAGCTACCCTTATGTAGAGATCCCTCAGTTCAACAGCCTTTGGAACCACCCAGTGCTCGGTATTGGAATCGGGAAGCAGGTTGCCTGTATAGTGCTCCATTGCCTTGCGCAGCAGGAGTTCCTTCTTCTCGTCCGAACCTATCGTCTCAAGTGCCTTCTTGGAGGCATCTTCAAAATCATATATGTCAATGGATATGAGCAGATCGGGATTCCACTGGTAAGCCCCTCTTCTGCTTATAATTGAATTATCAAGCTCATCGACACCGGTGCTCTCAATGAGATTCCTGTAGCGGTACAGAAGGGTTCTGAGAGCTGTACCCGGATTGGCATAATCCTCTCCGGACCACAGAAGCTCAAATAGTTCCTTATGAGATATAGCCTTATCCTTATTCAAAAGTAAATAACACAAAAAAAGCTTGGTCTTTCTGGTGTTTGACAGGTTCTCGAGAATGGGCTCACCATCCTTGTAGATACTGAAGCCACCAAATAAAGTAATCTTAACGTTCGTAGCCATTTTTTTCCTCCGTTATGGATATAATACCGATTTTGTCACAAATCAAGCTAATTATGATGTTATCACGAAGTGATGTAAAAATCAAGTGTTTTCTTCTACACGTTTATTCTACCAACGTTCCTATATAGTCACTTACCATCGGGCCTGCAGTCCCCTGTTCTTCCTCCAGCACCTTGCGTACGACATCTCTGCTCGAGACTATATTGTTGTTTCCGTAAACATATATCCTGTCTCCGGAGATCACAAGACCTTCAACATTACATCCCGCTTCTATTATCACATTACCGCCGGTTATTACGACTCCCGTATAGTCTTCGCTTATGGTCACGTCCTCATTTGAGATTATCTTCCTTAAGCTTCCGGGATATGCCGCATCGGTACCGCTGTCGTAGACAGATGATATATCATCGATGCTTCCCGCAACGGAATTGATCAGCCTGATTATGTCTTCATAGTGCTCTTCATTGACATATGCGGTCGACCCGTCACGCAAAAAGCTGTTTCCGTATACCGTATACTCTGTCTTGCTTGGATAATTCTCTATATCATTGATCGTATTTGCATAGATCGATATCTGGTCGTCCTCGCTTCCGAAAAGAACAAATGCTCCCTTTAAATTGATATCGCCCGTGGTTATCATACTGTCTGCAAAAACCGCCGCCTGTGTTGTCAGGAAATTGAAGCCGCCATAGGGGTCCTTCTCCCCGTATATGACCTCTGCCTCTCTCCCCTCTTCAAAATCATGCGTTCCCGCGTACATGCTGCCGACAAAAGATGAAGTCTGACCCGTGATATATGTTCCCTTCATGCTGACAAGGGAGTAGTCATAGAAATTCGTGCTCTCATCCGAAAATGCCACATCAGGCGGATCAATGCTTAGCGAATAGGTCTTCTCACTGACGATCGTATCCCCCGACAGATAACTTATTACCACATTATCTATGGAACACCTGCGGATCGTACAGGAAGCCTCATCATAATCGAGAGAAAAGCCGGGCCCCGGAGTTGCTGATATCCTGTAGGTGACATCCCCTTCCTTGGGAAGAAGGCTCTCGAGCATGTTCGTCAGGGAATCGCTGCCCGTATCGTAAAGGGCCCTGAGCGAATCCGTATAATCCCTGTAATATGCCGACTTTCGGCCTGTATTCAGTTCCTCGACGGAAGTTCCTTCTTCATTCTTAAGTTCTGAAAGCATTCCCGAATACAGTTCTTTTGCAAGGCGGTCACAGGAAGCCTGGACCTTCTCATTAAGGGCTGCAGCAGTCTCATCAAGGGCATTCTCAACCCGGACTCCGGCCCTGCTCTCCATGAGTTTCTTCGTTATGTCAACCATTCCGGCATAAACAAATACCACCGCCATAGCGGTGATACCCAGCAGAAATAATGCAATTAAGGCTTGTTTGGTGTAGCGCAAGGTTGTCTCCTGTTACATAAGATCATAATGCCTTCACGAGCTCGTAGAACTTAAGCATGGGCTGAAGCATCGACAGGAGCAGGAACAGGACCACGACCGCCATGACCGCGATCGAAACTGGTTCCCGGTGGGCGATCCTTTTGGCCGCCAGCCGTCTTGCTTCGTCTTCATAATAGCTTGCAACGTGCATGAGCATACGTGGTGTATCTCCCATCTCTTCACCCACCGATATCATCTGCAGTACCATGATCGGGAAAAAGTCAAATACACACAGGGCATTGCTCAGGGTTGATCCCGATGCGGATGCATTGGCCGCATCAAGAAGCCTGGCCGTTAGAAAAGGATATTCCGTAAAGGAATGTGCTGTCACAAACAATGCATCCTTGGTGGTAACACCGACAGTGAGCAGCGCATTCATATATCTTGCAAACTTGGCATAAACATTCATACGCTTATACGAACCGGACGGCAATGACTTCTCACCCAGCTTGGGACCCAGGATGTCTGCCTTGCTGGCCCTCTTAAATATAAATATCGCAAGCAGGATCAGCAGGATTATCCCGGTTATGAGCCACCATATTGTCTGAAACGAATCGGCTATGGCAAGCAGGGTCTTTGACAATCCCGGCAGTTCGCTCCCGACTCCCTCAAACATCCCGACAAAGTGCGGATAAACCACCAGCATCATCACAACCATGACGATGAGCGAGCATACTGTCGTAAGCACAGGATAAAAGAAGCTTGTCCTCTCCATCTCCCTGCACTCATCCTCTCTTGCGAAAATATCGCCGAACTTCTTAAACGCAAGAGGTACCATATCATTTTTCTCCGCTGCCGATACAGCTATGGTAAAGGCAAAGGGAAAGCACGAGCAGTTGCTCATTGCTCCCGAAAGGTCTTCTCCTCCCTTGATATCGTTATAGATGTTCTCAAGTGCTTCCCTCAGGTCGTCATTGGTCGTTTGCGCCATCAGTATTCTGATAGTGTCAATACTGGATACACCCGATTCTGATATCGCATAAAACTCAAAGCACATATCCTTAAGATCCTTAAAGGGTATGGTCCCGCGTGACTCTTCCCTGGATATGTCTATCTTCTCAAATTCGGCCTTCTCAACTACCGTATAGGCATCAATGATCCTGGCACCCTTTTTTCCGTTTCGGGGCTTATCCGGTGCAGGTGGCTCAGCAGGACCTTCTTTCACGGTCTCTTCCGTAACCCTTGCTGATGCGAATTCACTCCAGTCACCCTTGGGCTCTGCCTGGTACAGGGCCTTACCGCTCAGCGGATTCTTCCTGTTGTTCTTTTTCTTCTTCTTTTTTCTCTTCTTATTATCCTCGGGTTCCTCTATGACCTGAGGCAGTTCCGGTTCGATAAACTGAAGCTCAGCCTCATCATCACCGCGCTCCCGGTCAGCATTCAGTACTGCCGACGGATCACCTATATTAAGATCATCTGAAGACATGGAAGCAGGCAGGGGTACATTGTAACCCTGCTGGAATTCTTCCGCTGACAGCTTCTGTCCTGCCGGCAGCTCTTCAAAATCAAACTCTTCGTACATTTATTGATCCGCTCCGTTTACAGCATTATCCGAAACAACGGATATCTCGCCTCTTGAAAGCACAGCCTCTCTAAGGGCCGGTACAAATGATGCGTAATCCACCATACTTATATCAAGATCCACTTCTTCGTCAACGCCCTTGATGAAGCCGCGTTCCGTATACTGCCATATCGTAAAGTCATACATAAAATCGTTTTCTTCAAGATATTGCGGCGCCCAGAAGTCGTATTCCTGAAGGGCCTCGTAATTCAGGTCGCGCCTGATCCAGTTCTCCGAAGCATATATCATGGGATAGTAGCCTGCCTCGCTGATCTTCCTGCAGAATGCGATGCACATTTCACTCCTTAGATCCTCATCGATCTCTTCGCTGTTTGTCCTTGCCCCCTTCTCAGAAACATACTCTGTATCAAGGGCTACGGGATACGAAATATCGTATTCCCTTATAAGATCAATGGTGAATTCCGCTTCACGTACCGCTTCTTCCACGCTCACCGCCTGAGTGAAGAAATACACTCCAAGCGGAATACCGTATTCATTACATGCAGCCGCATACTCATCGAACTTCTCGTCCTTCACAAGACCGCCTTCGGAATATCCCCGGTATCCGCACCTTAACATGACGAATTCAACACCCGATTCCTTGAGTGCAGCAAAGTCAACATTCTCCTGATGATATGACAGATCGACTCCAAGATGGGACAGCTTGTTTCCTTCGTCATCATGATATGCCATGTATCCGTCTTCTATATAGAAGTTCTCAAGTTTATATGAATTGACCGGTATCTGGCCCAGAACCCTCTCCCTTGCCGGGATGTACACATTGGTCACGTTAACCTTATCCTTATCGGACACTATGACCATGGGTTTACTGACTGTCTCCGCTTCGGATATTACTTCCTTCTCTTCTGCAGCGGCACTATTGCTCTTGAACCTGGCCGAAACACTGCCTATCAGCATTCCGGTAAGCGTTCCGAGCACAAACAGTATCATACCCAAAATCAGCAATACCAGATACAGTTTTGTCCTGTTCTTAATCCTGCTCAATACTTCCCTTTTTCCCCCTAAGCACAGTATTCCAATCATTTATTCTACATGAAAAGAAGATGCTTTTCAACATAAGAAAAGAGATGCCATAAGCATCTCTTCTCTTAATCTTTGTTAATACGACTGCTACTTCCCCTAATACAAACCCATGTGATTAAAAATCCACGTATATATATTTTAGAAAAGGCACAAGTTGTAAAACTAGATTATAACTTTGTTACGTTGGTTGCCTGAGGTCCCTTCTCACCCTGAACTACGTCGAACTCAACAGCTGCTCCCTCGTCAAGAGACTTGAAGCCTTCCATGTTAAGTCCTGAATAGTGAACGAATACGTCCTGTCCCTGCTCATCAGAGATAAAACCGTATCCCTTCTGGTTGTTGAACCACTTTACTGTACCCTTCATTGTAGTACCTCCAAAAAAAATTAATATTGATAGATGAATAACATCGATAAGATAATATCACATGCGTATTGTTTTGTAAATAAATAAAAATCAAATAGAAGGCCTGCTACACGCCTGACTGGCTCGGCGGCATCTGCGTCATCGACTGTGCGCTTACCTGCTGTTGGCGATGCTGCTTCTCCATAGCCTCAAGATGCCTGCTCATTTCATATATATCGGCATGCGCTCTCTGGAAGGCCGACACGACAGTAGGATCGAACTGAAGGCCTGCTGCCTGAGTGATTATATTATAGGCCTGTTCGTGAGTCTTGCTCTGCCTGTACGATCTTGTCGAAACCAGAGCATCATAGGTATCCGCAACCGACAATATCCTCGCAAGTATAGGGATGTTTACTCCCATAAGATGATCCGGATATCCACCTCCGTCGTACCTTTCATGATGGAACCTGGCCATCTGATATGTGAAATTAAGGAACTTGGTATTCGGGATAAGGTATGAATACTTCTGTATTGCGTTAGCGGCGAGAACTGTGTGCCTTTTCATAAGCTCAAACTCTTCGTCCGTGTACTTTCCGGTCTTCTGAAGAATATAATCCGGAATACCGATCTTACCCATATCATGAAGCTGGGAAGACAGGATGATCAGCTCAAAGTCAGCCGGATCTATCCCGTAATTGATGCCTGACATGAGCATCTCACGAAGGATCAGGCCCATATATCTTGAAACCGCAAGAGCACTCATTCCTGCATATGTATCCTTAACCGTTATAAGGTCCGTGATCACACCGATGATAAAGTATTCAAGCTTAAGTGTGTTCTGGCTGGCCGCTGCCATTGACTGCTGAAGCTGGCCTGAGAATGACCCCATCTTCTTCCTGCCCTCAAGAAGCTCTACCTGCATTTCAACACGCTTCTTAAGAATGGGCATGTTTACGGGCTTCTTGACAAAGTCACACGCTCCGAGCCTGTATGCTTCGACCTCGGTAGATGCATCCTTATCACCCGATACCATGATTACACGGACATCCTTGGTCTTCTCTCCCGTCATAAGCCTGGTAAGAACTTCGAACCCCGAGACCCCCTGCAGGACAACGTCCATTATAACTATGTCCGGCATGATCGTTGCCTTGTTAAGCCTTGCCAGCGCCTGTTTGGAATTGTTCATCGCCGTAACATTATAGTCCTTCTCCAGGGCCTTCTGGATCATGACAAGCTCAACTTCACTGTTGTCCAACACCATCACTGAATACATTCAAGTACCTCCCCGATGTCTATGCTTCCTCCAAACAGACTGAGTGCACTTCCTATGGTAACATCTATGTGCCCCTCTCCGACCCGCTTTATTGTTTCGACATCGCGTATCGACGAAACACCGCCGGCGTAGGTGATCGTATACGGTATCCCTGCCAGGATCCCGATCACATCCTCATCTATCCCTGCCTTCCTGCCCTCAACATCCACGGCATGAACCAGGAACTCATCACAATACCCTGCAAGCTCATCAAATATCTGCGATTCAAGCCTCTGTCCGGTAAACTTCTGCCACCTGTCTGTAACTATATAATAGCCGTCTTCCTTCTTACGGCATGACAGATCCAGGACCAGGCGGTCCTTTCCGACTTTCTTCTCAAGTCCGGCAAGCCTGGCCATATCTACATATCCATCCCTGAAAACATAGGAAGTAACAATAACATGCGAAGCCCCGGCTTCAATATATGACATGGCATTGTCAACATTAACCCCGCCGCCTATCTGTAATCCTCCAGGATATGCCGCCAGGGCCTTAAGGGCTGCCGCCCTCGTGAGATCGTACTCTTCCGTTCCCTGCGCGTTAAGCATGGCTATATGGCCGCCGCTTAGGCCGTGCTCTCTGTATATACCGGCGTAGTACGCTGCATCCTTATCCGAGACGTAGTTCTCACGTGTATTTCCGCCGTCATCGGTAAGGCTTCCTCCGACTATCTGTTTTACACTGCCGTTATGGATATCTATGCATGGTCTGAACTTCATTATTTCTCCACAATTATACCATCCCTGTAGGCTTTAAGTAAATCCTCAAGCTGGCATATCTGTTCTCTTATATCATATCCCGTATCCGTATCGGCAACCCTTAATCTTATCGACGAAGATTCAACTATGAACGAATCCGATACTATATCGGTCTCCTTTCGTATGGCTGCCTCCTTACTCTCAAAAGGTTCATGGGCTGCGATCCACATGCCGTGGGAATTATACACGAGCGTATATCCCGCAATACCGGTCTTTGCCTGGTAAGCCTTGGAAAAACCGCCGTCTATTACAAGGAGCTTACCGCCGCACTTTATCGGGCTCTCACCCTTCTTCTGTTCTACCGGAACATGACCGTTCACAATGTGTGAAAACCTCTCGTCAAGGCCGAATTCCCTGAGTATCCTGCTGACCGTGGACTCATCATCTATAAGATCGTAGTATTTATTCTTCTTCTCAACGTGAGTCTCCTTATCTTCTATAAGATAGCGCTCGAAAGTGGCCATCTTGTCCTTGCCGAATACCGGTGAATTCGCATTGGTCCATATATACCACAGGATGTCCTTACCCCTTACGGTCTCCTTGTCATTCTCAGCCCCGTAGTAACCCTTCCTGGCATAATTGTCCAGGATATCATAAAGAGCCTTCCCGCTATAGGTCTTCCCGAACAGCTTAACCTTCTTAAAGTTGCCGTTCTCATCAAGGGGAACGCATCCGTGATATAAGAGATTGGAATTATATATCTTATACATGCTGCCCTTGCTGTAGAGGAAGCGGACATGCTTCTGAAGCTTCTCGCTTCGCAGAAAGGCGTGCCTCAGCCTCTCCATCATTTCCTCTTCAGCGGGAGTAAGCTTATATGGATCCTTCTTGTCTACTGTGGGAAAGTCAGTATCCTTGAGCGGATAAACCTTTCCGTTCACCTTGACCGTGCCCTTCTTCCAGTCTATCTTGTCAAGCAGGAGACGGTCCTCCATGTCCCACTCCGGATACTTTCTGATAAGCGCTCCCTCAAGCTTGAACTGGATGATCGTCATGGCCTTATGCATCATCTTGTTAAGAGCTGCATATCTGGCATCATATTCATTGTTGACCGAAGTCTTGAATGCTTCGCAGTCAACATCCTTATAGGTATCAAGACAGAAGGTAACAAGTGGTACCAGGTTAATACCGTATCCCTCTTCAAGCGTGTCCAGATTGCCGTATCTTATGGCCATCCTGAGGACCGAAGCTATGCAGGCTTCCTGGCCTGCTGCCGCCCCCATCCATACAACATCATGGTTGCCCCACTGGATATCAACCGAATGATAATTCCTGAGAGTGTCCATGATTATATGAGGACCCGGTCCCCTGTCAAAGATGTCTCCCACGATATGAAGGTGATCGATGACAAGACGCTGTATGAGGTTGCTTATCGCGATGATGAAGTCCTGGGCCCTTCCTATGCGTATTATCGTATGGATGATCTCATTATAATACGCTTCCTTGTCCTGGACCTCAGCCTTCTCCGTGATCAGTTCCTCTATAACATATGCAAAGTCTTTGGGTAATGCCTTACGGACCTTGGATCTTGTGTATTTGCTCGCCACACGCTTGGTGATCTGGACAAGCCGGTGAAGGGTTATCTTATACCAGTCTTCGATATTCTCCTCATCCCTAAGGATTATGTCAAGCTTCTCCTCGGGATAATAAATCAGGGTGGCCAGGCTCTTTTTGTCCTTAACACTTAATGTATTGCCGAACTCCTCGTCTATTTTACGCTTGATCGAACCCGACCCGTTCTTTAATATATGGTTGAACTGCTCATACTCACCATGGATATCCGTCATGAAATGCTCGGTTCCCTTGGGCAGGTTGAGTATCGACTGGAGGTTTATTATCTCGGTCGATGCCGCTGCAATGGTAGGATACTCCTTGGCTAAGATCCTTAAGTAGTTAAGCTTTGTTATATCTGACTTACTTTGCATCAATAACCTCTTTCATGGTGTAGTGGCCTGCCGGTTTACCCTTCAGGAACTTGGCGGCTTCGACCGCTCCCTTGCCGAATACGGCGCGGGAATAAACCCTGTGCGAGAAGGTGATGACTTCATCGGTTCCCGCGAAGATCACATCATGGTCTCCTACTATGGTACCGCCGCGTACTGCAGATATGCCGAGCTCCCTGGAGCCTCTCTTCTGCATTACCTGGCTTCTGTCGTATACATAATCATACTGATTGTCCGTTGCCTCGTTTATCGCATCTGCAAGGGCAAGTGCGGTTCCGCTCGGAGCATCAAGCTTCATCCTGTGATGCTTCTCAACTATCTCAATGTCAAAGCCGGCATCGGAAAATACCTTAGTCGCCTCTGCCAGAAGCTTCATGAGTACATTTATCCCAAGAGACATGTTTGCCGACTTAAGTATTGCCACCTTGCCTGAGCAGTCCTCAAGATGCTGTATCTGCTCATCTGTCAGTCCCGTTGTGCATTCAACACAGGGAATCCGGTTATCCACGCACCAATCAAGGAGGTGGTCGACTGCAGCTGCATTACCGAAATCGATAACGACATCAGCCTTCACATTGCAGTCCTCAAGTCTTGTAAAGACAGGATAATCGTTCTTCTTCTCTCCTGTTATGTCAACCCCTGCGACAATCCTTGAATCCGGGTCATCTGCGACTATACCAGTTATCATCTGTCCCATACGGCCATTACAGCCGTGCATGATTATGTCAACCATTTAGAGCACCCCGTATTCTTTCATCGCTGCTTCAAGTTTCTTAACATTCTCGGGTTCCATCTCGGAAAGCGGACGGCGAAGCGTTCCTCCATCCCTTCCCTGAAGCTGTACTGCCTTTTTAACGGGAATGGGATTTACCTCGCAGAAAAGAGCATTGCAAAGGGGAAGGGCCTCAAGCTGCAGGCTGCAGCTCTTCTTAACATCCCCTGCAAGATAGCTTGCTACTATATCGTGGGTCTGCCTGGGTGCCACATTTGCGAGTACGGAGATAACTCCCTTACCACCGAGCGAGAGGATGGGAACTATCTGGTCATCATTGCCCGAATAAAGGTCTATGCTGTCTCCCGCAAGATGCATGAGCTTGGCAACCTGTGAGATATTTCCGGTCGCTTCCTTTATAGCAACGATATTCTTAACATTCTTCGCAAGATATGCTGCTGTCTCAGGCTGGATGTTGCAGCCTGTCCTTGAAGGAACATTGTACATGATGATCGGCAGATTAACCGATTCCGCTATCATTGTATAATGCTCTATAAGTCCCTTCTGAGTTGCCTTGTTATAGTAAGGTGTTACGACAAGAAGGGCATCAACTCCGTATTTTTCAGCTTCGGTAGACAGATAAATGGCAGTCTCCGTGCAGTTGGAACCCGTACCTGCAATAACCGGTATCCTCTTGTTTACCACCTCAGCGCAGAACTTAATGCAGTCAAGATGCTCCTCATGGGTCAGGGTTGATGCCTCACCCGTAGTACCGCATACGATTATCGCATCCGTACCGCCCCCTATCTGGTACTCGATCTGCTCCCTGAAAAGATCATAATCAACCGATCCGTCCTTTTTGAAAGGTGTTGTGATGGCAACACCCGATCCTGTGAATATAGCCATAGCGTCCTCCTTTGATATAACATTTGTGAATCAGGTCACATTCTTATGAAAAAGGCCGCCTCAATGAGACAGCCCTTATGTGCATAAAATATTGATAGCTCCCCATTCACGTTGCTTGTGATTGACAGTCATATACCTGTTCGGCACATGCCCAAGTGACAGTTATCTTGTTCCTGCCCTTTCGGCGCCGGTTCCTTTCTCCCATCTTCATCCATGCAAGCCATGTCCCACGGGTTACTGATAACAGGCGCGACCTCTATCTTCATTATTCAATTTAGATAACAATAACATCATCATGCATTCATGTCAACCGGATCATTGACCGGGAATATACGCTCCTCCGAGAGAAGGCAATACCTGCTGGGTTGCATCCCCTGGCTGTGCGGCTCCCTCAGGTGCTCCCGGCGCAGGCTGGGTACCATCCGCAGGCTGAGCATTCGGGTCCGGGATCGCACTAAGCGCGGAAGCATCAAACAGAGGAATTCCGTTTAAGTAGCTGTGAGGGCAGAATCCCGTCGATGCATTCTGGTTGCCGTCGGGTGATACCACAATAACGCCCGGAGTTGCATATGGACAGGTCTCTGATGCACGCAGTCCCGTAAGACCGCATACCGTTCCAAGGACATGGCAGTCGCATGATTCCTTGGGAAGCTTATCCATATCAAAATACTCGGTAACAGCACTTCCGTCGGCACTGCACAGACCGGCAACTGCCATCTTGCCTGACTTACGGCATATGGTAGCCGTCTGAATGGCTTCGGGCTTGACGAAATCCTTATACTCAAGGTTCTCATGAAGCCTTCCCATTATCGACTTCCACAGAAGCTTGGCCGTACTCGTCTCGGTTCCGCTCATGTGTACATTATTATCATATCCTGACCAGGTAGCGCATGTATAATACGGTGTATATCCGGCAAACCATACATCGACATTGCTCGTTGTCGTACCGGTCTTACCTGCAATGGCCATATTGCCGAAATTAACCTTGTTACCGGTACCCTTGGTCACAACGTCCTCCATAGCCGAAGTGAGAAGCCATGCTGTTGTATCCTTAAGAACCTGGCGTGACTTTGGCGTATTGTCAATGAGAACATTGCCGTCATGGTCGATTATCTTGGTATAGAAGGATGGCCTGTTATAAACTCCCTTATTGGCAATCGTAGCGAATGCCGCCGTAAGTTCGAGGTTCGTAACACCATCAGTAAGACCACCGAGAGCAAGCGCCTGGGTAATATCCGAAGAAACCGAACCGTCCCATTCCGTCCTGCGGCTTACAAGCGTTGTAAAGCCGAAGTTGAGAAGATAATCGTATCCAAGCTGAGGGGTAATATCCGTAATGGTCTTAACCGCAACGATATTCAATGACTGCTCGATACCGTATCTTACCGTACATGTACCCTTATAGCCCTTATACCAGTTCTTAACGGGACGTCCGTTTGAATAATTATAGGGTTCGTCAACCTGTGTGGATGCCAGCGTAAATCCTGCCGAATCAAGAGCCGGTGCATAAGCGGCAAGAACCTTGAAACAGGATCCCGGCTGACGCTTGGTGTCCGTGGCACGGTTAAGCGTAAGTGATGCAGCCTTGGTTCCGCGCCCGCCGACGATCGCCTTGACTTCGCCCGTGGACTGGTCCATTATCGTGACCGAGGCCTGTGGCTGCGGTGTCAGCGATATGTTCTCGGCAACGAACTTCAATCCGGGTTCCATCTTGGCTGATTTGAATTCTTCTATTGCCTCATCCGCAGCCTCCTGGGATGAGAATATTGAATTAAAGCTCTTGTTCTGCTGCTTGAAATATGCTTCAAACTGCTGGGTTGAGAAATTCACCCTCTCACCGCTGCTGTCCTCAAGTGTCAGCTCATATGCAAGATACCATCTGACATTCTCAGGGAAGTTGCTGTCATTAAGGAATTCCTCATCACATATCTTCTGGATCGCCGGATCCTGAGTAGTGAAGATCGACAAACCTCCGCTGTAAAGGGCATTGTAAGCCTGGGTATAGGAATATCCCTTCAGTTCCTGAAGGTCCGTAATAACCTGTTCGGTCAACTCATCAACAAAATAGGTATATATTGATTCTTTCTCAACTGTCTCATCAACCACCTTGATCCTGGAATATACATCATCAGCCATGGCGGCGTCATATTCAGCCTGGGTTATATATCCCTGATCGCGCATCTTACGCAATACTTCAGCACGACGCTCCGCATTATTATCGGGATGGGATATGGGATTCCACTTGGTAGGGTTCTGTGTTATTGCAGCTATTACGGCCGATTCCGATATCGTAAGCTCTGATGCCGGTTTGCCGAAATACCTGTTTGATGCGGCCTGTACACCCAGAGTTCCCTGGCCAAGGTTGATCGTATTAAGATAATTCTCAAGGATCGTATCCTTGTCCATTATCTTCTCGAGCTGAACCGCGCAGTACTGCTCCTGGAACTTACGCCTGAACTTCTCTATCTTGCTCGACTCATGTGTCCATGATGTAAACACATTATTCTTAAGAAGCTGCTGGGTGATCGTTGAAGCACCCTGCGACAGATCGCCTGAAGTAAGCGCCTTAACACCGGCACGCATGATACCCTTGATATCTATACCGTTGTGAACCCTGAAACGCTCATCCTCGATAGCAATAAACGCATCCTGAAGGTGCTTGGGGATCTTGTCCATGGTGACATATATACGGTTGGAATTCTCAGCGATAAGCTTGGTGATCTGATTGCCCTTGGCATCATAAACCGTCGTTGAATATCCTGCAGGGGAAACGTCTATACCCGTAACATCCGGAGCCGTATCTATGATACCCATATAGAGACCTACTCCGGCACACAGACCGGCTGCGGCAGCGCAGCAGAAAGCAAGCACTGCTGCCTTAAACAGCAGTGTGCAGAAAAAATTACCGAACTTCGGCATCGGTGATGATATCTGCTTACGTCTTCTCTTGGTTCCGCGTTTACCGTAGTTGAGCATGTCGCCTCCCTCGATACTATACAAACTCACAAAACTAATATATTATAACAAACTTTTTCATAGGGTGCAAATGAAGACACGGGGACGGTTCTGAGGACACGGGGACGGTTCTAATGTCTTCATCCATCGTTAATCAGCATTTAGTCTGATAACTGATTTGGATGAAGACATTAGAACCGTCCCCGTGTCTTCATCTTCTGTTTATATTTATTTGGTAAGAACTTCCAGGATCTTATTGCTCCTTGCAACGAATTTGGTCATTGCTTCCGGTTCAAGCGGCTGGTTGGCTATCTTGGCAAGGTCATATAGCTGCTCGACGATCATCGGAGTGTTATCACCGTCTTTATTCTCAAGTATATACTT
>JAILCT010000102.1 GCA_024690425.1 Lachnospiraceae bacterium | reverse complement strand
GGCAAAAGAAATGGATCAGAAAGACGAAAAATATCGAGCTCGGCAAAATGTGGTATTTGAACATGGATATCTTATCGGGAAGTTGGGTAGAGATCATGTTTGCGCATTGGTCAAGGGTAATTTAGAAACTCCCGGAGATATCAGTGGTGTCGTATATGTCAGTATGGATTCTGCGGGTGCTTGGAAAATGCAACTCGGTAAAAACATGAAGGCAATTGGACTTCCAGTCGATCTGAATACATTCTGCGGTTAACAAAAACAACGGCTAGACTGCGCTTTTTGCTCAATCTGACCGTTGTTCTTTTTTGTCCCGCTTGAAGACTGCCACTCAAAGCCTTTTCGTTAAATCCCTAAGTGAAGCCCTCCAAACTCGCTCTTTTCTTTATCGGCGTGACAAGATTTGAACCTACGACCGAAGAAACCGCAAACGCAGTAAAGAAAGGAGGATAACAAATGTACAAACCATCGATCGCACCCATGGGCTGGAACAGCTGGGACTGCTACGGGGCTTCGGTCACCGAAGAGACAGTAAGAAAAAATGCAGAATTTATGGCAAAGCATCTGAAAAAATACGGCTGGGAATATATCGTCGTAGATATACAATGGTATGAACCGGGGGCTGATTCACATGAATATCACCCCTTCGCCGATCTTGCAATGGATGAATACGGCAGGCTCATACCCGCCGAAAACCGCTTCCCTTCCTCTTCGGGAGGACAGGGCTTTAAGCCTCTCGCCGAATATGTACATTCTCTGGGGCTTAAATTCGGAATACATATCATGAGGGGGATCCCAAGGCAGGCAGCCTTGAAGAATACGCCCATTTTAGGCAGTGATATGAAGGCCAGAGACATTGCCAGGTTTAACAGCATATGTCAGTGGAATCCCGATATGTATGGAGTTGACGCAGGTAAGGAAGGAGGAAGAGCTTATTATGATTCCATATTTAAGCTGTATGCTTCATGGGGCGTTGATTTTATCAAATGTGACGATATATGCAGGGAGCTTCCCCACGAGGAAGACGAGCTTGTAATGCTGTCCGAAGCCCTTAACGGCTGCGGACGCGAAATGGTGCTCTCATTATCTCCCGGACCCGCACTGCTTGAAAAGGCCGAATTATATAAGCAGGTAGCCAATATGTGGCGCATAACCGATGATTTCTGGGATGAATGGGAATTACTGTACGCAATGTTTGAACGTGCAGAAAAATGGAGCATCCATGCCGGAGCCGGCCATTATCCCGATGCTGATATGCTGCCCATAGGTCCCATACGACAGGATTATGATGTAAACGACCGCACGAAGTTTACGCAGGATGAACAGATGACCATGCTCACCTTATTTTCCATAATGCGTTCGCCGCTCATCATCGGTGGAGAAATGACCGGGTTTGATGACTTTACCATGAGTCTTATCACAAACGAGGGAATACTTCGCATGCACCGCAATTCAAGACATGCCCATCAGATCTTCAGGCGTAAGATGAACGGTACCGAATTCGTTGTATGGTATGCGGCAGACTGCGAAGAAGGAATGTATGCGGCACTGTTCAATGCAGGTGATAATGATGCGGATTTATCCCTCCCGCTGTCCGAGCTCGAAATATGCCGGCCGGTCAGTGCAACGGAATTGTGGACGGGACAGAAGGTGACCTTCGATGAGAAGATCGATGCAGCCATACCCGCACACGGAGCAAGGGTATATTATTGTAATTAAACCTTCCCCGAACTGAATCTTTTAAGGAGCAGGGAGCTGTTCACGGGTCAGGAACGGCTTCCGGATCAATAATATGGACTACATAAGACTTGGAATAGCAGGTGTCGGTAACATGGGTTACGGACATCTTAACAATATAACAGACGGGCAATGCCCAAGGATAGAGGTTATAGCAGTATCGGATCCCGATACGGATATGCTTAAAAGAGCGGCGGATTTATGTCCCGAAATAAGGACCTTTACGGATACTGTTACAATGCTTGACAGCGGGCTTGTTGACGCGGTACTCATAGCCGCTCCTCATTACGAGCATCCTGTCATTGCCACAGAATGCTTTAAAAGAAAGCTTCACGTTATTACCGAGAAGCCTGCCGGAGTATATACAAGACAGGTTCGGGAAATGAACGAGGCGGCTGCAAAATCAGGGGCAGTCTTTGCCATTATGTTTAACCAACGGACCAATCCTCTGTTTTCAAAGGCTAGGGAAATAGTAGGAAGTGGGGCACTGGGGCAGTTAAAACGCCTCACATGGATAATCACCAACTGGTACAGAACGCAAGCCTACTATGACTCGGGCTCATGGCGTGGGACGTGGAAGGGCGAAGGCGGCGGAGTGCTCTTAAATCAGGCGCCCCATAACCTTGATCTGTGGCAGTGGATATTCGGTATGCCAAAAAGGGTAAGGGCCTTCTGCTCCGTCGGAAAATACCACAATATAGGTGTCGAGGATGATGTTACCATATTCGGAGAATACGATAACGGAGCCACTGCTGCCTTTATAACAAGCACCGGTGAGACTCCCGGTACAAACAGGCTTGAAATCACAGGCGACGGCGGTAAGCTTGTTCTTGAAGGCGGTGCCTTGAAATGGACAAGGCTTAAGACACATGAGCGGGAATTCTGCTTCACCTGCACCACGGGCTTTGCAAGTCCAGAGATCGAATATGAGGAATTCCGTGCTCCGGAACCTGACGGGCATCCCATAATACTTAATAATTTCGCCGATGCGATCCTTGACGGTGTACCTCTCATCGCCCGGGGCGAGGAAGGCATTAATTCCTTATCTATCTCCAACGCGGCTTATATTTCCACATGGACCGATGACTGGAGCGACATTCCGGTCAATGAGGAATTCTATGAAGCAAAGCTTAAGAGCCTGTGCATGGATGAAAGTTTAAACAGAAGCAGATCCGTCAACCCCGCATCCGGCAAGGCACCGGAACCCATCGAAAAGCTACGGGAAAGGTGGCAGGTACGCTGGTAGCTCGGAAATAGTGTTGATCACCGTTACACTTCCCCCGTAAGCTCTGCTCTTATATCCCACTGCCATACCGACCGCATCATCGATCTCCTTCTTACCCCGTTCCGACGTGTTCAAAAGAATACAGTCCATATCGCTTAATACAGCCATGGAAGCGTCATTTACCGGATCATCCCCGACCATTACGCTTCTATCCCTGTCAAGTCCCTCATTCTCTATCAATATATCCATAAAGGCCGTATCAGGCTTCATAACATAATGGTCGGATGAAATGTACATCTTATCAAAACAGTCCTTAAGACCTGATGCCTCTATTTCGGGAACCGTGAATACTGCCTGCGCATTTGATAACAGAAATACTTTCTTACCCCTTTCCTTAAGACCCTGCAGAGTCTTTATCGTTCCGGGAAAAAGCTTTAAATACTGCCTGGAAAGGATCCTGAAAATGTTGGCCGTATTCGAACACCAGTCACTGCCCTCAACAAGGCTTATGACTTTTTCCATGTTCTTTTCATATTCATTCCTTAAAGAATCCATCGAATGGCCTTCTATAGCCGTGCTGACCGGATGGCTCCTTCGGCACTCAAACAGCAGCCTTGCAAATACTCTTTCGATTCTTATTTCAGGGTACCTGCAGCCCGTCTTCTCCTTCAAGGACACTCTCTCCTCTTTATCCATATCAAAGAAAATATCCATCATTTCTTTCTGATTATAATCACATCCATAGACACTGTAGAGAGAAACCATGACATTCCAAAGCTCTGATTTTTTCTCATCCACATTCAGGTCTATAAGTGTCCCGTAAAGGTCAAATATATAATTATCATATTCTTTCTTCATAACAGCCTTTCTATCTCGGAAGGCTCGGGCATGACTCTAAGTGCGCCCCTTCTTGTGGTTATGATAGATGCTGCTGCATTGGCATATGTGAGCATCTCCTTAAGGTCTTCTTCCTTAAGATCGTCAAGTCCCTTCTCAAGGACAAAATGCAATATGCATCCTCCGAAGGTATCTCCGGCGCCCGTCGTCTCAATGGTATCCTTGCTTAAGAAGGGAGCTGCCTGCGCTTTAATATAGGCAGAATCACGGTCCTTCCTATAGAAGGCCATGCTGCCCTCCTTGCCAAGAGAAACGGTCATAAACCTTAGATCGAATCTCTCAAAAATCCACTCAACGCCCTCGGTATAATCATCCCTGCCGGTAAGCCACTGGATCTCATTATCCGATATCTTAAGGATATCGCAATGCTTAAGGCCTTCAAGAACCTGTTCCTTTGCTTCATCAAGGCTGTTCCACAAGGGCTCTCTTAAGTTAGGATCAAAGGATATAAGGGCTCCTGCCTTCTTAGCCTCTTCGATAGCATAGAGGGTTGCTTCCCTGACCCCTTCATGGGTCATCGACAGGGTCCCGAAATGAAATATCCGTGCTTCTTTTATAAGATTTAGATCAACATCCTCCTTCTTAAGGAGCATGTCGGCTCCCGGATTACGGTAGAAGGAAAAATCCCTGTCGCCGTCTTCAAATGTTTTAACAAAGGCAAGCGTTGTCCTTGCCTCCTTATCGATGATAAGACCCCGGGAATCTATCCCGACCTCATCAAGCACATCCTTGAGCTCATGACCGAAGATATCATCTCCAACCTTACCGATAAACGCAACCTTATGTCCCAGTTTCTTAAGCATCGCAAGGACATTGCAGG
>JAILCT010000052.1 GCA_024690425.1 Lachnospiraceae bacterium | reverse complement strand
TTTGTGGGAGCAGGTTTATTTATATCCGGATCAGTCCTGAGCACCGGCTCGGTATTTCCTGCCTGCTCAGGTTTTTCCGTAATCTCAGCCTGTTTCCCCGGATCAGGATTTTTAACGGTTTCTTTCTTTATCTCCGGTTCCTTCTTTTTCACCTTCTCCGGTTTCCTTACAGGTTCCTGCTGTATCGCTTCATCCTTAACCGGAGAGTTGATCACAGAAGCTTCCTGCCCTGCGGCTGACTTTTTCGAGGGAACCGCCTTGTACTTTATGGGCTCGGGCCTGGTAACCTTGGGAACCGGAGGTCTGTCAGGCCATCCGGTACCTGTTATCACAGGCCTCTGCTGTGGTGCTGATGCCTTCTTCTGCACAGGCCTTGGAGCAGGTTGTGCCGTATCCTCATTCCATACCAGTCCGATGGGCGCAGTTACCTCTTTGGAAGACCTGCTGCCGGTCGACTTAAGGTTGACCGGGCTTACTACTATATTCCTGGCTGCCTTCTTCTTGACGGTCCGCTCTTTGGCTATTTTCTTGTCTGCAGTGTTGTTATCGTTGCTCATCTTGTGGTTACAGCTTTAATTCCATGTCCTCAAGGCTTTCGTATCCGTAAGCCCCTGCCGTGTTCTCCATGATCATGGCCGCCAGGTTCTTACCGTTGCCTGCAAGCTTTACTATAAACTGTCCGTAAAGGGCCAGCGTCCTGTCCGAATAGGTAAGGAGCTCTCCCTTTAAATAGGTTTCATATGATGTATTGGCCGCAGTATCGGTGTTCGATCTGATACTTCTCGCATTCGCTGCCGCCTTGGGATAATTGCGGGCAAATTCCTCCATCCAGTCAACCTGGATGCCGGCTATCTGCTCAACGATCGCCAGCTTCTTATCACTAACAGGGGGCAGTGAATCCTTTATCCTGGCATATTCTTCGGGGCATGTACTCTCTTCCATCCTTGCATACTTCTCGGTAACAAGGTTCCAGCCCTGTTCATTCGCCGTATAGAAATCGTCTATATAGGATTCAAGCATCTCATCCGTCCAGGTCTCATACTGGGCCCATCTCATGATCGAGAATGTCTCCCAGTCATCCTGGCAGGACGCTCTTCCGCCTTCGTTCTCCACCTTATCGAATGCCTGCCACTCGAGCATGATGAGCTCATTGACCTGGTCACGGTCGCTCTTCTTCCCCTGTGCGGCATTTCCGACGCCTGTAATCATACACGAACTTAAGTTACTATTCAAGTTAATTTCGGACATTGTTTACCTCCCTTTTTAATATGTAAGATTTGCTGTCTTATGTGACTTTTCATGGCCGGGGAACCGTCCCGCGGCTCATTTTGCTCCCAGCACAGCCGAGTAAACATCAAGATACTTCTCCTCCTTCGGTATCCCGGCTGTCATACCCAGCGCTTCCAGTTCTTCTATTATAATGGCCGCCACGATCTCGGTCGTAAGCCGGATCCTCTCATCCCCCTTGGGCATATCGTAAACCGCATTGAAGATATCCATGATAACGGCTGCCTTCTCAAGATCCTGCATGCCCCGGTGGAGCCACTTGTAATAGGGCGCATACTTCCTGTTGATAAGGTAGACCAGCTTCATCGTGTGCTCCATATATCCCGCAAGTGCGATCTCCGAAGCTACCTTCTCGCCCCTTTTTAGCATCCTTATGTAATTGTACTGGCCCATCTGCGCGCTGTAGTGGAGTTCCTGCGCTATCTTCTTACGCCATATGCTGTCAGGGTAGTAGGAAAGCTTCTCCCTTATAAGGGCAAAATCACCCGCTCCCTCCTTAAATATCTCACCGTTCGTGCACTGGGACAGGTTCGCCTCATCAACGGACAAAAAGAAGGCCTCTTCATTGCCTCCTGCCAGAAAACTGTCAAGATATGCTTCGCTTATATCAAGTATCCTCGCATAGAACTCCCTCGTTCTCATTACGCCTGTCCGCCTGCCGTCGGGAGGTACCTGTGTCACCCGCTTATACCCGAGGTATTCAGCCGGGAGCTTATCGTATGCTTCCTGCAGCTTATCACCTATCATTTCATAGAGGTCATCATCCAGCCATATGCAGAAGTCGGGACCAAAATCATGATCCCTCGAAAGAGGATCGTCATAGCCGTAGCACTGGGAACCGCGTCCCACAAGTCCTGCCGTGATCCTGTCCTCATATTCACCGAATCCGTTATGGATCATTGCACGTCCGTATTCTTCAAAAAAGCTTCTCGCAAGATCCATGCCCTTAAGATCATCGCCATGTCCTGCTCCGTTATCCGGTATTACCGACTCACCGGCCATTTTCTCAGCGGTTTTGAGGTTTTCGGATACTGCGATGTATCCGAGATTGTCCTCACCTACCTTTTGTCTTAGAAGATCAAGGGCCCTTTTGTAGTACCTGACGGCAATGTCGGGGGCTCCCTTTTTTATATTAAGATCTGCTATGGCGTTGAGACATCCCGGATAATGGAAGTCATCGCCGCCTTCTTTTTCGAATATATCCTCAGCACTGATAAGCTCATCTTCCGCCTCGTCAAGCCTTCCGAGAAGCAGATAGGCCTGGGCTAGATTGGTCCTTGATATGGCCTGGGCTATCCTCTCATCATCGCGGGCGCTTATTATGGGGATGGCCTTCTTAAGGCATTCGGCACTCTTCTCATGATCGCCCGTTTCCTGATACAGAAGGCTCATGTTGTTATAAAGCGCGGCATACAGGTAGTCATCGGGTGCAAGGACCTTATCATATATCCCCGCTACCTCCGTATAGTCCGCAAGTGATTCTGCGTATCTTCCCATGGCTCTCTCAAGGGTTGCTATGTTAAGAAGGGTCGTCGCATGGTTCCTGGTCCCTGTGATCCCCATGTTCTTAACAAGCTCTCTTGCATCATCGATCACCCGGCCGGCATCATCGAACTTACCCATATAACGCAGATAGCCGATAAGTTCATTTACAAGAGTCAGTGCCGATTCCTTATCGCCCTCGGCCCTTGCCTCACTTATCTTATCCCTAAGAAATCCTTCGGTTTCATGGGCTCTTTCCCCGCCGGGGAGCTCATCCAATTGTTCAAGAACCTTTTTTATATCCATATTATCCTTCTATAAAATGTGACACTTTCATTCAGAGCTGATGTGTCACATTTTGTGTCACTGTACGTGCAGCAGCAAGACGATCAGCAGATATATGAGTGTAAAGATGCATCCGAGCGAGAACATCATAAGTCCGAAGGACACACTTCTTGCCGTAAGCCTGAATGTCTTAAGCACCTCATCGAAGGAGAAAGCAAGCTTCTCCTCATAATTAACATATTTGGGATTCTTCCTGCGGAAAGTCCTGTTAAGCATTCCCGAAACGCCGTCCATGATAATCCCCACAAAATGGGTAGCCGCATTACCGTAAAGTAGAGGACGCCTAGGTTCCACTTCCCTGAGCAGGGTCCTGTGGACAAGTGATATCACATGGTCGGCCATCCTGTCGAATATCCTTAATATAAAGGCCATTACAAAGGGGATGATATGCTGAAGCAGGGGCCTGTAGATTATGTTCTCGATATCAAGCCACGCAGGCCATGCATCGATATATTCTCTCCTGCCGGATACATCCTTCATAAGGAGCTTCCTTATCACGATGAAATAGAGGATGACTCCGATAAGTACAGAGATAGCGGACCCCTTAAGATTGGTCAGTGAAAAATAGGCGATCGACTCTGCTTCCTTTGGTCCGTTCATAAAAGGAAAAGCAAGGGCCGCGATACGATCCGCAAGCATATAAGGCATAAGGCCAAGGATAAGAAGGATCAAAGCAGGCAGGCCAAGAGCACACATGCTCTCTCCGTTCATATATTTCCCGTCCGCATGACCATGATCCATTCCCTCTTCCGCAGCATAAGCCTGCGTATCTTCCCCGGTCACATGCTCTGCTTCTTCATTCTCCGTTACTCCCTTTTCGATAAAGAGAGCAGCAAACAGCTTAAGCATATATGCAAGAGTCATTCCGCCCGTCAACAGGAATACACACTCGATAAACTTATAAGTCGGGTAAGCGGCACCTGATTCATTCATATATTCGACGATCGACTCATGCAGAAGGGTCTTGCTTAAGTAGCCCGAGAAGCCCGGGATACCGCTTATGGAAAGGCCGCCTGCAAGGAAGGAGATCATCAGGAAATACTTGCCCCTTCCCCATCCGCGGATCTTATTTAGATCAAGTTCATGCAGGTTCATATAAACAACGCCTGCACATATAAAGAGTACAAGCTTTATAAGTGAATGGTTGACCATGTGAAGGATCGTCCCCCTTACGGCAAGGGCATTCTCTTCACCCAGCAGGCTCTGCATCCCTATACCCACAAGGATAAAGCCTATCTGCGACATTGACGAGCAGGCAAGGGTCCTCTTTAAGTTGATGGAGAATATCCCGAGCATCGCTCCGCCGAACATCGTGATCGTTCCGAATACGAGGATCATGAAGCCCCAGTTCCCGTCAGCCCTGAATATCTGTGTGCTTATTATAAGAACCCCGAAGATGCCTGACTTTGTAAGGATTCCTGAAAGAAGGGCCGATGCCGGTGCCGGCGCAACCGGATGGGCCTTGGGAAGCCAGATGTGGAGCGGGAACATGCCGGCCTTGGCTGCGAAGCCCGTGAGCATAAGGGCTCCGGCCGTATATATCCTTCCCTTAAGCGAAGGATCGGCTGATACGGCCGCATTTACCGCATCGTGAAGATCATCTATTGCAAGAGTACCCGTAATGCTGTACAGATAGAACATGCCAAGCAGCATTACCATACCGCCTATGACAGCAACAGCAAGATAAGTCTCGGCTGCCCTTAACGATTCCCTGGTCTCATCATGGGCGACCCATGTATACGAAGTAAATGACATTATCTCGAAGAAAAGGAAAGTCGTAAACAGGTCGGAAGAAAGGAACACTCCCACAGTCGCACCAAGCGTTGCCAGGAAGAACATATAGTACCTGTTCGTCCTCGGATAGTGGGCCATGTATTCACGCGAAAAGACCGTGGTGCAGGTCCACATAAGGGCAGCAACCAGGCCGTATATTATACGGAATCCGTCAAGCTTAAGGCTTAGCCCCAGCCCGCACAGGCTCTCGGATTCATAGGTGACAGGCCTTTCCGAAAGAGAGACACATGACAAGTATATGATAAGTCCCATAACAAGGACCGTTATCACATCAGCAAACCAATCCCTTGCAGTCTTATTCCTGCGTCCTATAAAGTATGCAATTATTCCGGCCGCCATCGGGCCGACAGTCAGCGCAAGAAGCATATCCTACCTCGGTCACATAAGTGAACTTATCTTATCAAAAATCCCCATCACCCACGGAGACGTGAATGAGAGTCCAAACATCGCAAGAGTGAATATCACAAAGGGAAGGCACATGTTGATGCCCGGATCCCTGAAGCTGTTAAGAGGCTTAAGATCGGTATCGATCCTCGGGAAGTAAGCCCTGATGACCGGTACCAGCATGTATACAGCTGTAAGAAGCGCCGATACCAGCAGGACCCCTATGCCCGTACAGGCAAAATAAGATCCCTCTGCCATAGCCGCCGTGCACAGGTTCCACTTGCTTATAAATCCCGGAAGCGGCGGTACACCGATAAGGGCAAGCGCCCCCACTGTAAAGGTCGCAAAGGTTATTGGCATCTTCCGGGCCAGTCCGTCAAGCTCGCGAACATATTCGCGGTGGGTCTTTACAAGAACTGCTCCGGCGCAGAAGAACATGGTTATCTTGATGACCGCATGATAGATCATGTGGCTTAATGCTGCCGTCAGCCCAAGAGGCGTCATAAGAGACGCTCCGAAAATTATGTATGACAGGTTGGAAACCGTCGAATAGGCGAGCCTCCTCTTGAAATGAGGCTCCTTTACCGCCCTGGCGGATCCATAGATGATGGTCACCATAGCGAAGGTCATGACTATATACTGGGCAGCCGTTCCCTTAAGGAAGGATGTACCGAAGCTGTAATAGGTTATCCTTATTATGGCAAAGGCACCCGCCTTAACTACCGCGACCGCATGCAGGAGTGCCGTAACGGGCGTAGGTGCTATGGAAGCTGACGGGAGCCACCCATGGAAGGGGAAGATCGCAGCCTTTACGCCAAAGCCCAGCACAGCGAGAACGTATACCGCACGAAGGAGCCTCTCCTTACCCGCTATATCAGCCCCTGCAAGTACTCCGCCGGGGATAAAGTTCATTGATGTTCCGTATGTGAATATAAAGATGAATCCGATAAAGGCAAAGGCCGCTCCGCCCATGCTATACAGGATGTATTTACGTCCCGCCATTATCGCTTCCCTGCTCATCCCGGCCATTACAAGGGGCAGGGTCACAAGGGTGAGCATCTCATAGAACATGTAGAGGGTCATCAGGTTGGCTGCCATGGCTATACCCATGGTGACGCCATAAGTCATGGTATAGAAGGCAAAGAACACATCCTCCTTGCCGTGATGCTCCATGTATTCAAAGGCATACAGGGTGGCAAGAGGCCACAGCAGGGATATGAGTCCCGCAAATACAGAGCCCAGGCCATCCACATGGAAGGTGATCTCAAGGTCGCCTGCAAGATTCAGTGCCCTGAGCGTACCCTCCGGCGCATTGAGAAGAAGCAGCCATACGAAGACGGAATTGACCGCCGTAACGGCTTCCACGTAAATGTTGCGGCTCCTCCTCTTCTTAAAGCGAAAGACCGGCAGAAGGGCTCCCGTTATAAGGGGAAATACGATTGTTACGAGTAACATGACTTTGCTCATTATCTGTTCTGAATTCTCCAAATATATCTTCCCGCAAACATCCCGGGAAGTGATCTACAATATACTCCCTGCTATCCCGCTCACAAGGTTGACCAGCGGACCTGCCCATATTCCCAGTAAAACCGCAAGTACGGTCATCGTGATCATTGGGATGAGCATATACCTGCCGGGCTCCCACTTCTCAAGGCAGGGATAATCATATTCATCACCCGGGAAAAATGCCTTGATCGTGATCGACAAAAGGTATCCGGCCGTTAACAGGGCGCTTATTATAAGGCACAGCGGTGCAAGCCACGATAATGTGGGTATCCCCGACTCAAGCGAACCCGAAGCCAGGTACCACTTGCTTAAAAAGGCACTCGTTGGCGGAACACCGACAAGGGTTAAGGATACCAGCGTATAACACCACATGGTCACCGGCATCTTACGGGCGATGTCCTTATAATCCTTAACGTTCTTAAGGCCGGTCTTATGGATTATGGCACCCGCAACCTCAAAGAGCGTATTCTTGACAAGTGAATGGAACACAACATGCAAAAGGGCTCCGACAAGTCCCCACGTGTTCATAAGGGCAACTCCCAGCAGGGCATAGCTTACCTGGCTGACCGTTGAATATGCCAATCTCTTCTTAAAGAGTCCTTCCTTGTAAGCCATCATCGATCCCATCAAAAGCGTAAGCAGGCTCAAGGAGATGAAGGTGTACTGGACCCATGTCCCCCTTATAAATGATGGGCCGATAAGGTAATATATATACCTTACGATAACGAAAAGTCCCATCTTGGTGATGTTCCCCGACAGAAAAGCCGATGCCGGCGAAGGGGCGACCGGATGGGCCGTCGGAAGCCAGGAATGGAGCGGGAACATGCCTGCCTTGGATCCGAATCCTATGATCACAAGGAGAGTAACAAGATACAGGGCCTTCTCATGTCCCTGTAGCATAGACATATCGATCACTCCGCCGGGCGTAAAGTCAAGCGACGTACCATAACGGTATATGAAGAAAAATCCCGTAAGCCCCATGAATGCCCCGCCCATGGAATAGAGGACATACTTTATCCCGGCCTGTATAGCTTCCTTCGTCTGTTCATGGAGAACAAGCGGAAGGGAGAGAAGGGACATGAATTCATAGAAGACATACATGGTGATAAGGTTGCCGGATATACATATCCCCACCATTGACAGGAGCGTCAGGGTAAAGAATACGTAATAGCGTTTCCGGTGCCCGTCATTCTTCATATATTCAATTGAAAAGATAAGGTTCATCACCCACGTGAATACCGTCACGGCAAGGAAGAAAGCCCCGAGCGGATCGATGCTTATCGATATGGGAATGTCCTTAAGTAAATATATTTTCATCACTCAAACACCTTAAGTCCTGTCTGGATCGTATATGCGATCGGATAAGACAGGATCCCTAAGAAGAAATTGAATACTATAAAGCATATTAATGCGAAGATCATATTTGTTGACGGCTTGTAGGAAGCATCTTCATATTCCTTGTTTCTGGGCGTATATACGGATATGGTAGCCCTTATAAAGTACACTGCATTAAGTATGGTTGATATCGCCAGAGTTATCATGGCGATCCACATCTTGGCCCTAACTGCCGTAATAGCTGCTTCGGCAAAGTAAACCTTGCTCGTAAAGCCTGCAAGCAGCGGAACACCGACCATGGAAAATGACCCGACCGCAAAGGCAAGTCCGGCCAGCGGATTTCTGAATCCCGATCCCTTAAGATCCGAAAAATCCTTGGAACCATGCGATACCTCGACAAGACCCCGCTGGGCAATGAAGAGCATTGACTTTGTGGCCCCGTGAGACATGATATGGAAGATGGCCGCAACCATTCCCGCATTGGATCCAAGGCCCATGCCCATGTATATATAGCCGATCTGGGCTATCGATGAATACGCGATAAGGTGGCGGACATCCGTCTGCCTTATGGCCGTCACAGATCCCATGATCATGCCTATGATACCGAAAGCAAAAAGGATGTTGGTGATCTTATGCCCCACCATGACATCCATTCCTATAACGCGATAGAAGATCTTGATGAGAAGAAAGATATACCCCTTGCTGACAAGCGATGACAGTATCGCGGATGAGGATGCCGTTGCATAGCCGTAGGCTTCCGGCAGCCAGCTGTGGAAGGGATACAGGGCACTCTTGATGGCAAGGGCTACACTTATAAGACCTATGACTACCGTTAGCGGGATCGCATATTCTCCCGTCTCGTTGAGCCTTACTACCGCCTCATGGATATTAGGCATAAGGAGCTGTCCGGTTATCGTGTAAAGCATGCTGATGCCGATAAGAAGAAG
>JAILCT010000030.1 GCA_024690425.1 Lachnospiraceae bacterium | reverse complement strand
GGCATGCCAATCTCAAGTGCGTTAAGGAAGTCCTCATCGGTGTGGTTTGCTTCCTCATCGCCTGCTGCCGCAGCCGCATCCTGAGCCTTGAAACGCTCCCTCTGATCGATCGGATCGTTAAGCTCGGAATAAGCGTTGCACATCTCCCATGTATTTATGAAGAGCTCGAACCTCTCAACAAGGTCCGGCCTGTCAGGCTTCCTCTTTGTAAGGGGGCTTATCTCAACCGGATGATCCATTACGAAGGTAGGCTGGATAAGATTCTCCTCAACGTACTCCTCGAAGAAGAGATTTATGATATCTCCCTTCTTATGATAAGGCTCGTAGTGGATGCCCTTCTCATCGGCAAGCTTCTTTGCTGCCTCGGTATCGGGAACCTGATCGAAATCGATACCAGCATATTTCTTTATCGCATCTATCATCGTAATGCGTTCAAACGGCTTGCCAAAGTCAAGCTCGATATCGCCGTATTTAAATTTCGTAGTTCCAAGGACTTCCTGAGCTACATGCCTGAACATGTTCTCGGTCAAGTCCATCATACCATTATAATCGGTATATGCCTGATAAAGCTCCATCAGTGTGAACTCCGGATTATGCCTTGTATCAAGGCCTTCGTTCCTGAACACACGGCCTATCTCATATACCCTCTCAAGTCCGCCGACTATAAGCCTCTTAAGATAAAGCTCAAGTGATATACGCAGCTTAAGGTCTTCGTCAAGTGCATTGAAGTGGGTTTCAAAAGGCCTTGCAGCCGCACCGCCCGCATTTGAAACGAGCATCGGAGTCTCAACTTCCATGAATCCCTGGTCATCTAAATATCTTCTTATTGAAGAGATGATCTTCGACCTCTTTATAAATGTATCCTTAACCTCTGAATTCATTATAAGGTCGACATATCTCTGCCTGAAACGGAGGTCTGTATTGGTCATACCGTGGAACTTCTCGGGAAGTATCTGGAGTGACTTTGACAGAAGAACGATAGACTCGGCATGGACCGATATCTCACCCGTCATTGTCCTGAACACATAACCCTTGATGCCTACGATATCACCTATATCATATTTCTTGAAATCGGCATAAGCTTCTTCACCTACCGCATCCCTTGCCACATAGGCCTGGATATTGCCGGGCTTATCCTGGATATTGCAGAATGCAGCCTTACCCATGATACGTTTGCTCATGATACGGCCTGCGATGCTAACCGTTATGGGAGAAGCATCCATTATGGCACGCTTTTCATTATAATCGGCCTTCTTTGCTTCCCTTGCGGCAGCCTCATCAAGGCCCGATACATCAACCGGTGCACGGTCACCTATAAGCTTAGCCTCAAGCTCCTCATATTCAGCCTTCGCATCGACCGAATGATGGGTCTGGTCGTATTTTGTTATGATAAAAGGATCCTTGCCTGCTGCCTGAAGATCGGCAAGCTTGTCGCGCCTTACCTTAAGGAGCTGCCCTATATCCTGCTGCTGTTCGGTGTTCTGATCGTTCTTCATATTTTAACTCTTTCTCTTTCTACGGGTAAGTCATAAGGACTCCACCGCTTCGCCCTAAAGGACTAGCTTCGCGTCGCGGTATCCCTCATGACATTTCGTCGGAGCCATCCTTAATTACGCTCTGCGCAATGGCTCCTCCTCTAATAATCCTTATCACCGGGTCTTATTATCTGAAGGACTTTGTACTTAAGCTCTCCTGCCTGAGTCTCAACAGTGACCGTCTGTCCCTTCTTAGCGCCGATAAGGGCCTTACCTACGGGTGATTCGTTACTGATCTTACCCTTAAGGGAGTCAGCCTCTGTTGAACCGACAATCTTATATTCAAGATCCTCTTTAAATTCCATATCCCTGATCTTGACCTTACAGCCAATCGATATCTTGCCTGTATCAACTTCTTCATCAAGGACAACCTCTGCATTCTTAAGGATCTTCTCGATCTCCTCGATACGTGCCTCGATATCGCGCTGCTCATCCTTTGCTGCATCATACTCGGCATTCTCGGACAGATCACCCTGTTCCCTTGCTTCCTTGATCTTCTGCGCTACTTCCGCCCTTCTTACAACCTTAAGGTCATGAAGCTCATCTTCAAGTTTCTTAAGTCCCTCATAAGTTAAGATATTTTTCTTCTCCATCTTATCATCCTCTTGAAAATTCTCATTATGTAACTGTGCGCCCATAAAAATCCCATCATTTTGCAGGTTTTTATGATAATTCCACACTTGCGTAAGTATACTCCATTCACTTATCGTATGTCAAGAATTGTATTCCCCCGATACTGACTTAATGAAAGCATCAAAGACACTCATTTATCAGGCGTTCAAGCTCATCAAAACTAACCATCTCACTGAGCCTTCCGCGAAGCCTTGACGAGCCGTGCATACCCTGTGTATACCAGGCTGCATGCTTGCGCATTTCCCTTATCCCGATATATTCGCCCTTACACTCTATCAGCATCCTTCCGTGAAGGAGTATCATCTTTTTTCTTTCTTCTATCGTCGGACCTTCGTAAGAAAGACCTTCATCTGCCATGGTAAGAGCCTTGAATATCCACGGGTTTCCCTGACAAGCGCGGCCTATCATCACGGCATCGCAACCTGTTTCTTCTATTATATTATGTGCCGAAACGACATCCTTCACATCCCCGTTCCCTATCACCGGGATACTTACCGCTTCCTTTACCTGTCTTATGATATCCCAGTCAGCACTTCCTGAATAATACTGTTCCCTGGTCCTCCCATGCACTGCTATGGCTGCGGCCCCGCTCTCCTGTGCTATATGTGCCATCTCGACCGCATTTATATGATCCTCGTCAAAGCCTTTACGTATCTTGACCGTGACCGGCTTATCTATGGCATGGGCCACCGCTTCTATGATCCTTCCCGCAAGGACGGGATCCTTCATAAGCGCGGATCCTTCATGGTTGTTCACTACTTTCGGTACGGGACATCCCATGTTTATATCAAGAACCGCAAACGGTTTATGTTCGATCTTCTTTGCCATCTCACTCATTATAACGGGATCGGAACCGAACAACTGCAGTGACACCGTTTCTTCTTCCGGCGATATCTCCATAAGCTCTTCCGTTTTTTTATTGTTATAAAAAATGGCCTTGGCGCTCACCATTTCCATGCAGGTCATCCCCGCACCCAATGATGTGCATAACACACGAAATGGCAGGTCACATACCCCTGCCATCGGTGCCAATATCCATCTGTTCTTTATTAAAACGTTACCTATTCTTACCATATATGATGCGAAGTCCCTCTAATGTAAGGTCGGCATTGTATTCATCGATAAGATCCGTCTCATCCGAGATGATCCTCCCGAGGCCGCCGGTAGCAACTACCTTCATATCCTTAAGCCCCGCTTCCTTCTTGACCTGCTTTATGATATATTCCGTCTGGCCGATCTGACCGAACATAAGACCTGCCTGCATACTGGTTATCGTATCCTGTGCGAGTATCGATAAAGGCTTCACTATCTCTATCTCAGGCAGCTTGGCTGTGCCTTCCCACAGGGCCTTCGCCGATATCCTTATACCCGGTGCCGTTATCCCTGCGACAAAATGCCCCTCTTCCGTCACCAGATCGTAAGTGGTCGCAGTACCGAAATCAAGCACCAAAATAGGTCCGCCGTATATCTCATATGCAGCCACGGCATCAACTATCCTGTCAGGTCCTATCTCCCTGGGATTTGTTGTATCTATTCTGATACCTGTCTTCGTACCCGGACCTACGATAAGAGGCTCAGTGTTAAAATACTTGACTATGCTGCTCGTCAGAGAATGCATCACGTTCGGAACAACACTTGCTATGATGACACCGTTGACATCACTTACGCTGAATCCCTGCCGGTCGAGAAGCTCTGTCAGCATTATCCCGTATTCATCCGAAGTCCTGGGTATCTTGGTCGTCATGCGGACATGGCACTTTATCTCCTTACCTTCGTACAATCCTATGGTTATGTTCGTATTTCCTACATCGATCACAAGAAGCATATATTATCCCTCCGTCCATTCCTCATCAATCTTATATCCCAGAAAAACTACCTTATAGTACATTTCCAGGCTCTCAAACAGTTCCTGTTTTTTCCTTAAAATCTCCTTTACGAGCAGCCCGGAACTGATCTCGTCATACAGGATATCATCCTCTTCCGCATCGGTCTTTATACTTAAGCTGCCTTCGCTGTCATATTCAAAAGTTACGACACCTCCGACCTCCTCGGTAAAGAGAACGCAGATGATATGCAGCTCATCCTTTATCGAATCGGGCAGTTTATTGAATTTTTCATTAAAATAATACTTCTTCTCGTATGCGTTCGCACCGCACAGTACAATCTTTTCTTCCATATGATGATCCGATCACAATTTAAGATAACACAGAACGGCCATTACCGCCATAAGCACGGAAAATAAGGCAAAAGCCACGGCAAACCCCGATCTTGCACGTATCTTCTTGACACAGTTCAATGCCGTGAGCACTGCCCCGAATGCAAAAATATGTACAAAATACGTGCCGCTGTTATCACCGAAGGAATTGAGCGTCACCATAACAAGGATCCCGACTGCCAATAAAGCGTTTACGAAATCTATGATGAAATCCCTTCCATGCATTACGTTTCTGATGTACATTCTTGATTCTCTGTTCATATCCCGTTCTTCATCCAAGAGTGGCGGCCATCACTGCCTTTATGGTATGCATGCGGTTCTCTGCCTCATCGAATACCACATCGGAATACTTCTCAAACACCTCGTCCGTGACCTCCATCTCACTGAGTCCGAACTTCTCGCCCATC
>JAILCT010000021.1 GCA_024690425.1 Lachnospiraceae bacterium | reverse complement strand
TATGAAGGAGATAATGATTCTTATAAGGCCGGAAAAGCTGGAAGATGTAAAGGAAGTTCTTGACAGGATACATTGCGGAGGTATGACTTTGTCAACGGCAATGGGCTGTGGTACACAAAAGGGTTCTTCGGAAGAAACCGTAAATGAGATAAAGGGATTTAAGACCACGATAAATCTGCTTCCCAAGATAAAGGTGGAAGTAGTGGTAGATGATAAGGATGTTGAAAAAGTGATCATGAATATCTGTGAGGTCTGTGCGACGGATCATGTGGGAGACGGAAAGATATTCATAAGAAACATAGAAGACGCCATCAGGATAAGGACAGGAGAAAGAGGCGTTAAGGCACTGTGATCGGAGGTATTTTCATGGGAACGATCGTTGAACTTAAAGGTGTAAATAAATCATATGGTACGAACCATGTAGTGAAGGATTTAAACATTACCGTTGAAGAGGGAGAATTCCTTACACTTCTTGGTTCGTCAGGATGCGGTAAGACAACCACATTAAGGATGATAGCCGGATTTGAAGAACCGACAAGCGGGTCGATCAGGGTCGAAGGAGAATCGATAGAGGAAAAGGAGCCCTTTGAAAGAAATGTAAATACGGTATTTCAGACATATGCGCTTTTTCCGCATAAGACCATTCTCGACAATATAGCCTACGGACTGAAGATGAAGAAGGTACCGAAGGCGGAAATTAAGGAACGTGTTCTTGAAATGATGGATATGGTACAGCTTGAAGGTTTTGAGAACAGATATCCAAGCCAGTTATCCGGTGGACAGAAGCAGAGGGTTGCAATAGCAAGAGCTCTTATCAACAGGCCAAGGGTACTTCTTTTGGATGAGCCGCTCGGAGCTTTGGATCTTAAGTTAAGAAAGCAGATGCAGCTTGAACTTAAGAGATTGCAGAAGAAACTGAACATTACCTTTATATATGTAACGCATGATCAGGAGGAAGCACTTACAATGAGTGACCGGATAGCCATCATGCATGACGGGATTGTTGATCAGCTGGCCTCCCCGCAGGAGATATACGAACATCCGGCAACGAGATTTGTGGCAACCTTTATAGGGGAAACGAATACTTATGACGGATGTGTTACCAGTATAACGGATGGGATAGCTACCGTAACCCTGGAAAACGGTGCGGTAAAGGTTAAATGTGATGACAGCTTCTCGATCCTTGAATATGCAACGGTCTCGGTAAGACCCGAGAATATGAGATTTGATTCCAAACCGCATGAAGGTTTCGAACTGGTGGCTTTTGTAAAGGATTATATATATGTCGGATCGGTCCTTAAATGCATAGTCATCCTTCCCAACGGAAACGAGCTTAAGATAGAAAGGCTGGCAGGGCAGGAACTTCCGACTATAGGCAGCCGGATCTATCCTTACTGGGATCCCGAGGGAGGTGTTCTTATCCATAACGACAGCTACAAGATATTCAAGGCACTGAATGAGATCAAACTAGCATAGGTTAGGAAAGAAGGGAATTCAGATGACAAAGAAAAGATCAAAGCATGAATTTAAATCGAATACGATGCCGGCTATGGTGACTGTCGGCCCTGTGGCCCTGCTTTTGATTTTTCTTGTAGCAGCCCCGCTTGTACTTGTGGCAGTCATGAGTTTCTGTCAGACGGATGAATACTACAATGTGGTTTATAAATTCACTTCGGAAAATTACAGCAAGCTTGTATCGGCGGATTATCTGAAAATATATGCACAATCACTGTTTATAGCATTTATAACTACCGTGCTCTGCGTTCTGATAGGTTATCCCTTTTCGTATGTGATCGCAAGGACGAAGAGTAAGAAGAAACAGCTGTTTTACATGCTGGTCATCATTCCTTTTTGGACCAATTCACTTATAAGGATATACGGGTGGAGAACATTCCTGGGAAGCAGCGGATGGCTGAACGGAGTATTGCAGGCGCTTCATCTTACAGGTGAGCCGGTTGATTTTCTCTATAAAACAGGGACTACTGTTTTGGGTATGGTATACTGCTTCATTCCTTTTATGGTACTTCCCCTTTATACGGCGATAGAAAAGCTTGACGGAAGTCTGTTGGAAGCTTCAAGCGATCTGGGAGCAAGACCGGTAAGGACATTGTTTGAAGTTATCCTTCCTTTAACCGCAAGCGGTATCTTTTCCGGATGCATCATGGTGTTTATTCCCTGCCTGGGTTATTTCTTCGTATCAAACATCCTCGGCGGAGGAAATACGGATATGATCGGTAACCTTATAGAGAGACAGTTTAAGAGCGCGAATAACTGGCCGCTTGGTGCCGCACTTTCGATCATATTGATACTT
>JAILCT010000205.1 GCA_024690425.1 Lachnospiraceae bacterium | reverse complement strand
AAATTCATTCGGTGTATGCGAGAGCTTAAAACCCAGATGATACTTGCCGGGAGCAAGGACTACCTGGACATCTGTAATGACTTCAAACAGAAATGTATTATGAGGACATAGGGTATAAACGAGTAGAATATATATGTTAGGAAAAAAGCAAGGAAAGCAGCGGCTTGAATCTGTACCGGATTATGTTGTTTTTGATGTTGAGACGACGGGTATATCGTGCCAGTATGATGATGTTGTAGAGCTTTCGGCCTTAAAAGTAAAAGACGGAAAAGTAGTCGAGGAGTTCTCAACACTTGTTAAAGCTATGAGACCGATATCATACGGTGCCAGTATGGTTAACGGGATAACCGACGACATGCTAATAGACGCACCGGCATTTGATACAGTTCTTACAGATTTCATCGAATTTATTGAGGATCTGCCGCTTGTAGGGCATAATATCAGCACATTCGATATGAAATTCATTTACAGGGACTGTGAGAAGTATTTGGGCAAGATCCCTGACAATGACTATATAGATACCCTCACTCTGTCGAGGATGTGCCTTACAGGCATGAAGCACCACAAGTTGACGGATGTGGCTGAACACTATGGCATATCCACGATCGGAGCTCACAGGGCGCTTAATGACTGTAAGATGAACCAGCTTGTATATGAGAGTTTATGTGCTGATATGAAGACCGGTGCTTTTAAAGAACCTCAGGAATGCCCTAAATGTGGGCAATACCTTGTAAAGAGAAGCGGAAAATATGGAGCATTCTTAGGATGTAGTGGGTATCCGGATTGTAAATACACAGAAAATCTGAAGGGATGAAGGAAAGTATTAAGAAAAAGGCCGGGTTTTTAAAATCTGCAATAATAGTCATAAGCCTTATACTGGCGCTTTTAATAGTCGCTGTCCTTGTTAGGAGCTGCATAACCTATTACATGCAGGAAAAGTCTGCAGGAGCTCAGTTTCAACAGGATGAACCATCAAAGAGTCTGGTCGACGCGGATCCATCATCAATACCGGATTATTCCGGAAAGGATGTTATAGAGCTTAAGGGTAATATTCCCTGCTTTACCATATATGACATGGATCATATCGAGGGAGAAAGCTTCAGCGAGCTTGACAGCCTCGGAAGATGCGGTACAGCTACTGCAAAGATAGACAAAAGCATGATGCCGACAGAAAAGAGGGGCGAGATAGGCAGCATTAAACCTTCAGGCTGGAAACAGGCAAAGTATCCGGGCATTGTGGATGCGCAGCCGCCTTATCTTTTTAACAGAAGCCACCTTATCGCATATGCCATGACCGGACAGAATGCGAATGAGAAGAACCTGATAACCGGAACAAGATACTTCAATGCCGAGCTTATGCTCACATATGAGCTTAAGGTCTTAAAGTATCTTGATGACAGCAACAACCATGTACTGTACAGAGTCACCCCTTACTTTAAGGATGGTGAACTCCTGGCAAGAGGTGTTGAGATGGAAGCTTATTCGATAGAAGATAACGGAAAAGGGGTATGTTTCCACGTATTTTGCTATAATGTACAGCCGGGGATAGAAATCGACTATATGACAGGAGAGAACCGAGCCGATGAACAATAAACGTATAGGAAAGATAGCTGTTACCGCCATAGTCAGTATAATATCTACAATAACTGCTGTTGCCGTTACAGAACTCACAAAAGGCATTAAAAAAGATGTGGAAAGAACGGAAAATGAAAGGAGCTCCACGTATGACAACCTATATCACAAACATTAATTCAGGAAAGCTTAAGGATGTGCTTGCGAAACTTAAGAAGGAGGATACCCTGATCATTTTCCATTCATCAGCCGAAAAGCAGGTACCCATTGAGATGATCTCACTGTTTGCCGGTGCAAAAGGGAAGGTAGAGTTCAAGGAAACGGAAGATGAAATAGAGATAGCTTTTGAGATAGGCAGGCTGTCAGCGGAAACAGGCGGCAAATCCCGTATGAATGTAGAGATAATCGGGGATTCACCACTTTTAAGTAAGATAAATGGCATCATAGGTAACAAAAAGAAACCTGCTTCCGGTACTAAGAAGGCTGTAAAACCGGCAGTCAAAGCAGAAACACCGTTAAAAACAGCTCCTGTGGCTGCAACTGTACAAAAGAAAGCGGCAGTACCTGCAAAAGAGGCCGTTAAGGAAAAAGCAGCAGAACCTGCAGCACCTGCACAGCCAGCCACAAAGAGCAGTAAAGCAAAAAAAAGCCACTGAAGTAAAGGATTCTCCTGAGTTTGATAAGGCATATGACAGTTTCATGAGCCTCTTATCTACCATTAAAAACGGTAAATATGATCCTTCTGAGTGTGCTCTTGGTATCCTGTCCGCAGTAAGGCTTATGAATGAGGATTCAACCATCACCTTTGAAGCCGCGCTTCCTGCTTCAACAACGGCAGCAAGTTCAAACAAGTTCCTGACTAATGTATCAAAGGGAAACATCAAAAAGATCGTTGCGGCGGCTAAAGAAGTGATCAAATACGATTAAAGGCAGGAAATATAGATGGCTTATAATGAG
>JAILCT010000165.1 GCA_024690425.1 Lachnospiraceae bacterium | reverse complement strand
GCATGGGGATATTTGTATATAATCACATGGACGCTCACGTCACCTCACAACATATGCAGACGTATCGAAGTGGTCATAACGGGGCGCACTCGAAATGCGTTTGCCCTCCGGGGCACGAGGGTTCGAATCCCTCCGTCTGCGCTGTATCTTCAGGGTCGGAAGCCCATATTTTACTGGACTTCCGACTTTTTGCAGGTCTGAATTATGCCCGTTTTTCTGGTTAAGATTTGGTTAAGAATTACCGGGTTAGATTTCTCGTATTTAGTGCATTGACCGCTGCTTCAACGTCATAACCTGTAAGGTAATTACCCTTAACAACACGTGGACTATTTCCATATATCTGAGCGGCAAGCACCTGACTGATCCGAAACTTTTAGATAGCATTGTAGGCATAATTAAACGCTATGATATCCCTTATGAATATATTGAAATTGAACTTACCGAGACAACTACAGAAGGAGATTATCAAAAACTCAAGAAACTTGTTGAGGGATTAAATGAGATCGGTATACATACTTCCATTGATGATTTTGGCATAGGATATTCTTCGCTAAACCTTATAAGTGAGTTGCCTTGAAATGTTATGAAGATTGACAGGAGCCTTCTTCCGACGGATTCTACTAAAGAAAATGACCTTTCTACGGTTCTTTATAAACATATAACAGCCATGGCTTGCGACATGGGACTTGAATGCCTTACGGAAGGCGTTGAGACTGTGGAGCAGGTTCAGATATTACGCGACAATGCCTGTGAATATGCTCAAGGATACTATTTTGACAAGCCGCTCCCTTTGGATGAATTCGAAAAACGCCTTGAGGTTGGAGAATACCCGGTCAATTGATTCCTATCTACTTATGCAGTCTGTTAGCATACTCCCTGAATGCTCGGCACATCATGGGATGGGAGAATTCCAGGAACAGATCGGGAGAAGAATTTAGGGAGATACGTACCAGGTCTCGACTTATTAGGAGATTCAGATTGAGGTCGTTTATTTCAGTGAAATCTCCCACGATTGTTTTATTGGATGTCGATATCCTGACAAGAGATCTTGAATTATCAAGCATACTCTGGAATTCTTTGAGGCAGATAGAGAGTTCCTTTTCGTGTGTCAGGTATCGGTATATTCCATTATCCTCATTCCCTTTAACGTTTATTGCTTTTATGCAGGCATTACCGGGGTCCAAAAAGATCGTGTGGGAAAACTGTCCGCTGCTTACCTGAGTACAGTAGTATGATTCAACCATTCCCGACATATAGATGGGTAACCATGATATTATTGCATCACACATTTCATCCAGACCGCGGTTGATATTATGTATTATTCTGATCCTTGTACCTCTTTTAACACATTCGCTCATAAGGGCAGCCCATATTGTCAGAAATTTCCTATCGCCCGTCATCCAGTCCATGTTTTGATCGGAATATAAAAGCAGATTCTTATGACTGTCTTGTATTGCGGTTCCAAGGAATCTTATAACAGCCTCACGGATACCGTCATAGCCATAATATGTTCCGACATTGTTTTTTAAAATGTTCGAAGGAACGAGATCATTTAAATCCGGAAAGACCATACCGGCCTTTTTTTTAAAACTTCCGAAGGCAACAAGCAGTTTCTCGGCGTAAATGTCATTTGATATGTTGTTATCCGTATCAAAGAGCCAGTTACAAAAGAGTGCCTCATCCAGAGCATCTTCTGAAATATCGGTAAGAGTTGATAATTCCCGAAGCCTGCTGATCTCAGTTATTCTTTGCCATAGGATCATAGAAAGATGTTTCTCCATATCGGAATTTTTCCGGGATTTGTGTAAACCGCTGCGGTAACGACTGATCACAGACGGATCGACATGAGCCAGTAGGCTTAGACGGTGGTTTGATAGTTCTGCCACGTTCATTGCACCGTCAAAGCGTTCTGCCAGAATACGGTTGACATTTTTTTCCGTACCGCTTTTTGCTTTTTTGAGCTTATCCTTAACAACGGGAGTACTACCTTCAAAAAGCCAATCTCTGAGTGCATTCTGTATTTTCTTTCTGTTGGAAACCCGGGGGACATTTATTTTTTGGCAGAGTTTGTCAATATTACCGGTCTCTGACATATAGAGATAAATACCCTTGATGGTCTTGGAAACTGTTGGGCTGTCAGGACCTGGAGTTCGTTTTCCCTTTCTGAGATGTGTGAGGGTAGACGGATCATAGCCTGCATTTGCTGCTATTTGACGGTTTCTCGCACCGCTTAGTATCATTATCTCATTCAGTCTGTCTGTAAACATTTACGTATCCCTGTAAAATACATAAAACTTGTCAAGGTGATAAGCCGTTAGTCGCATGCAAAATATGCGATAAGACTTGATAAGATTATAACAACAGCGATTACTGCGATGTACTTAAAGTATACCCGCACCTGTTTTTTGGCGTCTTCCCTTGACATTTTCTGGATTGCGTTAAATATCACAATAAAGAATGACCTTCGTGGATCCTTCATTATAAAACAAAACCACACACCTTCTATAAGCAAAAGAATTCCGAATAATATTAAAAAAATCAATGCACTCTTTTCCATATGGGGATTATACCATATCCAATGTCTTTTTTACGATGAAAAACTTGACAAGAAAAATAGCATTGCTTATTTGGCTGTCAAGTTTTTTGATACATTTAATATGGTAAAATTAAGGGAAATATAAGACATGAAAATTCTGACGGGATTTCAAAACGAGGAGGAGATGGTATGTTCTGTGAACAGTGTGGAAGTAAGATAGAAGACGGAACAAAATTCTGTACCAACTGTGGAGCTTCTGTAATGTATGATGCTCCGGCACAGCAGCTGCAGGTTCAGACAACGCCACCGCCGCAGGTACAGACACCACAGGCAATACAACAGCCATATCAGCAGCAACCATACCAACAACCGTACCAGCAGGCACAGCAACAGTATCCGATCGGGAATCAGCCGAAGAAGCAGGTGCCGGCTGCTGTTATAGTGATAATTGCCGTTTTTGCGGTCTTGATAATCGGAGTGACTGTTTTAGTTGTTGCATTTGGAAATAGTGGGAAGACAGCTGTAGAAGACGGTGTAATAGGAGATGTTGCCGGAGAGAACGAGAATGCATTCGATGCCAATACCGGCGAGACGGACGGAAAGGTAAAGATACCCGAAGGCGCTGAGATCATTACTGATGCGAACCTCATGGATCTTGTGGGCGAATATGAGGGTGAGATACAGCTTACCAGATTTGAAGGCATGGAGAATATGCCCGGTGCAGATGAGCATAAGGCAGAGATAGACTCTATGATGGAAAAGCTCATGAATGAGCCACAGAAGTGTACTCTTGAAATAGAGGACGACGGGAACTGGGAACTTGACATTGATGCTCCCATGGGTTCAATGGACCTTGATTCCAGTGGATTCAGGATGAGAGATCCTAAGACCCCGGCGGATGAGTCTGCCCACCTGATTCAACTGGTAAATAATGGTTGCTACAGTGTTGTGGTGAAGCAGCAGGAAGAGGTCAATAGTAAGGAAATGGGTTCGGGCACGACAGAAGAGACTGCGGAGCACATCGGAACATACTGCAAGAAAGGCGATAAAAAGATCATAACAGGATATATCCATGTTTCAATGAGCATGGGTGGCACCGGTATTCTGATGCAGGGCGATTTTGTGGTTGATAAGACCACCGGAGATTATATTCCCGAGGGTGGAGAAGAAGCGATTGATACAACGAATGGTAAGGATGACGATGAGACCGGTTCGATTGATGAGGACATAAATAATGACGTTGAAGTAGATGACGATCTAGAAGTAGATGATGAAAATTCCGATCCTGACAGTTCTTCCGGAAACATAGATACAAAGGAACCCTCACAAACTGCCATTACAGGCGGTAAATGGGACATTATGGAATCGGGCGAATCACAGTATCTGTTGAACGGAGAAGCTGTTAGAAATACCTGGACCGAGGATAAAGGACGGTACTTCTATGTGGGACCTGACGGCTGTCTTGTCCACGAAAACTATGCTCCGGATGGTTACTGGATCGATAAAGACGGTTCCTGGGATAAGTCTGTTCCAAGGCAGGAACTCCAGTTTGAGCCATATAATAATGACTACATAGGAAGGATACAGACATTTGAGATAACCATGGACAATGCCGATACCGGCAGAGCAAAGGTATATTATACGGGAATGGGCGGCAAGAAGATGGATTTCAGGATAGAGAGACTGGGAATTAGTTCGTATGCCGCATACTCTGATGTTAATGAAGATGAGATCTATCTCATTTCTGTTGTAGATGATGGTGAAAGCATTATCGTGTCGTGTGATGGTCAGACAGAGAAGTGCACAATACAGTGAGAATAAAGGAGACAGCCTATGTTTTGTAAAAATTGCGGAACTCAATTAAAGGACGGAGCAACATTCTGTACAGAGTGCGGACAGAATGTGATCAGTGCCGGAGGACGGACCGGAGGCGGTAACGTAGCGGTTCCGCCGCCGAATATACCTGTACCGCCTACATCGCCCATGCAGAGTACGCCTGTGCAACCTGTGCAGAATACCCCAGTGCAGCCGACCCCAGTGCAGCCTACACAATCTACACCTGTGCAACCTACGCAGCCGAATATGAACCGGCAGCAGCCTACACAGCCAGCGCAATCTGCTCAGCCTGCAAAGAAGAAGGGACATACGGCAATTATAGTCATTGCGGCAATACTTGGTACGATAGTGCTGGGATTTATTGCTCTTGTGATCATCGGTATTAATGTATCGGATACGGAAATGGCTGAAGCAACGGGTGAAGCAACGGTCACAGAAGCGGAAGTGACCAAGGAGGGAACAACCGCCAATCCGGAAGCGATCAAGCAAATTCTGGCTCTCATGGAAGAGACGAGTAATACAACCAACACTCAGGCAGACAAAATGGGAGAGTTTGAGGACTGGAACGTTGTGCTTGAGACAGGGAATAAATGGTATGAGGAATTGGAAGACCAGTATAAGAGATCTCAGGAGATTGAAGGCCTTCCGGAGAATATCAAAAAGGCGGCTGCCGATTCATATAAAATGTATATGTCTGCAATAGAATGCATGAATAAGGATATAGTGTTCCTTCAGGGTGTAATGGAACTGAACAATACTATAAACGTGGAGGATCTTACAAGTACGTATTATGATTTTGAAGCAAAGCTTGCGGAAGTTGACTGCCCTGATAATATGAAGGATTCGTGGAGCGAAATGGGTGAGTCGCTTAATGTGCTGGGAACAGCAGTTAACAGATATGTTGAGGGCGGAGAACTGAACGACAGTCTAAGAGTCTTTTCGGCAAACAACCATCTGATCAGGTTTATGACAGTATATGAAAACGAGACGAGCAAGATCGGGGATATCATGGTTGATGAGATGGAATTCATGACCGAACAGATAGGAGAAGTCGGATCTATCATTGGCGAGATAGAGAGAGCTGCAAAGCTTCCGGAAGGGGAACTGGAGCAATATGAATTTAAATATGATATCGAAAACAAACTCGTTGATCCGAAATATGAACATATTGAGAATATCTATCCATCCCTCTACAACACGTATGACAGTTTTGTCACAATCAAAATAGGATGCCTATACGGAGAGAGGGACATAATTGTTGAATGTGAGATACCCGGTTTGTCACAGAATACTTCACAGAGTTACAAGATTGGTTCCGGCCTTACTGAACTTAACATCAAGCCTCCTGCATCAAGTGAAAAGTTAAGTCTTGATACTGCTAAGGATACGCAGATCAAAGTAACCATCAAGGACAAGAAGGACGGTAGCACTATTGATGCACAGTCTTTCCCAGTGCATATTTACGGCAGGAATGATTTCGCATGGTATTCGGATGAATTTGGTACCGTAACTCAGGATAATATATTGTGTTTCCTTGCGCCTGATTCGGAAACTGTAACTGAACTTAAGAGAAATGCTATAGATATCCTTAATGAAATGTCGGGCGGAGAAATGAACGCGTTAGCGGGATATCAGGGGCCATACTTTGCTGAGGATTCCGATGGCGACGGATATATTGACAATACAGATAAAGCTCAGATGGTAACGACATTTTTGCAGGCTGCTTCTCTTATGAGATCCATGTCCGATATGGGAGTCAGATATACAAATGATTCGTTTTCCATAGATCAGGCAGGACAACATATATTGTTCCCGGATCAGGTAATTGATAAAAAAACAGGTTTGTGTATCGAATCATCACTGGTGATCGCGAGTGCCCTGCAAAGCATGGGTATGCATACGTGTCTTGTATTCCCGCCCGGACATGCACAGGTAGCCGTGGAGACATGGGACGGATCAGGCATCTGGCTACTTATCGAGACAACAGCCCTGCCGAATGAAAATTCTGCTTTTGTTGATGATGCAAATGCAATACTAAGCGGTTGGAAGACTGAATTTGACGATTTTCCGATAGCAGTATATACGCCGGATCAGTGGGCGGAATATCTTGTCCAGGATCCTGAGGATGACAGTGATGACTGCTATGTACTTGACTGTGGAGACGGAGCACTTCTGGGCATGACGCCATTTGCGTATTAGAGGAGAAATTTTATGGCAAGATTCTGCGTTAACTGTGGGAACGCGTTAGATGATAATGTAAAATTCTGCACACGCTGCGGAACAGCAAATATACAGCCAATGCACCAGAACATAGGGCAGTCTGTTCGAGAAATGTCGGATCAGCTGACGGGTAATGTTTTGAATACGCCGGGAGAAATAGATTTGGGTATATTTGGCGATACGGTTTCAAATGCTGTCAACGTGGCGAAGCAGGGAGCAGTACAGGCTGGAAATATTGTAAATGCATCAAAAGAAACCGGATTTCGAAAAATACCTGCGTTTATTTCTGCTGTTGTTCTTGCGATAGTGTGGATAATACAACTTGTCTGGATCAAAAACGGTGTTGATAATCCGATCGCAAAACTTACTGAGTGGCTGACCTTTGCACGTGGCGGATTAAACCGTTCCTTTTTCGGAGGGATAGGTGGCCTCATCGGGAAAGGTGTGTTTGCTTCTGCGCTCGCCGGTGTTGCTGGCGGGAGCATTGGAACGTCGGTTGCCGGGTTGAAGAGATCGTTCAGCGTGGATAATCTGCAAAAGAATACAGCTGGATATACCTTTATAGGATGGGGTATCAGTTTAGTTTTATATCAGATATTTACGGGCAACGGATCCTTTGCCGGAGTTATGGCGGCAGTTTCCGGAATGCTTGTAGCGGCTAGATCCGCAGGTGGTGGCGCAGGTCTTTTGTTTGGTTTTGCAAGATCGGTTACGTATAAGAAGCAGGGAAATATAAAGCAGGTAAGGAATGAAGCTCTTACGGCGCTGCTAGGTGGTATTACAATGGGATTTGCGATCGCAATTCCGTTGTCTTTTATCCCGTGGGATTATATGCATCTGTTCTTCGGATTTATTTTTATTGTGGTCGGGCTTGTGCTTTCGCTGGTGAATAAGAATTTATGCCTTCCGGTCATAGTGGCGCTTGCCTTAACCCTTTCGCTTTCTGAGCAAGTGGTACATGCAGCGCCGAAGAACTTTTTAATAGAGTCGGAAACGAAGGGTGAACAAAAGCATATAAACTATAGTTCACTTAATCTTTCCGGTCAGCATGTGAACATTACTGATATGTTTGATGATGCTTTACAGTCCGCCGGTGAGATAGAGATAGTTTTTGACGGCTATGAGTACCATATGACCATCCCCGGCTGTATGTACAGCATTAATGAGGATGCTGTCGGACCCAATAAATATCCGATGAGTGTTATTGTTGAAACAGGTGATTATCATTTTACGTCGTCAGCGTTTTCAATGCAAAAAGGGAATTCTTATTACAATGGAGCGGAAGCAGAAACCTACGGTGCCTGCTTCACATTGGATGCGCCTGTTTCTTTCAAACAGGATTACAGTACACTTAAGCGTTCTCCGTCGAATAAGAAAGGGGTTCCCCATTCGTATACAGTATCCGGGGAAATTACGGATATGAATTTATATCTTTCTTTGTATGAAGACAGACCTGACGGAAATGTGTCGGCCTGTATCAAGGTTAACGGGGACGCTGATCGGACATCTACTTTTAATACCGAAAGCGCGAATACACCGTCTTCTCCGTTATTTGATAACTATTCGGACGGATTCATGATGGTAGCGAAAGGACTTGAGCCGGGCTACATGGAGGACGCAGATCCGATAACCCAGGAGATCACAACTGAAGCCGATATCGAAGCCGGTGAGAAGGAATTCGATATAGATGAGGATATAGTAGAGGGTAAACAGGAAAAGGAAGAAGAAAGACCACAAGTAGAACCGGAGGAAAAACCTGAAGAGGAGACAGAGAATAAGCCTGCGCAGGAAGAACCGGATACCGTTGAAGAACCGGAAGAGCAGAAGGATGACGGAGGTATCTCCGGCGGGGCTGTCGCAGCACTCGGAGTGGGCGGTATCGCAGCCGGCATCGGTGGCGCTGCAGCAGCCGGAAAATCAGCGAAACAGGGCGGTGGAAATAAGAATGATGCCGAAGATAAAAAGAAGAAATACAAGATGAAGGTCTATAAGGACTTCGGCAATAAACTGAGTAAGGGCGATCAGAAGTTTGTCTATGCAAGGATAGTCGAAATTGATACACATACAGGACAGGAAACAGACCGACCTGATCTAACTATGAACATTTATATAACGTGTACGGACGGGTCGTTCAATGTAAGCATGCAGGAAGCGCTGGCAGGAAATTATAAGGGTGCTGCGGTTTCCGTTGCTGATAATTTCGAAGGTACGGAAGGTTATATACAGTTCAGATACAGCGGTAAAGGCGGAGCGTTTACCAATCATATGCGATTTATGATAGGTAGTCCCGAGATCGTATTTGACCAGCCCAATATTTCGATACCTCATGATCATAATGAGCCTCTTAAACCGTATTTTGTATGCCTGGGATTTGGTGAAGGGATCAATATCACGGCATCCATACTACCGGATAATGCATATAAGGTAAATATTACTGAAGGAGAGAGCACAGGACTTGATTTTGCAAAACTATATTATGCGAACCTTATTCCTGTAAACGGTGTTCCTTCAATGGAGGACAGGGAACCGGGTTCTTCCGAACAATATTCACTTCATATAGAAGCACAAGATTCAGCAGGTTTGTGGGCGGAGGCAAATCTTCCCATTGCGCGTATCCGTACAGGACTGATACTGACAACAAAAACCATTGACTGTTTCTTTAATAAGAAAGTGGCAAGCGAGATCACGCCGGGAGATGGGTTAAGGCGTTATCAGGTTCAGTATACTTCGCTTGCCGAGACAAATGCGGAGCTTAAACTTGTTGTCTGGGATGATACTCCCGAAGAGCATAGAGTGAAGGTAATGGCACCGCTTCCGAAAGCCCTTAAGTTCAAGACCGAGGATCCGGAAGAACAGGTAATGATAGATAAGATGGCCATTCAAATGGATCCCGGAGATGAACCGGTCATTGGAGAGGATGGTGGCCTTAGGGTAAAACTTCGCGTGACTAAGGCGTGGCTTGATGCACCGAGGAGGATCAAGGCCAAAATGACCGTAGAGGCAGAAGCTGACGGCAAAATATACAACTGTGAGCAGGATATACTTCTGTGCAGCCAGCCCAACCGCAATGGTTTAAATATGGAGCAGTTCCATGCTGCTGTCAAAGAGGATGAACAGATCGAAGAAAGGCTTGAACATTTGAAGGAGCAGATACACACGACCTGCTACCTGAACCTGTTCCCGGTTCACAAGGTCATAGATCAAATGCTTCTTGCCTATGATCCACAGTACGGATATGACCGTGAAAATGTTGCAACCGTCATCAATACCTATAACTCTTTTTGCCGTGGGGAAACTCTCGGCGCAAATGCGAAACCGGCTGAAGGTGAGTCGGTTATCGATTGGATGTTATGGGCTATTGATGCTATGGGTGATGCTGCCGATCGTCTTGAAGAAAAGGCCGGTTTCTGGACGAGACTTGCAATCGGTGTTGCGACTGCGGGACTTTCGGAAGTTGCATTTACGACCATGGATATTGTACGCATACCATACAGGATGAAACAGGCGATCGATACCGGAACGGATTCCGTACTTGGTGTCATGTGGGCAGGTGCTAAGGATATCGTACTTGGTGAGATACAAGGAAATGCAATGGAATGGGCTCAGGGAGCCGGATGGACTATGGCCAAGGCATTTGCTGCAGATGCAGAAGGAGCGATAGGAAAGAAGATATTCAAGATCATGACCAAATCCGAGGAGGCACTGACAGCATATACAAATAAAGTGCAATCGGTAAACTCCAAGACCACAATAAACAAAGAGATGTTCCAGAATGTCTTCAAGCCGGAGGTGAATGCGCAGGCGGCAAATGCAAGGGCTAAAGAAGCAAAGCTTTCGCAGGCTGAAGCTGAGCTAAATGCCGATAAGCTGATAAAAGAAGCAAGACAAAAGGATCTTGTGACAGAGGTGGGAGAGGTTACTGCGGCAACGGAACACGGTGTTATCGTGGAAACACTGCCTGACGGATCACAGAGGGTTATTGGCCGGGATTTGTCAGATCCGTGGACGAGAAAGAGTCTTGAGGGTTACGAGAAGGTTGTTGAACTTCACAGGGCTACTGAGAATCTCAGGAATTCCAAGACACCGGAAGCACAGGCACGTTACGATAAGGCGGCAGCTGAAGTGCGGTCTGATTTTGTGGCCGGAAACCATCTTAAGAACTATAACAATATATACGCCAAGGATGTGCAGTATACATACAACCAGCACTGGGATGCAATCGATGCAAGAGCAGATAAGCTGGCGGGCGACAACCTGTTCAACCGCCTCAAGTCGGAAAATCCGGGCCTTAAACGTGATGATATCTATACAAGGAGCGTTACGACCAATAAGGATAATCCATATAAGAACAAGATGGATCATGATATGACCGACATGATGAAGAGAGGTAAGGGAGAGGCAGATATTGAGATCAATGACCGCATTCAGTTTGAAGAAAATGCCAAGGCTGCATATGAGGCAGTCACGGGTAAGAAACCTACAAATCTTGATGAAGCCATCAGAATAGCGGAAAAATATCAGTACACTACAGTAGCCGGCGAAGGCGTTTACGCCAAGGAAAAATTCGCGGATGTAAAAGGTATGCTCGATCCGAAACATGCCGGTGATGCTCTTAAGAATCCGCTTAAGGATGCGGAAGTCATGCAGTACAAAACACAGGAATTCGTAGACCGTGCGAATGCTACAGATAACCTTGTTGATAAGGTTATGAACTTGTGTGAAGCCGGACGTACTACCAATAAGGATATGGTGCGTTCCATCATATCAAGAAATGAGGCTTTAATGATGAAGGGTCATCCGAATGCACTTACGAAAGAAGATCAGATCCTCTGTGTGCTGCTCGACAGGGCATTTGGCAAGGGTGCAAAACCGGGACATCTTGAAATGACCCCGGGTGATTTTTATCAAGCCATGCAGGCACTTGGGATTGAAAACGGAACGAGCCTAGCTCTTAAGATGAAGGAACTTACGCTGCGGGTAAGCGGCGGTGACTGATGATCGGATCATATATTACGGATAATGTAGGAGGAAAATGAAATGTTATATGTAGGAATCGTATTAGTTTTTTTGGGGATATTCTTCATGGTTCATTACGTGAAGCGTAAGAATCAGAACAAACGACGTACTGCATTGATACAGGCAACATGTACCAATTTTGTGGAAAAGGCTGATTCGGAAGGGGATACTTATACAAAATACTATACTTTAACCTATGTTGTGGACGGGAAACAGTATTCGATCGCGAATCAGATTCTTCCCGGCGATCCGCAGATAGGTGATCCTATCATGGTCAATTACAATCCGAAGAAGCCGCAGGATGCGGGATTTGATTATCAGGATAAAGGTAAGGAGCATTACAGCTTCTTCATCGGTCTGGGTCTGTTTTTGCTTGGAATAATAATATTGATCCTGTGATCACCTTCAGCGGTAAATAGGCAGGTTTCTTATTATCCCGAAGGCAATAAGTGCAATGCAATACATGATAAGCACGATGTTATTTGCTTTATAAACTGTCTTGTTCTTATGAGGGATAAGGAATTCGTATATAAGCTCAAATATAAGCAGTGGGCTTGTGAAGAATAAAAAGGGATTGGCTTTGCGGGCTTCGTAAAAATCAAGTGACAGAAGCGAATCAAGCATATGCGTGGTTCCGCAGCCGGGGCATTTGAATCCGGTGATCTTATGGAAGATACAGGGAATGGAAAAGCCGGTAAGGCGCCTTAAGACCAGGTAAAGGATCAAGGCGCCGCCGACTGTTATCAACGATAGGAATTTTTTTGGGGATATGCTTTTCAAACCGAAGCCTTGTTGATGGTATCCTGCATAAGGCAGTAATTAACGATCCCGAGACATAAAAAGTTAAGCAGAAGGAAAAGGACATTTGAAGGAAACGACCCCGGGGTTATTCCTATATTTGTCTTAATATTATCGACCTTACCGCCCATTTTATACATCCAGAAGAATCCGTAGATGCCGCAGGTGACAAGTGTAAGTAAAAATACTACACCGCCGGATGTATCCTCGGGTGTGCCGTCAAGCATATTGATCTCGTCGTTAAGCTTGATCATCCAGTAAATGCTATAGATACCGCAGGTTATTATAGTAAAAATTATACACAATACAATATTCCTGTTTGTGCCACCGCCACGAGGAATATTGGCATATTGCTGACCGATATTTTGCTGAGCGTATGTTTGCTGTGTATTATCCGGTGTAGGCTGTACAGGTGCTACAGGAACTGTAGGTTGAACAGGCTGCACAGGTGGTACAGGTGGTACGGGTGCTGCAGGTTGTACAGGCACTGAACCGGCGATAGGAGATCCACAGTCGGGACAGAATTTGCAATCGTCTTCTACCTGAGTACCGCAATTTGGACAAAACATAATGTGTTCCTCCTTTGATCATATAATGGTTACATTTTACCATGTATCAGGGAGAAACGCGATACTGAACTGATCAAATAAGGAGGGCTGATCATGTTTTGTGGACAATGTGGAAGTAACGTGGATGAAGGGGTAAAGTTCTGCCCCAACTGTGGTGCATCGATGGGTGATGATATCAGCGCCTCACAGGTTCAGCCGCAGATGAATACTGTGCAGAGTAATAAGCAGCCGGCGGGGATAAAGGCCGGTGCCATTATTTTGTTTATTTTGCATACCCTTTTCTACCTGATAATGACCTCTCCTAAAGAGGGATTCAGTGGATATAATGCATACTGTTTGTCTCTTGTAATTATGGGTATCGTTATGATAATTGCTGTCGCGTTAAACAAAGAATCTTTTTTCAAGATCGCATTTATCGCCGGAGCTGTTCTGGGATTGATAACCATAATCATTTCGTTCGCCGTGGAAGGGGTAGACGTGGCGATTGAAGGTAAGATAGTCGCACTCTGTTTTGTTATACTTAATGTTCTGTTTTTTCTTAAGGTCATTGGGATAGGAATTCAAAAAATTGTAATGATCGTCGCAGCTGTTGTACTGAGCGTTGGTGTTGAGTTTACCGTTATAGATGCCAGCATAGTGATAGGTATTATATTTACTTTAGTTTGTGCGGGAGCATATGCTTTGACGGCATTTGAACTTTCAGAGCATGTATAGGCAGTTTAGCATTTTT
>JAILCT010000123.1 GCA_024690425.1 Lachnospiraceae bacterium | reverse complement strand
CACAACCTCCCAAAAAGTAACCCAGCCATCCCCCGACAGCCGCAAAGCCTAACTGAACCAAATTCCAGAACTCCTTCATAATCAACGCCCTCCTTTTTGATTCGGACAGGTTTCCTGTCCGCCCGCGAGCCGCCAGTCGCTGTAAGCGACATCTTCCTTTCGACGGCTCTGCGATAATAAAATAGGCGGCTCCATATCGGAAACCGCCGCCACTAAGCACCATATTGTGAAAATGGATCAGGAACTCACCACCTGCTCCGTCAGTGTATAAGTGATCTTCATTGTCTTATCTGCATTCTTGACCACGGCCTGCGGCAGATTGCAGATGGTAGCCAGATACGGCGTAAGCAGGAAATTATACCTGTACTCATTACCGTAGGAACCTCCCCAGCCCAGCACGAACTCCTTGTACCGGAACAGCGGCGTTGCCAGGTTATCCATCCTCGTACCGCCGAATGTCGAAATCACATTATCATTAGCATCGATCATGAAATCATAGCCGATAATGATGTCATTCACCATGAGCAGCAGAGCCTCACAACTACCGGACCCGCAGATCGACCTTGCAGCTGATGTAAACCCGAATGAGATCAGCGTCACATCCGTACTGTTGGAAAGATTGATCTTGTAAATTCCCTCATCATCGTAAGCCAGCACATAACCTCGATCTTGAATCCTATGTTGACCAGAGTGAGGAGCAGATCCTTTGTAACAGGTATTCTTCTTTGGTCAAGTATTATGACCAGTTGTCTGACAGAGACAAGGAAGATGTGATCTGGGTGATCAAGCAGAGGATTGCAGGCCGTATCTGATAATAAGGCACCTTCATAAAATGTAGTTGACATGTACGGAATCCGTGTATATAATGAAGATGATATATATACGGATTCCGTATACAAGAGGTGCGGCATGAAGAAAGAAATCAAGGAGCTTGAGTATATTGCCAACGGTGTTATTGTTGAGAATGATGACAAAACTGTTGTTGAAGAAGGACAGAAGAAGAGACTTCTTGGCATTGCTTTTACTTCGGTCAGGAAGCAGACCGGTATGAACCGCAAGGAGTTTGCCGAGTGGCTTGGCATTCCGTACCGTACCATGCAGGATTGGGAACTTGGCACTTCCCAGAAGTATTGCCGTGCTTTATACGAAGCCGGATATGCGCCGGTTTGCCCTTTCCTGTCGCAGACCTGGTTCTTATGTACCGACGTTCCGCAGGAATACACGGATGCACGCGATATGGCACATGAGTTCCTGAGACGTTCGAGGATTCTCGTGGTATGCGGGAAAAAGAAGACCAAGAGCATGATGGAGGATATAGCCGTTGCAAAGAAATACGGCATTGCCACTGTCACCCTGGACGGTATCATTTCGATCGCAAAGGAGAGAGATGGAAAGTAATGGCGAAAGGAGTAATTCATGCAGGAAGAAGTTGAAAACAGAACGGTCAACCTCGCGGTATCCACCACCAAGCTCACGGCAAGAAGCCTCGTAAGAGGACTTCGCTGGTACCTGATGCACAGAGGACAGAAGAGACTTAGGAAGCAGATGCAACACCCTCACGAAGAGGGAAAGCAGTCTGTAAACGACCTTTTGAAGTCCGGTGTATCCACCGACAAGATTGAGCTCCCGGATGGTTCCGCAAAGGACTTTTGCAAGGTAGCGAAGAAGTTCGGTGTTGACTATGCGATCCGCAAGGACAAAACACAGGATCCGCCAAGATACATTGTTTTCTTTAAGGCGAAAGACACCGAGGTCCTGGACCAGGTGGTTAAGGAGTACATCTCCGTAACTGATAAAAAGAACGAGAAAGCAAGTGTAAGAGAGCAGTTAAAGCAGGAAAAGGCTACGGCGAGAGCCGAGGCCAAGGAGAAAGCGAAGGAGAAGAAAAAACAGAAGCAGAAGAGAAAGCGCAAGGAAAGGACTGAGGGAAGATGACATCGAAAAGAAAAAAGCTGATCATGAGCATTCTTCCTTATGCGCTTATCGGACTGTTTGCTACCAACATAGGTGAAGCGATGCGGTTTTCCACGGGTAAGACGATATCGGATAAATTCCTATCTTTCTTTACGGACGGACTTGGTGCTGCATTTACAAATGTAATGCCAAGCCTTCACCCGTTTGACCTGCTTATCGGCGCACTGATCGGCGGAGGATTAAGGCTCATTATGTATGTGAGATCAAAGAATGCCAAGAAATACAGGCATGGCGAGGAGTATGGTTCAGCGAGGTGGGGAACACCGGCAGACATCGAACCTTATATGGATCCGGACTTTTCCAACAATGTGATCCTGACACAGACGGAGAGGCTTACGATGGAATCAAGACCTGCCAATCCGAAATATGCAAGAAACAAGAACGTTCTGGTAGTCGGCGGCAGTGGTTCCGGTAAGACGAGGTATTTTATCAAACCGAACCTTTTGCAGATGCGAGGCTCATACGTTGTTACGGATCCGAAAGGCCAGCTACTTGGTGAGTGTGGCAAGGCACTTTATAAGAACGGATATGACATCAAGGTGCTGAACACGATCAATTTCAGTAAGTCGATGCATTACAATCCGTTCAAATATATTCATTCCGAGAAGGACATCCTGAAGCTCGTAACAGCCCTTATATCAAACACAAAAGGTGAGGGTAAGGGAAATGATCCTTTCTGGGAGAAAGCGGAGACACTGCTTTATACGGCGCTCATAGGCTATATCCATTATGAGGCCCCGCCTGAAGAGCAGAACTTCTCCACGATGATAGAGTTTATCAATTCATTCGAGGTGAGAGAGGATGACGAGGATTTCAAAAATGCAGTTGACCGCATGTTTGATAGGCTCAAGAAAAAGAATCCGAATCACTTTGCAGTGAGACGATATGCCAAGTTCAAATTGGCGGCCGGAAAGACCGCTAAGAGTATTTTAGTCAGCTGCGGCGCACGCTTGGCACCATTCGACATTTCAGAGCTTCGTGAGATCACTTCTTACGATGAACTGGAACTTGATACCCTGGGAGATAAAAAGTCGGCGTTATTCCTCATCATGAGCGATAACGATCCGACTTTTAACTTTCTTATCGCCATGGTATATACGCAGCTTTTCAACCTTCTTTGCGAGAAGGCGGATGACAAGTACCAGGGAAGGCTTCCGGTACATGTAAGATGCCTGATCGATGAGGCGGCGAACATCGGACAGATCCCGAATCTGGAGAAACTCGTTGCCACGATACGAAGCCGTGAGATTTCGGCTTGTTTGGTACTGCAGACGCGAAGCCAGCTTAAGGCTATATACAAAGATCATGCAGATACCATAGTCGGAAACATGGATTCACAACTGTTCCTCGGAGGTTCCGAACCGACCACGCTTAAGGATCTAAGTCAGGCGCTTGGCAAGGAAACAATCGACACTTATAACACCGGAGAAACGCGAGGCCGCGAAGAGAGCCATTCAATGAATTACAGTAAGCTCGGTAAAGATCTGATGTCGATTGATGAACTTGCGGTCATGGACGGAAGCAAATGCATCCTGCAGCTTCGAGGAGTAAGACCTTTCCTGTCAGATAAATACGATCTGACAAAGCACCCGAACTATTACCTGACTTCGGATGCGGATGACAAGAACTTCTTTGATGTAGAGAAGTATCTTCATCACCAGTTAAAACTGAATAATGAAGACGTTTACGAAGTAGTAGACGCAGATGCAGTGAGCGATGACGGGCAGGAGCCTTGAGCCGCGCATCTAATGTAACCGGCAGAGCCTAAGAATTGGCTTCTGCCTTTTTTATTACCCAAAATCATAGAAAAATTAGGAGGCAATACATATGGCCTTTTTCACATCAGCAATCGGAGTACTTCAGAAACTGGTTATCGGTCTTGGCGCCGGTCTTGGCGTATGGGGAGGCATCAACCTCATGGAAGGTTACGGCAACGATAACCCCGGTGCAAAGTCTCAGGGCATGAAGCAGCTCATCGCAGGTGGCGGTGTAGCACTCATCGGTATCACCCTTATCCCTCTTCTTGCCAACATCTTCGCATGATGGAGGGCACTGAATGAGCAGCATTATCGACAAAATCAGTGACTGGTTGCATGATCTGCTCGTTGAAGGTGTAATGAATAATCTCACCGGAATGAT
>JAILCT010000103.1 GCA_024690425.1 Lachnospiraceae bacterium | reverse complement strand
TGTCTCCGACGAAGAGATCGCCAGGATCATATCCCGCTGGACAGGGATTCCGGTCGCCAAGCTTACCGAATCCGAACGCAGCAAGACCCTCCACCTTGACGATGAACTCCACAAGCGGGTCATCGGCCAGGATGAAGCCGTTACCAAGGTTTCGGAGGCTATCATAAGGAGCAAGGCAGGCATCAAGGACCCGAGTAAGCCCATAGGTTCTTTCCTTTTCCTTGGTCCTACCGGCGTGGGCAAGACTGAGCTTGCCAAATCACTCGCAGCCAGTCTTTTCGATGACGAGAACAACATGGTCCGCATAGATATGTCGGAATACATGGAGAAATTCTCGGTATCCCGCCTTATCGGAGCCCCTCCCGGATATGTGGGTTATGAAGAGGGCGGCCAGCTTACAGAGGCGGTAAGGCGCAAGCCATACAGTGTTGTTCTGTTTGATGAGATCGAGAAGGCCCATCCGGATGTCTTCAACGTCCTTCTTCAGGTGCTCGATGACGGCCGTATCACGGATTCCCAGGGGCGGACGGTTGACTTTAAAAATACGATTTTGATCATGACATCAAATATCGGATCCCAGTATCTGCTTGACGGGATCGGTGATGACGGAAACATAAAGAGTGAGGCTGAAGATGCGGTAATGGACGACCTTCGTGCCCACTTCAGGCCGGAATTCCTTAACCGTCTTGATGAGACCATTATGTTCAAGCCTCTTACAAGGGATAATATAAGCGGCATCGTTAACCTGCTTATCGGGGACCTCAACAAGCGGCTTAAGGACAGGAACTTAAGCGTGCGCCTGACCGATGAGGCCATGGCTTCAGTCATCGAAGGCGGCTACGATCCGGTATACGGTGCAAGACCTCTTAAGCGTTACCTGCAGAGATATGTCGAGACCTTAAGTGCCAAGCTCATCCTTTCAGGTGACCTTGCGGAAGGTGACGAGATCCTTATTGATCTTGTTGACGGGAAGCTGGCTGCCGTTAAGAATAATTGAGTAAAATGAGACAGGGGGACAGGTTCCTCGGTTCACGAGTCAAGGAACCTGTCCCCGTGGCTTCCCCCGTGGCTTTTCCAGTCTGATATAAATGAAATGATCATTATCAGATATATGGGCGTAAAGATGTAAAAATCAGCAGGGAGCGGCGTAAATTCGCCCCATACAGGCAGCGTGAAGGTGCATGCGAACAAGATAGGATATATGCATTTTTCCATCCGATCTGTTTTATCCTCATACATTTCGCGTAAACAGAATATCAAAGGGATCAGCATATATGAGGAAACATAACGGTAGCTGCAGGGAAGATACATTGACATGATACCGGCTATATACAGGTATCTTTTCCATTCGATCTTAGTCTTAAATACACTTGCTATGCATAAGATAAGAAAGAGCTTTTCTATGATCTTAAAATATATTACAAACGAAGCGGAACGCTCATATAATCCAAGCATATCCGAGACCGCCAAAAGATAGTTGCGTATATTTGTAAAGCTTCTCTCTCCGAGCTTTTCATATAAGAAAATTATCTTCAGGTATTGTATCATCGAGGGGATACCGTTGCAGAATGCAAAGGGTACAAAGAATACTATCACCCCGTATATGACCAGCCTGACCGTTTCCTTCCATCTTCGTTCACGTAAGTAGAGCACCCCGGCTATCGCAGGATAAATCTTTAATCCGGCCGCCACTGCGATAAGTATAAGGGCCAGTTCCCGAAGTCTCGCATCCTCACTGTCCTTTAAGTAAAAGGCAATAATAAGGATGACAACCACGAGAAATACTATATTACCCATCTCCAAAGCTCCGGCAATAACAGGTGCCGAAAATATCGTTGCACCGGCAAAAAGCATCCTTTTTTCAGGAGAATACGCTTTAAGTACCTTGTTGCAGGCATATACATATAGAAGGATAACTGCAATGACCAGTGCTATGAAAATAAGCATATTACTGCCTTGAGCCATGCACTGCTTCCAGTCATCAACTCCCCATGAACCGGGATTTATGCGATAAAGAAGATGGTAGAACAAATATGCAAATGGCGGAAATAATGCATCCGCCGTATTGAAATATAGATTCTTAAGGTCTGAAGCATATACTATATGTTTGAAATGATCGGAAAATGAATGGCCGTATTCATCATCTACGACCAGCCAGTCAAGGCCATATCCTTTTCCTATTATCGCTGTCAGGATAAAGATCACTATTCCAATATATGATAAAGTCAAAAACAGATTGACAGCCTTATTTTGTTTCATATAACGCGTTTCTCCTCCTAACGATAACAGAGTCACGGGTGAGCCATCCGTGACTCTACAGATCTTCGGGCATTATCTGCATAAGGGTGCTGCTGGCTGACGATCCGTCTTCGCCCATCTCGTAAACGAGGCGGTTAGCCTGATTGGATATGACCTGTTCAAAATAATTGCGTACCGAGCGGGCATTACCGAAGTTCTCTCCTTCGTAGTACCGAAGCTGTGAAATGCGGTTAAGGATATACGGATAGAGGTTTTGGTCCACGAAGTAGTCCTGCTTCGCACAGTTGATCAGGAATATCTGTGCAAGCTCCTCATCCGAATAATCATTGAAGAATAAATACTTGCTGAAGCGTGACTTTAACCCGGGATTGGAATTGATGAACTTCTCCATAAGGTCGGGATAGCCTGCGACTATGACAACAAGCCTGTCACGATAATCCTCCATGAGCTTAAGCAGGGTGTCTATAGCCTCCTGGCCGTAGTCACCCTCTCTGTCGCTCACGAGAGTGTACGCTTCGTCTATAAAAAGGACACCGTCAAGGGATGACTCCACAACGTCATGAACCTTCTGGGCTGTCTGGCCCATATAGCCGGCGACAAGGCCCGAACGGTCCGTCTCGACAAGATGGCCCTTATTAAGGATGCCGAGCGAATGATATGCCTCACCCATCTTACGGGCAATAGTCGTCTTGCCGGTACCGGGATTGCCGGTAAATACCATATGGCGGGATATCTCGGTTAGCTTAAGGCCCTTCATCTGCCTCAGCTTCTGCACGGTCATTAAGTTGACCATATCATGGACTTCCTTCTTAACGGCATAGAGACCGATAAGCGAATCCACCTCATCAAGAACCTGGCTAACATCCTTTTTAACTTCATTGCTCTCCTGAGCAAAAAGAGTAGCATTGTCTTCCTCAACCTGCTCGCGAAGGGTCCTCTGCCTTGCCTGCGTCCCGGGAGTGGGCTTACTGTCAGCGATATCTGCCGCACCTACGGAGCGTGATTCTTCCCTCTTATAAACGGTATCCCCGTTCACAAGCTCATCGTTTTCTTCTATCTGTTCAATATACTGGGTGCAAAGGTTGGAAAAATGCTGAAGGAGCATGACCGGATACTGGAGGCGCATACAGTCACAGTTAATGACCAGATTGCCTATGAGTACAAAGGTATCAAGGACCTCCCTTGCCGAAACAAGGTAGCACTTTCCGCCCATGTTGGCATCCTTCTCGCCGTGGGCTACGGTCTGCAGGCACTTGGGAATATGGCGAAGGATCGAATCCTCACCGATTATGTTATCACCGAAGTTCTTCTTTAATATATCCTCATCTATAAGTATCTGGAAGATCACGTTGATGGTCATGATCTCGGGTTCCGTCATCTTGCCGTCGCTGCGCGCCAAAAAATAAGCTATATTAAGCGCTTCTTCCCTGAAGAGATTATACAGCTCATCCTTATCATTCTTATTAACTTCTCCACCGTACATGGCGCAGATATCCCTGCACTTCTTAAGCGCCGCAAATGCCGGATTCATATTTGTTCCCCTCTTATGATCATTCTAAGACATGCTCATTTGGTATTTTAACATATAATGGTTCACTTTTGAATAAAAACATAGACGTATCCGCAGGTTATTCCATCTGTCATTTTGTGTGACTTTTATGACGGATGCCCTGTATTTTCGTAAAAAAACCACATGTTTTGATAAAATTCCATTAGCATTTTCTTGCATATTAGTGGTAATATAGTGATATCGGGGGTATAAATTCATTTCTGAACCCATTGTTTTTTTCATAAATAGGAGTGTGAAATATGTACAATGTAAATGATGTTGTAGTCTACGGCAATCAGGGCGTTTGTGAAGTCGTTAACATCGGCACTCTGTCCATGTCAATGGTTGATAAGAAGAAGGAGTATTATACCCTGCGTCCCTTCTATCATCAGGATGCTGCCGTGTATGTGCCGGTAGACAACGTAACCGCTGTAATGCGTCCGGTCATATCCAAGAAGGAGGCAGAATCACTCATCAGGCGTATACCCGATATCGAGAACGCCTGGATCGTCAATGAACAGGAACGCGAGGCCCAGTATAAGACAGCCCTTCGAACCTGCGACTGCGAAGAACTGGTTAAGATAATCAAGACCCTGGTAAAGCGGAAGAAATCCCGCATTGATGCCGGCAAGAAGGTAACGGTGGTCGATGAGCGCTACTTCAAACAGGCCGAGAATCAATTGTTCGAGGAACTGGCCTACGCGCTGAATATGGATAAGAACGAAATTGGAGACTATATAACAAAGAGCATGAAAAAACAAGCCGGCTGAACCGGCTTGTTTTTCTGTTATCATTATTCGATCGTAAGACCGCTCCAGATATCATCGGGAACAAGTGCTACGTATGTGCGTCCTGTGTTGAGCTTGATCTCTTCACCATCCTTATCGTAATACTGGGTAGGTGTAAGCTCATCTTCCTTAGACCAGGTAATGGGGATGCACTTACCGTTGGTGATATAGTAGCCGTCGCGGTTGTAATCGATAGAATGGAACATCATGTATCCGTTGTTATCGAACTGAACGTAACGGCAGTTCTGTATGAGCAGGTTCTTGAATGAGAGCTGCTCGTCATTGTTGCCTGCGTCCACATGCTTCTGGCCATACTCAGAATAGAGGTATGTTCCGCTTGCCTCATCATAATCGAGATAAGGCTTGTTGTGCTTATATGGCATCTGGATATGGGTTGCACTCTTGGCATCCGAATACTGGGACAGATCATTGGGCTGCTTGTCGGATGCGAACTGATAATGAGGTCCCTTATAGTAATCATTGTATGTCTTGGAGTACTTAGGGTGTGACTCAAAGTTCTTATCAATATCACCCTCTAAGATATACTCAGTGAACTCCCTTGACTTACCGTTGTTAACACGTGAAAAGGTTCCGGAGAAGTTCTCGACGAAGTCCTTAGCCATATACTCATCGATATAGAAAGGACCGCCGTCATGACATACGATAGCATTCCATTCCGGTATTATCTGAAGGTTGGTCGGTCTCGTACTTCTTATCGATCCGATCTGCTTAACCGAGTTGTAATCCTTAAAGAGGACCATGAAACGGGTTACACCGTCATTAGCGGTTGAATTGGTCATCTCATATACAACATCCGACTGGGACAGACCATAGTGCGGAAGAGCGGTCTTCTCATTATCTACCATTGCCGCAATGGGTCTCTGATCCTTAAGTGACTCATCTATCCATTCATTGGTGAGCTCGCTGCGGTACATTCCTTCGCGAGTCTCCTCTTCTTCTCCATCACTTGCCACATCGATGGTGGGTGCCTGGTCGTCTGTCTGCAGCTGGATAACAGGCTGATCGGCCTGCTGGTCCGGTTCATCCGCCGATTCGTCCTTATCCTTACCGCATCCGCCCAGTACGAGCACTGCCGACATGGCCAGGAGCAGGAATAAATTCTTTTTCTTCATATAATAATGCCTCCCTTACATGAATAATTCCCCAAATAACACTACTTATGGTATTCTACCACAAAATAATGTATAAGTCACTGAAAAATTACACAACTTTTGGTGAAAAAGACAAATCTATTTAATATATCTGTCCAAAATCTCCTGTGTATAGAGCTGTGCTCCTTTTCCGTTAAGGTGAGAAGAGTCACCGAAATATGCATTGTCATAACATGGTATATCCATTTCAAAATCAATGTGCGGATTGTCATTTTTAAACTGTTTCATATAGCTTCTGTACTCTTCCACATAATCATTATCAAGTGCATTATATGAGGCCTCGTTCATAGGCGCCTGCAGGACTACCGTCTCAATCCCGTACTCGTCGCACAGCTTAAGGAGCAGGGAGAAATATCTTGTGATGAGCCTGTGCTCCCTCCCCCTCTTCATCTCGGTGTAACTGGCTTCATAATTAAGATCATCGCACCCGTCAAGGGTTCCGTACAGGGCATGCCCGCGCTGCCTTAGCTGTTCGTCATACAGCTCACGGTTCATATCCGCCCTGTTATATCCTCTTGAATTGATGAGGGCCGGCAGATAAACATTGGGAAGCCTTAAATAGGAACTGATTATGTAGGACAGGTCCGCTCCGTTTATCGCATTGCCCTCTTCTTCATCATAGCCTGTCCCCATGACTCCCCTTCTGTATACGTCCGCTGCCGCAGGAAGGTCGAGATGGTGGAAATAGATAGTTCTTGTCTTAAAATTGTCCATATAGGAATAATGGAATGGGGCGAACATTATCATGACCCGCCCCGGAGCACCGTTATTCTTAATGTAATTCTTAAGGGTATAGTACATCTCAACGGATGTTGCTCCGCCCATCCCCAGATTTACATAATTATCCCCAAGGTCCGTGGCCACTATATCGGCCATGGCCCTTGAGTCACCCAGGATAAGGGCAGCGTCAGAGCCGTCGGGCAACGGTATCTTCCCTTCTTCTGCATCCTTGACGTACTTCCACGAAGGATACTCCTCATCCATATACCCCATGGGATTAAGCCATGTATACCCGACAAGGAGGATAAAGGGCAGGACTGCCAATATGCACTTTAGAATAAACTTAAACAGCTTCAATATATGATCTCCCGTATCAGAAGCCCTGATATAAGAATTCCTGCGTAGACAGGTTGACCGAGAAGAGGATCATTATAAACAGAAGATAGTAGACTGCCCATCTTATGTAAACCTTGGTGCGATCCATAAGCTGATAGACCTCGCACTTCCTCTTTTCGCACATAACATCGACAATGATAAGTATGATAATGGCAGCAGCCGCAAATGCAAGGTTCATGGTCCCAAGACCCAGGGTAAATACCGTTCCGTCAAGCAGCTGTGAAGGCCTTATCCCGGTAAAGGTCCGTCTCAGTTCGTCAATTGCCGCGGTGAATGATTCTGCCCTGAAAAAAATCCAGGTGAAGCATACAAGAATGTAGGTATATGCAACGCAGAACCACTTAGGAAGCTTAAGCCGGTCCTTAAGCGGTGTTATCGCATATCCGAGAACCTGGTATGCGGCAAAGAGCAGGCCCCATATAAGGAAGTTGAGGGTCGCGCCGTGCCATATCCCGCTGACCGCAAATACAATGATGATATTGATGTAGCGCCTAAGGGTTCCCTTCCTGCTGCCGCCAAGCGGTATGTACAGGTAATCCCTGAACCAGGTCGACAGCGATATGTGCCATCTTCGCCAGAAGTCCGCAACCGAGACCGCCATATAGGGCTGCCTGAAGTTACGCATGATTTTGTAATCAAGGATCCTTGCGGCGCCGATCGCGATAAATGAATAGCCGGCAAAGTCACAGTATATCCGTATGCTGTAAGCAAAAAGTGCTATAAGCATCGGGATTCCCACGGCTTCTTTATTGTCATAGACGCAGGATGTGAGGATGTCAAGCCTTGAAACGATGACAAGCTTCAGAAAATAGCCCCACAGCATGAGAAAGAGGCCTTCCTTGACGCGGATATAGTCCCACCTGTGTACCCTGTTTATCTGGGGCAGCATGTTCTTCGAGCGTTCAATGGGGCCCGAAAGGATGCAGGGAAAGAAGGATACGAAAAGCGCATATTTAAGTATGTTGTTCTCGGGCTTTACTTCCTTTCTGTAGCAGTCCATGATGTAGGAGAGGGACTGGAATGTATAGAAGGATATGCCGGCCGGCATGAGAAGGCTTAAGTTCTCATCATGCAGGAACAGTCCGGCAATAAAGCCTGAATACTTGAAATATATAAGCATAGAGAGGTTAAGGATGAAGCCAAGTGCCAGGTAAAAATGGGCCGAACTCCTTGATTCTGCCTTGTAGACAAGCCTTCCGGCCGACCAGGTGATGACGGTTGATATCATCAGAAGAACAGTCATCGACCGGTCCTGACATGCATAGAAAAAATAGCTGCAAAAGAGCAGCCACAGATATTTAAACCTGTCGGGTATCACATAGTACAGGAGCACGCAAACAGGGAAAAAAAGCAAAAAAGGCAGTGAATTGAACAGCATACTACCCTCCCAAAGCAACTTGTAATTCGGTTTCGATTGTACTATAATGGGTTGGACGTGTCAATTGAAGGTAATGCTACAGATATACGGGCATGCACGGGAGGTCATAATGGCTCCGAAGATGAGCAAGCAGCAGATCAAATATGAGATAATGGAATGGATCCTGATCCTTGAGATAGCGATCGCGATCGCCGTTCTTGTCAACATGTTCCTTATCGTGAACGCTGTGATCCCTTCTGCCTCCATGGAGACGACCATCATGACGGGTGACCGTATCTTTGGCAACCGTCTGGCTTATAAGAATCACGATCCCCAGCGCGGTGACATAGTTATCTTCAAGTTCCCCGATGATGAATCGCAGCTCTTCATAAAAAGGATAATCGGCCTTCCCGGCGAAACCCTCGAGGTGGTCGACGGCAAGGTTTATATTAACGGCAGTTCAATGCCTCTTGATGAGGATGCATATGTCAAGGTAGATGCGATCGGTGATTACGGTCCTGTGACCATCCCCGAGAACTCATACTTCATGATGGGTGATAACCGGAATTACTCGGCGGATTCGCGCTTCTGGGTTCATCCCTTTGTCGCCAGAAACAAGATCCTCGGCAAGGCGGTATTCAGATATTACCGGGAGATAGGACCCGTGCAGTGAAGCAGTGGGGGACGGTTCCCCGACGCAAAGCCAATCATTTAAGGCGATTCACTTATACTCCGTTTCAAGTTTCTTCTTATTCACCACATATAAATACCCCGCAGCGAATATTACCATGAATATCGAAATAAACTGCGAAGTCGACAGGGCTCCCACAGTACCCCTGTCCAGATCACCTCTGAAGAACTCGATTATGAACCTTCCCACTCCGTAAAGCATAAGATAGATACCCGATACGGTGCCTCTGTACTTAACCTTCCTCTGTATGGCAAACAGGAATGCCGCTGCAGCAAGGTCGAATACGGCCGAAATAGGCTGGGTCGGAATAAGGGGGACACCAACAGGTGCCAGACAGTTCGGATCCGTAAATGTAACTGAGAAATGTGATGTTGTGGGACGTCCGTGGCAGCAGCCTGCCATAAAGCACCCCACACGTCCGAGGCCCTGGTTGATCATTACCGCGGGCGACATCATATCCATATAGGATAAGAAGGACAGCTTCTTGATCTTGCAGTAAACAAATATCGAGAATATACCGACGATGATACCGCCGTAAACAACAAACCCTTCCGATCCGAGATGCTTTAACGGATCCTGTATAAAGAGCCTGAAGTTGACTATTATATACAGCAGCTTGCCGCCCATGAAGCCGAATACCAGCAGGCATATGGCTATATTGGTAAAGTGATCGTCCGACAGTCCCAGCTTCTTGGTCCTGTAACTTCCTATAAGGACAGCCAGGATAAAGCCGATACCTATCATGAGGCCGTAGCCGTGTATTGTAAAATTGCCTATCTTAAAAAGATCTATTGCCATTTCTTTCTCTCCCTAAATTTCCTGATGATGAGGCCCATGCCCGACTTAATTCGGAACGGCACTTCCGGTCACCTGACATTAAGGCCTGTCGCCTCATCAACTCCCATTACTATGTTCATGCACTGGATGGCTGCACCCGATGCGCCCTTGCCAAGGTTATCAAAGCTTGCATTTAAGAGCAGTCGTTCATCATTTCCCGTAACATAGATGCATGCATCGTCGCGTCCTGCCATATCACCGGCCGACAGGAATCCTCCGGTCTCGGCCTCAGCTCCGAAGGGCATGACTTTTATAAATCTCTCATCCCTATAATAGTCAGCCAGTATATCCCGAAGCCCTGCAGGGCTTACCTTTTTCTCCAGCAGGTGGGCATAGAGGGGCAAAGTCACTATCATCCCGGAATAATAATCATCCACAACAGGCGTAAATACAGGCTCCCTGTTAAGGCCGCATACAGCCTTCATCTCCTTAAGGTGCTTATGCTGCTGGGACAGGGCATAGGGCCTTGGCGCATTATAGTCCTTCGGCTTGTCGCCCTCATAAACCGCTATAGCCTTCTTGCCGGCTCCGCTGTATCCGGAAAGTGCACTTATCGTGACCGGATAATCGGGCGAGATGATCCCTACCCTTATGAGCGGATAGGCCATCATTATAAAGCCGGATGCGTAGCACCCCGGGCCTGCGATCCTCTTGGATGTCCTGATCCTGTTCCTGAACTCAGGCGCCAGTTCCGGGATCCCGTAAGCCCAGCCTTCTTCCGTCCTGTGAGCGGTTGATGTATCTATTATGACCGTCCTGTCATTTTCAGGATCCATAAGTGATACCGCTTCCCTTGCCGCATCATCCGGCAGGCACAGAAAGGCAATGTCAGCCTCATTTAAGAACTTCTTCCTTACATCATTGTCCTTGCGTGATTCTTCCGGGATCTTAATAAGCTCGATGTCATCCCTCCCGGCAAAACGCTCGTTTATCCGAAGGCCTGTTGTTCCGGCACTTCCGTCTATATATACTCTCGGTTTACTCATATTTCCTCCTGATATTCACGTTATGTGACACTTTAGCTCTGAGTAAAAGTGTCACATTTATCTTATGAAGCGGTAGAGCTCGCGTATCTCCTGGCCGCCGGCAAGTCCTTCCATAAAGGCTGTCGCACTTCCCGAAGCAAGGCCCATGTAGAAGGCATCCTCCAGGCTTTGGGAATCAAGATAGCCTGCGATGAAGCCGGCTACCATGGCATCGCCCGATCCGACCGAATTCTTTACTATGCCGTTAGGGGCTTCCCTGCTTATCACCCGGTCATCCTCCGTAAGAAGGAGGGCTCCCTGGGATGCAAGGGACACGAGCACATTTCTTGCTCCCTTCTGCTTAAGCATCTTGGCACCGCTCAAAACGGCATCCTTATCAAAGGGTGATATCTGCTCTCCCAGAAGCTGTGACAGCTCCTCATGATTGGGCTTGACAAGAAAGGGGTGGTACGGCAGGGCATTAATGAAGTTCTCCCCGGTCGTGTCAACGACAATCTTCGTATCATCATGTGTCAGCTGCTCGATAAACCTGGCATAGATATCACTGGGCATGTGCCTGGGAACGGTTCCCGCGATCACGAGCATATCATCCTTCCCGATAGCCCTGATCTTCCCAAACATCTCGACCATGGCCTGATCGGGAACCCCGGGTCCGACCGCATTGAGCTCCGTTTCCTCACTGGTACGGATCTTTAAGTTTATCCTCGAATGTCCTTCCTTAAGATGGACAAAGTCAGTCAGCACGCCCTTACCGTTAAGGCCCTTCTCTATCTCATCTCCTGTGAAGCCGGCTATGAAGCCCAGCGCCGTGGTGTCAACATCAAGGCTCTTAAGGACCTGCGACACGTTTACTCCCTTGCCGCCGTAGGCGTATGATTCTTCGCTTATCCTGTTGATCCTTCCGGGCTCGTATTCATGATCGAGCCGGACCATATAATCGATCGACGGGCTTAAAGTTAATGTATAGATCATATGACCTCCTCAAAATCATAACCCCGCAAAACAAACGGAGCCGCGGATGCTTCCGTGGCTCCACATAATCCATATTTTATAATATCAGGTGAAACTATTCAATGATAAATTCACCCACGATCGACTTGAGCTGTTCAACACACTGCAGGCTCTCTTCAACCAGGTTGTTGGTCTCGGATGTCCTTGATACCATGTCGGTCGTCTTATCCGCAATATCGGTAACGCCAAGTGTTGACTCGCCGACGGTTGATGTGATGCCTGACATCGCATCGCTTATCTTGCTGATGGAATCGGCCAGGTTGATGATGGATTCATGCACATCGTTCATGCTGCGCTTGAACTCGATGGCGTCCTTGCTGTACTGCTCGCTGACCTCGGCGAATTCCGAATAATCGGTAAGGACCGTCGTCTCGAGGAAGGCTGTAGTCTCTTCAAGACAGCCTGTCATGTTGGCAACCGCTGCATTAACTTCTCCTACGATACCGTTAATGTCCGTTACCGACTTCGATGTCTGCTCGGCAAGGTGTCCGATCTCCGTTGCAACTACGGCAAATCCGCGTCCGGCCTCACCGGCACGGGCTGCCTCGATACTTGCATTAAGGGCAAGGAGCGAAGTCTGCGAAGATATTGACATGATCGCTTCCGTAAGCTCATTGATCTTGTTAACGGCCTTCGATTCTTCTATTGCATTGGCCGAACGTACCTTAACAGAATTATAGGTCTCCTGGGTCCTTCTTGCGGCATCAACCGTCTTATCCCTTAAGGCATTGGCCCTCTCCATAACCTCAACGCTCAAGGCATCACCGTTCTCGGAAAGTGTGGTGATATCCTTGGCACCGTTCTGCATGTAACCGATGTTGGCGTAAATGCTCTCGGTCGTTGCAGCCGTTTCTTCCATGCCTGCTGCCAGCTCCTGGGTAGTAGCCGAGTTGTCGGTACACATATTGTTAACGACATTGGTAACCGACATAAGCTGGTTAACATTACCGTCGATCTTAGTGCTTGCATCCTCGATGTTGCCGACCATTTCGGCCAGGTTACTCCTCATCTTAACCACGGCCCTTGCCATGGCTCCGGTCTCATCCTTACGGGTGCACAGCTTATCGGCCCGCTTGCTCTTCTTGAAGTTAAGCTCGCTTGTTCTCTCGATAACATCGGTAAGCATGCCCAGCGGCCGCACGATCATCGCACTGATAATATACGCAAGTACCGCACACACGATAAGAACCACAACAGCAACTCCTATTGCGGTGTTGCGGATAGAATTGACCTTGCCCAAAACCTCTGACTTATTTACATCAACAACCATAAGGTAGCCTACCTTAAGGATGGAATAAGCCGCCATCTTCTCAACGCCGCCGTCATTATAGGTAAAGGTTCCGCTCTCTCCTGCAGCTAAGCAGTCAGCGAATTCCTGAAAAGTCACATCCTCGCTCGCATGAGAGCCCTTCTGGGAATACTTGCAGAAAAGCTCCGGTGTAACAAGCATTATGTTGGTAGTCTCATATCCTTCCATGCTCACAGGATCCAGAATCTCCGCATAAGAACTGATCATCTGGACAACGCCGCCCGTGATCGTATCTATCGAATCCCTCTCGGCTTCTGCCATATACTGAAGCTGTGTACTCACCTGATCGGCCATGGACTGCTTGAACTTCGATACGGTCAGCAGCATAACGATAACAACCGCAACGATCATGGACACGCATACCAACGCGATTATCTTAAAGCATATCGAATCAATAAACGATACCTTCTGCCCGGTTGCCTTCCTCGCACTGTCTCTTTCTTTTGTTTTCT
>JAILCT010000088.1 GCA_024690425.1 Lachnospiraceae bacterium | reverse complement strand
CCTCTTTTTATATTCGGGATACAGGGAGTATTCCTTGGCCCTTACTTCAGCTGCCACGATAAGGCTGGCATTGGTCGTAAGCGTACCTACATCGAAGAAGGTCCTCTGGGCATTGAGCTCGGCGATAAGGGCATCTCCCATAGCCTCATCACAATATCCCATAGTGTAGTCATACGGATCTTCAACATCGAAATACTGGGGGACTTCCTCATCCTTATCTGCAGTAGCCGGCGTCGTTCCAGAGTTTAATGTATTTGATGATTCTGTATATTCAGGCCCCGTGTATTCGGTACGTTCAAAGTTGATAGTACGATTGTTGCCGATATTGCCGCTCACTGAAATAACGGGCATGGGTTCAGCAGCGGCTGTCGTTGAGGCGTCCGCCGTTTCCTGTCCGTTATCTTCTGCATTTCCTGCATTTCTGTTGCAGCCTGACAGCATCAGAGCAGAACATAATAATATTGTAATGAAACGTGTTGATTTTCCCCTGATCATTTTATTCCCCGGTTTTATTTTTAATAAGGAGGATATTCGTCCTGCGTCCGAATAAGGAGGATATTCGTCCTGCGTCCGAATATCGGGTTCGTACTAAGCTCGAAAAGACCTCGCTAAGTACTCACACCTCGCTAAGTACTCACACCTACCATGGGTATGGTGCCTGGCCGTTATAGAAGGCATGGTATGCAGTAACATTGGCCATGTCCACTGCATATGCTCCGTTTGTTGCAAGCACTGCATTGTAGGCGCCCTGATTTACCTTGGCTGAATTGTTGATGGCCATATTGTTAAGGGCAGTCGCATAAATGGACTTGTCCGCATAAACCGCTGCATATATCGGCTCGTTCATAAGTGTGGACATATAAGTCGCAGGAACCGGGAAAGCGGCCGACTGCTGCATCTGGTAGGTAATGAGGGCATTGAGCTGGGTAAGCTTGACGCTTGCCGCATTCATTGCTGTCTGTGCGGCGATGATATCAGCCTGTGATGCCCCGTGCTGTGTCTTATAGACATAGTCGTTATACTTGCTGTTAAAGTCAGCCTCGGCAGCAGGCACATTATACATGGAACGCAGAAGCTGTGCCTGCGCACCTGCCTCCAGTACATTATATGCTGCCTTCGCTTCCTGCGCAGGTATAAAGATCAGGCAGGCAGCGATCAGAAATGTTGCTGTAATGAATTTCTTCATGATTTATTCCCCTCCTTGGATGGATAAACATTAGATTTACATAACAAAGTAATAATGAGCATAAAAATACTGTCATAGATATACATCGGTCAGTTTAACACATTTCTTTAGGGAAAATCACTAAATTTATACGAAAAGTTTTGTGAGCATGAACTGATGATTTTGTTGTTTCGAAGACTTTCTTACAGTATAATGGACATATATGACTTTTAAGGAGTTCCAATGAAGGGCAGGATCATTGCGGCTGCGGTATCCGTATCCCTCGTACTTGCGGGCATCTATATAACTCCGCATGCGGATGAGCTGGATATAGTGGTAAGCAGCGATGAAGCAGAATCAAATACTGATATAGTAAGCGATGAAGGAAGTGAAGTTACCGTGGAGGACGAGGTTGTGGTCGAAACGGATGATGAGAGCGATAACCTGATCGTTAATGAAGATATATCTGTAAGTTCATCCGATGAGCTTGCGATTGAGACGGGTGAGGGTGATGACGATATTCTTGCGGACGGTTCTGAAGATATCCTGAACGTGGTTCCCGATGAGCCCGATAACGTTGTTGATACCGAGCAGGATGACTATTACGAGACCGAGGAAGAGTATATCTATGATGACCGGCCTTTCGATGCTTCCTACATTACGGGTGAAGGCGTTGATAGGATCCGTAAGGTCATAATTGCCTATGCGGAATCGCTGGGCGGGACCTTCATGAGCCCATATTACAAGGGTGGCCAGGCGGTGAGCATCCAGTGTTGTGCATATGTCAATCAGGTATGGAAGCATGTATTCGGCAAGGATATATACGATCCCGGTGTGATGACGACCACCAGTCACGAGGGCGAGACCATATATAATTTCCTTGAGAGGACCGGTGCAAGGGCAGGAGATATCCTCTATGTGCGCTACTGGAAGATCAAGAAGAACGACTGGTCTTCGCATTTCATGATTTTGCTTGATTATGATGAGACAGGTGTTTACGTTACCGATGGATATGAGACCGATGACGGTAAGTTCGTGGTATGGCGTATAGATAAGAAGGCAATATACAGCAAGAGTAACTTCTTCAAGAGGACCGGAAGCGACAGGGATAAGAAGAACAGTAAGCACTGGACGGGTAAGGACGGAAGCTTCTTCAAGCTCTACCGTATGAGGCAGGAAGAATGGTGTGCGGTCGCGAACTCGACTTATGAAGCTTATGCGACAGATCCCATGGTTAAGTCGGTATTCATAAGGCCCAACAGGACAGAAGGGACTTTTACGATCAATGCGATCATATATTCAAGCAACGGCCTTGACAGGGTTCAGTTCCCGATATGGACGGTTGCCGACGGCCAGGACGATCTGATGCCTTATTACGAGACAGATGAAGCTGCATCCGGTCAGATAACAGAGCTTATTGACGATACATATGATGTAACCTATACGGTGAATATCGCCGATCACAATAATGAATGCGGTAATTATATGGGTGAGATGTATATGTACGACAATATGGGAGTCCTGATCACGACAAGGCTAGATGCTGTTAATATGGACGGAAGCGCAGGCGGTGTATGCGTGGAGCATATACCCTGGTCGCTTGAATGACCTGCAACAAGAGGTATTATGGAGAGAGATATGGATAAAAGAGCCCTGGAATTTGCCGGGGCTCTGTGTAAATTCAGTAACAAAGATGAAGCATATTACAGGGAATTTGTAAGGAGGCTGGGTGATTCGGCGGCCCTGTATAAGGAGTTCATGTATTATCTTGACCATCAGGACTTCCTGTGCGAGATGAACATTGAAGGGATCACGATACCGGACATCCTGGTGTGGCAGGTTGACAAGTTCAAGGCAGGTATCGACGAGGGTCGTTTCGAGCTTAAGTATAATGCCGATGCGATGCTCCTGGCTGCCTTCAACACAATGTATGATGTGGAGCGTGATCCAACCCCCTATCTCGAGAACTTCCGCACAGTGACCGGCTCGGACTATGAGGACAAGATCAAGGGGTATTGATATACATCTTCACCTTCAGGCAGGCTTGTGGTTCAGCAGGATTGTAACCCTTGAATCATACCATATTTTGTGCTACACTTAGCAGGAATCTACGAAATGTGGATTAAGAGGGAAGATTTGCATGTACGTAGCACTGTTTGCTTTATGGATAATCTTTAACGGAAGGTTAACACCGGAAGTGGCCGTCATAGGCCTCATCGTTTCGGCGGCAATCTTCTTTTTTATGTGCAGATTTATGGACTACAGTATACGTAAGGAAATAGCCCTGTACAGGCTTATTCCCTGGGGGATTAAGTATTTCTTCATACTGTTGACTGAAATAGTCAAGGCCAATATCGCAACAGCCCGTTTCGTTCTTAATCCCAAGATAGAAGTGGAACCGCAGATAGTGACTTTCAAGCCGGAAATAAGGTCCGGTTTTCTCAAGGCGGTCCTTGCCAATTCGATAACCCTGACTCCCGGGACCATAACCATTAATATAGAGGACGGTGAGTATACGGTCCATTGTCTTGATCTTGATCTTGCTACGGATATCGGCGAGTCGGTGTTTGTCAGGGAGATCATGAGGGCCCAGGAGATACTTGATAAGGCATGAAGACACGGGGACGGTTCTACTGTCTTCATGAAAATAACAACAGGAAACAATTATGTCTTGAATACATGAAGACAGTAGAACCGTCCCCGTGTCTTCGTTAAGGAGAGGATATGACGTCAACGCAGGGAGCGGTAAGCGCTCTTTTGATCGGAATAATGCTTGTATATGCGGTGCTGGTAGTCCTGGTACTGATAAGGGCGGTGGCCGGCCCCAAGATAGCCGACAGGCTCATGGCCATAAACATGGTCGGCACCATCGGCATCTTTTTGATGGCCGTTGTTGCTGTTAAGCTGGGTGAGGACTATCTGCTTGATATAAGCATCATATATGCTATGATAAGCTTTCTGTCTGTCGTGATCCTGACCAAGGTTTACATGGGTGTTCACGATGAGAATGTCCTTCGCAAGCATAAAAGAGACAGGGAGGCAAGGGAGAAAAAGGCCCAGGCTCCCGAGAATGAGATAGACATGCTCCTTAGGGAAATGGAGAAGTGATATGGAATGGGTACGTTTTTGTGCAGCTGCCATATGCCTCATATTTGCAGCGTGCATGGAGAGCATAGCTGTATACGGTGTCTATAAGTTCAGGTTCTGCATGAACAGGATGCACGCCGCTGCGATAGGCGACACCCTGGGACTTCTGCTCGGAGCCCTGGGACTTGCCATCCTTAAGGGATTTTCCTGGTTTTCCCTTAAGATGTTTATAGTTGTCATCTTTTTGTGGATGACATCATCCGTTTCATCGCATGTTATCATGCGTATGGAATACAGTATAGATGAAGATGCGGTTAAGGAGGAGACAGGCGGGAAATGAAGCTTTTCATAATCATACTGGCCCTATTTCTTATAGTGTGTGCCATAGCAACCTGTCTTCATAAGACATTGCTGACATCCATAATCATATTTATGGCCTATTCGACGATCATGAGCATCATCTGGGCCCTGCTCGAATCTCCCGATCTTGCGATCACGGAGGCGGCAGTGGGTGCAGGTGTTACATCCATTCTCTTTTTTGTCACTCTTAAGAAGATAAGGGCGGTTGAGACAACAGAGATAAAGGACGGAAGTGCCGAAGCAGCCGGTGCCAAGGCTGAAGGCATAGGAGTTGAGAATGAGTAAAAAGAGAAGAGATTACAAGAGTTCTTTTTACAGCAGAATAGAAGACTTCGTCAACGGCAAGGAGGAATTCCTCCTCTACAGGCCGACCGGGATGACCGAAGCTGAGAGGCTTGAATCCCTCGAGGAGGAACTCACGGAGGCCGCCGACCTGCTTGAACAGAGGGAGGCAAGGCAGAGGATCCAGGACAACACTGAGCCGCTTGACTTTCTGAAGCGTTTCCACAAGAGATATGAGGCCATAGCCGTACTTGTATGCGTTACGATGATGATAATGCTCATGGTGACCGTGTCATGGCTTCCTAAGTTTGGAGAGGCCGATAACCCGGCCAACAACGAAGTCACCAGGAGATATATAGAGAAGGGACAGGAGGAGACCGGAGCCGTTAATGTTGTGACGGGACTTATCCTTAACTACCGTGGCTTCGATACCATGGGCGAGACTCATGTCCTTTTCATAGCGGCAAGCTGCGTTATGATCCTTCTCCTTATAGCCGAGGGCGAGGAGAAAAAGTCAAGCTATGCCTTCGACCGTTATCTTGAGCCCAAGAACGATATAATAATCCAGAAGGTTGCGGGTTTCCTGGTACCGGTTGTATTCGTGTTCGGGATATATGTGATACTGAACGGGCATCTGTCCCCGGGAGGAGGCTTCTCGGGAGGCGCTATACTGGGTGCGGGCTTTATCATGTATGTATCCGCATTCGGGTTTAAGAAGACACAGAAGTTCATGAATGAACATGTCTATAAGGTAGCCAAAGTCAGCGCATTGTGCTTCTACGTATCCTGCTTAAGTTACTATTTCTATATGGGAGCCCACGGGCTTGATAATCATATCCCCCTGGGAACTCCCGGCAACATCATAAGCAGCGGGCTGATCCTCTTTATCAATATATTTGTGGGTACCGAAGTTGCATGTACCATGTATGCATTCTATGCTCTGTTCAGAAAGGGGGGACTGTGATGATAGGCCCCAATTTCTTCCACAATATATATTCTGTAGTTGCCGTGATCCTCTTCTCAGTCGGATTCACAACCCTTATGGTGCACAGGAACATGATAAAGAAGATCATCGGTTTCAACATCATGGACACGGCGGTATACCTCTTCCTTGCCAGCAAGGGTTATATAGAAGGCCGCAAGGCGCCGATAATCGTGGATAACGTGATGAGTACGGATGCCTATATCAATCCCATACCCGCGGGCCTTGTCCTTACAGGTATCGTTGTGTCGGTGTCGGTAACGGCCCTTATGCTCTCGATAACGATAAGGCTGTATGAGCGCTATCATACCCTTGATATTGATGAGATATCATTAAGGTCCAAGAAGGATACACCGGGACGCAACAAGTACATGAAGGATCTTGAAGGGGAGGAAAACGAATGACTTTTATCGAGAACTTCGTCCCCTATTCGATAATACTGTGCATGGCCGGCGGAATAATAAGCTCGGCACTTAAGGGAAGGGCTTCAAGGCGGTTAAGCATAATACTCCTGTCCGTGGTGATCGTGATGAGCGCATGCGTGCTAGGCTATACGGTCTATATTGGGCACTCCTTTGTGTACGTGATGGGCAGGTTCCCCGCGCCCTGGGGCAATGAGCTTCGCGCCGGATGCCTTGAGGGCCTTATGGCCACCTTCTTCTCAGTTATCATGCTTCTTTCGGTCATCGGAGGTATCAGGGGCCAGAATGATGATATCATGGGCGACAGGCTCAATCTTTACTTCATCATGATCGACCTCATGATGGCTTCCCTGCTTGCCCTTGTTTATACCAACGACCTCTTTACGGCCTACGTATTTGTCGAGATAAACACCATGGCCGCATGTGCCCTTATCATGATCAGGAGGAACGGGCACACCCTGGTTGCCGCGACCAAGTACATGATCATGAGCCTTCTTGGTTCAGGTCTTCTTCTTATCGGTATCAGCATGCTCTACACGATAACGGGACAGCTCCTTATGCCCAATATCCATGAGGCGGTAGTAAGGCTTAACGAGACGGGAGAATATGCGATCCCGTTAACGGTAGTCATAGGCCTTATGAGTGTTGCTCTTGCCATCAAGAGCGCCCTGTATCCCTTCCACAGCTGGCTGCCGGAAGCATACGGATATGCAACGGCCTCCTCATCCGCGATACTGTCATCGCTTGTCAGCAAGGGATATATCTTTCTTCTTATCAAGATCTTCTATCGCGTTATCGGAATGGATGTCATGGTGGGGCATAAGATCACCAACATCCTCTTTGTTTTCGGTATCATAGGCATGATCATGGGTTCGGTGACGGCCATACGGCAGACGGATGTCCGCCACCTTATCGCGTATTCATCGATAGCCCAGATCGGTTACATATACATGGGCATGGGTCTTGGATCCAATGCGGGAATGGTTGCTGCCATCTTCCATATCATGTCCCACGGGGCCACAAAGTCAATGCTCTTCATTGCCCAGCGGGGTCTTGTTGAGGTATCGCATGGTTCCAAGGATTTTTCGGATCTTAAGGGATCGGGATTCAGAAATCCGCTGGCCGGACTTGCCTTTGCGGTCGGGTCATTTTCCATGGTCGGTGTTCCGCTGCTTGCAGGCTTTACGAGCAAGGTTTA
>JAILCT010000071.1 GCA_024690425.1 Lachnospiraceae bacterium | reverse complement strand
ACCCTTACGAACCTGATGTATAAGAAGGGCTACGATATGATAGGTATCGATTCGTCTCAAGCCATGCTGGAAGTGGCTCAGAAGAAGAGAAATGATAAAGGGTACGAAATATTGTACATTAATCAGGATATGAGGGATCTTGACCTGTATTCTACGGTAGGTACAGTATATTCTGTCTGTGATTCTGTCAACTATCTCCTTAAGGATGAAGAAGTGATCAGGACCTTTAAGCTTGTGGAGAAGTTCTTATATCCGGGCGGTCTTTTCATGTTTGACTTTAACACCGTTTATAAATACGAGAAGATACTTGGAGATACCGTGATAGCCGAGAATCGGGAAGACTGTGCCTTCATATGGGAGAACTACTACGATGATGAGAGCCATATAAATGAATATGACTTAAGCATCTTTATAGAGCAGGATGAACCCGGAATGTTCAGGCGCTTTACGGAGAATCATTACCAGCGCGGATATACTCTGGGGCAGATGCATGTGTTCCTTCAGAAGGCAGGACTTAAGGCGGTGCTTGTAAGGGATTCCGATACCAAGGATGAACCGTCTTATGATTCCCAGAGGATCTTCATAGTAGCAAGAAAGGAAGCGGACCAATGAACGAATCAAGATCAGCAAGGCTCAATCTCTTCGTTCCCGGAAGACTGTGTCTCTTCGGTGAGCACTCCGACTGGGCTGGCATGTACCGTACCGTTAATGCCGATGTTGTGATGGGCCAGGCGGTAGTGACCGGTATAGAGCAGGGAATATATGCAACGGTTGAGAAGAGCGATAAATTCATAGTTGAGAGTACACTTGATGTATATGACAAACAGAGGCTCGAATCTCCTATGGATACGGGTAAGCTCTTAGAAGTCGCAAGACAGGGGGGCTTCTTCTCCTACGTGGCAGGTGTTGCATCTTATATAAATGATAATTATACGGTAGGCGGTCTTAAGATAACGGTTACCGGGATGGACCTTCCCATAAAGAGCGGACTGTCATCGTCAGCTGCAATCTGCGTTCTTGTTGCAAGGGCTTTCAACAGGATGTATAACTTAAGGATGAATGTTAAGGGTGAGATGCAGGCGGCATTCAGGGGTGAACAGAGGACACCTTCAAGGTGCGGGAGGCTTGACCAGGCCTGCGCGTACGGAGTTAAGCCGGTACTCATGGACTTCGACGGTGTTGAGATAGATTCAAGGGAGCTAAGCGTAGGAACTACCTTCAGGTGGGTAGTGGCGAACCTGAATGCCAGCAAGGATACGATCAAGATACTTGCCGACCTTAACAGGTGCTATCCCTTTGCTGAGGATGAGATACAGAGGAAGGTTCAGGAGGCACTCGGTGAAGATAATAAGATAATGAATGAGAAGGCTGTTAAGTTCCTTGCAGATGGAGATGCTCCGGGGCTTGGTGCGCTTATGGATGAGTGGCAGGCTAACTTTGACGAGAAGGTCATGCCGGCATGTTCTGAGCTTATCGCACCTGTCCTTCATTCGGTACTTGAAGACAAGGAGATCCGTAAGTACATTTACGGGGCCAAGGGAGTCGGTTCTCAGGGTGACGGTTCGGTTCAGTTCTTATGTAAGGATGAAGAATCCGTTAAGATGCTTAGGGAGTATCTTGATAAGAAGGGTATGTCAAGCTTTACCCTTACCCTTAAACCCGGCCAGTCAGTCCGCAAGGCGGTCATTCCTCTTGCGGGATACGGTACCAGGATATTCCCGGCAACCAAGACCATGAAGAAGGGATTTGCTCCGGTGGTTGACAAGGACGGCATGCTAAAGCCGGCAATCTTTATTATGCTTGAGGAACTTCTTGATGCGGGCATTGAAGAAGTATGTCTTATAATAGGTGAAGACGAGCAGGATGAATATGACAGGCTTTTTGCACCCGTAAGCGCTGAACTTAAGAGTAAGCTTCCGAACGATAAGGCTGAATATGCTGACAGGATAGTTGAGATGCGCCAGCATATAACCTTCGTATATCAGAACGAGAGAAGGGGCTTCGGACATGCGGTTCATCTTACCAAGCAGTTCGCGGGCGGTTCACCGGTACTTCTCCTATTGGGTGACTTTATTTATGAATCAGCAGGTCCCGGAAGCTGCAGCCGTCAGACCATCGATGCCTATATGGAATGCGGCAAGACCCTTGTAAGTATTGAAGAAGTCGAACTGGAGAGGGTAGTCCACTACGGTATCCTCTATGGCCAGTGGGATGACACGGATGAGACCATGATGAAGGTAGAGCGTATGGTTGAGAAGCCTACGGATGATTATGCCGAGGAATACCTGGGTGTGATAAACAGCAAGAAGCAGAAGAAGTACTATGCAACCTTCGGTCAGTACGTACTTACTCCTGAAGTATATGATGAGCTTACTGCGATGGTGATAACAGCTGACAATGAAGGAACGGAAGGCGAGATAGGTCTTACGGAAGCCCTTGACAATGTGAGGGTCAAGTATGGAATGTATGCTTTCAGGCCTGAAGGAAAGTCATACGACCTGGGACTTCCCGAAGCCTACAGGTATACTATAGCCAATTACGGGGTTTAGGAATTGAGAAACAGATATTTGCTTGACTGTACGCTGCGA